>JAZQVG010000039.1:0-13841 GCA_045631625.1 Christensenellaceae bacterium
CGACTTTGCTAAAAGAAGCGATATTACAGTCGTTGGCGAATACATAGATAGGGCTTTGACGGGAACGTCAGATAAACGTCCACAGTTTCTTAAAATGATTGAAGATAGCAAGAAAAAAAACTTTGAGTACGTTTTGGTTTACCAATTAGACCGTTTTGCCCGTAATCGTTACGATAGCGCTAACTACAAAGCCAAGTTAAAGAAAAATGGCGTTAGAGTATTATCGGCAAAGGAAAACATTTCGGACGACGCAAGCGGAATTTTAATCGAAGGCGTTTTAGAAAGTATGGCGGAGTATTACTCCGCCGAACTTTCACAAAAGACAAAGCGAGGCGTTAAGGAAAGTTTACTTAAAGGTCATTTTATTGGTGGATACACCCTACTCGGTTATAATATTGTAAACAAAAAGTGGGTAGTTAACCCCGAAGAAGCGGAAATCGTTAGAGACGTTTTCAATCGCTATCGTAACGGCGAAAAAGGAAAATCAATAGTCGATAGATTAAACAGCCAAGGCATTAAGCCTAAAAACGGAAAAGCGTTCACAATGACGGGAATTTGCCGTATGATTCGTAACGAAAAATATATAGGAATTGTGACAGTTGACGGAACAACTTACCCCGACGTCGTTCCACCTATCGTTGACAAAAGACTATTTAAGGAGTGTAATTTGATTATGGATGGACATAAACATAGACAGCGTGAAGTTTACCACGAAAACCCATACATATTAAGTGGCAAAATGTACTGTGGGTATTGTGGCAACACAATTACAGCAGAGACGGGAACGAGCCACAACGGAAGAGTCCACCACTACTATAAATGTTTTGGTAGAAAGTCCGATAAAAACAGTTGCAGCAAGAAAAACGTTAAGCAAGACTATATTGAAAGCGTGGTTTTCGGCGCAACCGTTGAATACGTTTTAACACCAAAGGTCATTGATAAAATTGCTAAAACGGTAGTTGATAACTTTAACGCTGAAATTGAAAAACCAACGGCATTACTTGCTTTTGAAAAAGACTTAAAAACTGTTAAAAAATCTATCGATAAAATATTAACTGCGATAGAAGAAGGAATTTACACTAAGTCCACGAAAGAAAAACTACTCTCGCTTGAAGCAACACAAGAAGATTTAGAAGCCAAAATTGCCGTTGAAAAGGCTAAACAAATTAAGCCATTAGAACTTGTTGACGTTAGGACGTTTCTTAACTACTACGCTAGAAAGCAGTATGAAAATGGGCAAGAAAAAAACGAGTTCTTTAACTCGTTCATAAACCGTGTGTTTTTATTTGACGATAAGGTTATTATTCTCTATAACACCAACAAGCGTGAAACTAAAAGACTCAACAAAAAAGAGTGCTTAGAGATAATAAACGGCAAAAACCTAGAAGAAATAAAAGAAAACTCGTTTGAACTGAAAAAGTTCAAACGAGTATCTAGTGGTTGCGGGGGTGGGATTTGAACCTCACGACCTCCGGGTTATGAGCCCGACGAGCTACCAGGCTGCTCTACCCCGCGATATTGTACATATTATCTTATGTCCTTTTTCCTTGTGCTATGATATAATACCTTGTATTTTTGTTTTTGTCAACCATTTTTACGATATTTATGCTTATATGTTAATTTATAGTTGAAAATTTTGTAATTGTTTGATACAATATAACTATGTTTTTAGATTTTGGCGAAACCAACTTAAAAGGCAAAAACGTTGCCGTCGCTTTATCTGGTGGGTGCGACTCTATGGCGCTACTCCACCTTTTATATGAAATGAAGTCTAAAAGCAAGTTCAACCTTTTGGCAATTAACGTTGAGCACGGTATACGTGGAGAGCAATCAATAAAAGATAGCCAGTTTGTAAAAGACTACTGTGAAAAACATAACGTTGAACTGATTTCTTTTTCAGTGGATTGCCCAAAATATGCATTGGAAAATAAGTTAACCTTAGAACAAGCCGGTAGAATTTTAAGATATCAATGTTTTGAAAAAGCCCTTCAGTCCAAAAAATGTGACTTGATTGCGACAGCACACCATTTAGGCGATAATGCAGAATCTGTGCTTTTCAATCTATTTCGTGGCACAGCATTAAAAGGGTTAGCGGGCATAAAGAGTAATTATCAAGACAAAATAATTAGGCCACTTCTAAATTGCAGTAAAGAAGAAATTTTAGAATACGTGACCAAAAACGAAATACCCTACGTACAAGATTCAACCAATTTTGACGACAAATATACTAGAAATTTTATCCGTTTAAATATTATCCCTGAGATAAAAAAAATATTCCCACAAGCAGAAAAAAGCATAATGCGACTAAGCAATAGCGTTAAAGAAGACGGGGATTTTTTAGATAATCTTGCCCAAAAGAGCATTGAGCCAAGCATTGACGGATACTATTTAAGGCTACCATTAGAGCCTGTATTAATAAAGCGTGCTACTATTCAAATACTACAACTTTTAGGCATCGAAAAAGATTGGCAACAATCGCATTTAAATGACGTGGTAAAACTATCTCAAAACAGCACGTCTAAGTCAATAAACCTACTAAACAAGGTGGTTGCCGTAAAGGAATATAATAGAATTTTCTTTTTTGTTGCCGATAGCGACACTCAAAAAAATTTATTATTACCCCTAACCGAAACAACTTTTGAATTTTACGGAAAAAAATATCAGATACAACAACTAGACGAAATTCCTAAAAATCTAAAAGACGGTTTATACTTAGATAAAGATAAAGTACCGAAAACTGCCGTAATTCGCACCAAGAAAAATGGCGACGTGTTTACAAAGTTTGGTGGTGGAAGCAAAAAACTGAACGACTATTTTACTGACAAAAAAATTCCGTCAAGATTAAGAACCCGAATCCCTTTGTTAACGGACGGAAATGAAATTTTTGCGATATTTAACTTGGCTATTTCCGACAAGGTAAAAGTAGATAAAAACACTAAAAACATTATAAAAATCAACTAAAACAAAAGAAAAGGAGGCAAAAATGGACGGCTATAAAATGCTTATTAGCGAACAAGAAATACAGCAAAGGGTAAAAGAACTTGGCGAAAAGATAACAGAAGATTACAAGGGCAAACAACCCGTAATAATAGGTATGCTAAAGGGTGCCGTATACTTTTTTACCGACCTTACAAGACACATTAAACTGCCATTAATGATAGACTTTGCAAGGCTTTCAAGTTATAAAAACGGTATAGTAAGTGGCGAAATGGAACTTGTTTCTAACATTACCACAGAAATTACCGGCAAAGACGTTTTGATTGTAGAAGATATAGTAGATAGTGGCAACACACTTTCTTACTTTGTGAAACTTTTACAACAAAAAAAACCTAACAGCATCAAGATTTGTGCTTTTTTGGACAAAAAAGATTGCAGGCAAACACCAATAGAAGTAGACTACAAATGTTTTGACGTAAAACCAGTATTCGTTATAGGCTACGGCTTAGACTATGCAGAAAGATATAGAGAACTTCCATATTTAGCAGAAGTGACTGACGTGACGAAAATTTAAAAAAGGTCAAATAAAAAATAATGCTAAGGGTATACACGGCTGTAATGCCCCAAAACATAAAAGACTTTTCTCTAACACATAAAGATAGGGAAAACGAAATATTAAATTCAACAAGCGCAAAAGTAAAAAGAGAAAAGTTTTGCGCTTTTAAACTTTTAGAATATGCCATATTTGACACTTTCAATAAACCCATAACTTACTTTAATCTTAAAAAAAATAGTAATGGAAAATGGGTTTGTGATAGTTTTTATTTTTCTATTTCTCATAGTGAAGATATGGTTGCCGTATGTCTATCAAGTTTGCCTTGTGGCGTTGACGTACAAATAGTAAAGCCCCTTAAAAATGCTAATTTTGAAAGGACTATTTTAAGCGAAAAAGAACTTGAAATTTTTTACAAATTAGACGTTGACGAAAGGGAAAAAACTGAATTTTTAATACAAACTTTTACAAAAAAAGAAAGCGTTTTTAAACGCCTTGACTTGCCACTTTTTAAGCCGAAGGAAATTGAAAGTGACTTTGTTTCTACCCATAGTCATTTTATAGAAGATAATAAGTATTTTCTATCGGTATCAAGTAATAATTTAGATAAGTTGCAAATTTTTAAAAAGATAAAAATTTAATTATAATATGATAAAAAGCCCTAAAATTAGGGCTTTTTATCTATTTTTAATTTTTGCAAGATTGTTAGTTAATAAAAAATCTACTTGGTCACTTATAGTTTGTTCTAACGGCCTTGGCGAAAAACCAAACTCTAATTTCGCCTTGTCTATTGGAAAATTGGTGTCATCTTTAAGTACAGCCAATGCTGAACGAGTGTATAGTGGGCGCTTACCTAAAAGTTTACAATATACCCACAAGAACGGCAAACCGATATACGCCAAAAACAATGGTAAACTTTTTAGTTTTTTTAGCCCTAATTTATTAGAAACAATATCTAAAATATTGCTAATTTTATTTGGTTTAGAAGCAAAAATATAAGTTTCGCCCTTAATTGACTTTTCAATTATATTAGGCAAAACGTCTGCTACGTCACGAATATCAAAATCGTTATAACCGGCGTTTACAGAAGCAGGCAACTTGCCTTCAATATAATCAATAATCATTTGTGTCATATGTCCTTTGGTGTAATCCCCAGGCCCAATTACGCTAGCGAACATAAGTATACTTGCATCTAAATTATCATTTTTACTGCTGTTTAAAACAATTTCATCTGCCATGCTTTTTGTCTTGCCGTAACCTTTACGGCAATACTTATGGTCAGGAATATACTTATCAAACTCACTTAACCTTATATTCTTTGGCAACGCTTCAGTAGAAGAAATATGCAGTAGTTTTTTTACACCTTTTTCTACACAGTTTTTAACAACTAACTTCGTACCGCCAACCGTTATGGACATAAGTTCACTAATTTTCGCTTCGCCTATAGAAACTTTAGCAACCGTATGTATAACCACCGTTTTATCGTCTGCTTTTTTAAAAAGACGGGCAACGTCATCGGAGGAAGAAATATCGCCAACCACCAAATCAATAGGCAAATTTTTAAATACTAATTTTGCCTTTTGTTCGTTTCTAATAAAACCCGTCACTTTACAACCAAGCGAAATAAGTCTTTTTGCAAAAACACTTCCAACAAAACCAGTTGCACCCGTAATTATATAATTATAATCTGTAACCATAGTTCACCTTAAAATTTAATACAATATAATTGTACAAAAAAACGGAAGCATTTGCAAGGTAAAATTATAAACTATATATAATAATACAAAAATGCTTGTATTTTTAATTTACTTTTGCTAAAATAAAACACATAAATATAGGGGTATCGCCAAGCGGTAAGGCAACGGACTCTGACTCCGTCACTTCGTAGGTTCGAATCCTACTACCCCTGCCAATAAAAGTCTTTAAACAAAAAAGCATCAACGAATTGTTGATGCTTTTTATTTTTATAAAACTAAAATTAAACTATACTGAGTAAAAAGTTTAGTAGCATGTATAAGAGAGATATTGTGACGATAGATAACACGGTTGAAAACAACACGACCGAAGAAGCAGTTTTGCCATCCCCTTTATATCTAACAGCCATAAGCGCTGAACTTGCGGCACTTGGCATTGCAACTGCGAAAAACATTGCATATTTAATATTGTTATCGATTGGCAAAAATAACACGCAAGCAATACAAATTAAAGGCATAACTAATAACTTATAAGCACTTGATATATAAACCCATTTTTCTGTAAAAATATCTTTAACTGTAGTTTCTGCAAGTTTCATACCTATTACAAACATTGAAAGTGGTGTGACAAGTTCTGCAACAAAGTTTGCACTATTCATAATCTTTTCTAAAAGCAAGTCTAAAGTACTACCTTGTGTAGCCAAATCTGCTATAGGCGTTTTAATTAAGAAGAAATAAATTAAGCCTGCAACCACGCCGATAATAGTTGGGTTTGTTGCTATTTTTTTAGCAGAAATGGTACTTTTATCGTGCGAATACATTACTACGCCAATAGTCCAACTTAAAACGTTAAATACAACTAAAATTGCGGCACAATAAATAATAATTTCAGATAATTCCGGTCTGCCTACGTAAAGAGTTTGCAAGAAAGGCACACCCATATAACCTATGTTTGAAAATACGCTTGCGAAACGGCATACGTCTTTTTTTGCGTCTTTACCCTTACTTCTAACAACCAAGTAAACAAACAAAATCATTAAGCCGTGTACTAAAAAACCTAATGCTAAGGCGATTAAAAAGTTTACTGCAATTTTTGCTTCGTACGCTTTTTGAAAGCACATAAAGATAAGAAAAGGTTGACCTACGTATAAAACCACGTTTGATAATACCTTGTCGGCACCTTCACCAAGCATTTTGCTTTTCCTTAAAATAAAACCCGGTATCATTAAAATTATCAATGAAAAAACCGTTATAAGTACGTTAATTGGGCTTAAACTCATTTTTTACTCTCCATATATTCTTCAAATATTCGCTTATGTCCTTCTTCATTAGTTATAAGTGTAAAATTATTTTTCTTTAAGAAATTTATATAATCTCTCGTCGTATTTATACTTTCAGGAATATAAATACCAGAAAACATAGGTTGACCATCGTGGTGAAAATCGTTGCCAGAAAGTTGTATTAAATTATACTTTTCGCAAAATTCTTTTGCCTTGTCGTTTTGGTTATCAAAATGGTAATGCCCGTTAAAACTTTCAGCACCGTGCATATATTTAGGGTCGCCTAACTGCACGTACGTCCTAAAAGGGTGTGGCTGATACATAAACCCGTCGTATTTATTAACCAAATCAAAAAGTTGTTTTTGTGATAGTTCAAAAAGTACGTTTTCATAAACGGCTTCTTTTGGCAAGCCTAAAAGTATAAATTCTAAAACTTTTCCATCAACTACGTACCCAACTTCTGCACCATCAAATACTTTTATACCCGCTTGTCTATAAGCTTGTTCTGCCTCGTCTTGTAAAGCATAAAATTTATCTAAATTGCTTTTATAATCACTTTCGCCAAGATATCTAAAACTTTTAGGCGAAATATGATTTACAAAAGTTACTGCGCCATATCCGTTGCTTTTTATAATTTCTATTGCCTTATCTAACGGGCAATCTGCACAATGGCTTGTGCCAATAGTGTGAACGTGTGTTTCTAATTTAATCATAAAAACTTCTCCAAGTCCTTAAAAACGTTGCACTTAAACCCTTCGTTTATAGATAGGTAAACAGAAGTAGTATCAAACCTTGCATCGTGGAACTCCCCCGTGTCACCAAAAAGTTTAACTGCACACTTTTCTATTTGGCTATCACTAATCTCGTAAAATTTGCACATTTCGTATAATTTAGGGTATTTAAAAGATTTGCCGTTTGATTTTAATATTTTACATATAGGCGTCATGCTTTTCATTGAACAAAAACTTTGTTTTATAGGTAAGTCTAAAAGTTGACGGTTAAATTCCGTAGATAAAAACATATAGTCAAAATTAAAGTTATGAGCAATAGTTAAATCAGCCCTTTCAAAATCACACTTTATCTCGTCAATACAATCTCTAAAACGCAACTCGTTAGAAAGTACTTTTAATTTTTCAACAGAAAGACCGTGGACTTGCTGTGCACCATATTCCACGTAATCTACAGTAAAGAAAAAGTTTTTAGCAGTAGTTTCTTCTTTAGTTTGCATAATATACGATAACTGACAAACTTGACCAGGGTAAAGCCCCGTAGTTTCAGTATCAAGATAAAGTATCATTGGTAAAAAACCTTAAAATTAATAGAAAGTATTTTTGTCTTAAAAAAAGCAAAACGTAAAACCGTTTTGCTTTTTCTTTTTTAAGAATAGATATTAATTAAACAATTCAGCAATAGTTTTATTAAACGTTACTTTTGCATTGTCGCCATAAATATATTTGTTTTGTAATTCTGCTTGAAGTTTAGTGTAAACGTTATTTGTTTTTGCATCAATATATTTTTGAGCAAGAACGTTTAAGTAAGTATCTTCAATCTTATCATCAGCATCGGTTTTGATTTTTTCTAATTCACTTGCCCAATCCTTACTACCTTCAACAGCATCTAAGTAAGCAACTAAAGTATCATAGCCGTAATCTGCCGTATAAACTTCTGAGAAGAACATTACGTGATAGCCGTAGTCTGAAGCAACAATCATATAACTCTTGCCACCAAGTTCTAACAATTCTCTACCGGCGTTAGCAAAACTTTCAACGTAAGTTTCGGTGTTGCTACCTTCAACAGGTGGGTTGATTGCATAACCCTTATATTTATTTAATGAACCAGCGTCCGTTGAGAAAGCAAACAACAATTCGTTCATTTTAGCGTCGTATTCGCTTACTTCGCCATTATATTGAACTTTTGCATATACGTCTAAGTTGTTAGAAGTTTGAACTGTAACGTTAGTACCATAAACGTAGTTATTCATAAACTTAATGAAAGTTGTTAAGTCCATCGTGGTGCTTATTGCAGAATAAGCATCGCCTTCGTCAGTATCATGTTCTTCATCACTTTCAAGTTTTGTTGCCGTGCCAACGAAAGGTAATGAATTTGCACTGTCCTTAGCAAAAGTATAATCGCCCGTAAACTTTTCGCCATCAAAATCATAGCCGGCGTGTATCCAAGAATCACGTAAGTCTTTAACTAAAGTAGATGCTAAAATTCTGTTTCTTTCTTGTTTATACTCATCCGTTTCTTTATCTAAAGTAATAGCAGAAAGTTGTGCCGTTTGAATTTCGTTTGCACCTAATAATAGGTTATATACGTACCCGTAAGTGCCGTAAGCGTTAAATAAAATTGGGCTATCAGCAGTTGCGTTTTCTAAAGCAGTTTTGAAGTCTGCTTGGCTGAAACTTTCTTGATTGTTCTTTTCTTCTTGATATAAAGCGTCAAGCATAGCAATGCTTAAATCTTTAACTGCTTCTCTATTAAAAATACTTTCATATTTTTCTAAGATAATTGCTTCTTTTTGGTTTGTTAAACTGTTTTGATAGAAAGCCGTAGATTCAATAGTACCGTCAAACTCACTACCTAAAACTTGGTTTTCCCTTAAGTATTTAATAAACTTTTCATAAGCCTTAATCTTCGCTTCAGAACCAGAAATTTCAAAAGGTTTTTCGTTATAACTAACCTTATCTTCATAACTTACTTCTGCAGCAGTTGCATTTGTAGGCGCCGTCCTAACTTCGCCAAACGCCGTGTCGCTTGCACCGTGGTGATGTTCACTTAAACTTGAGTGTAAAGAACTTTCAATAGACTTACGTACGTTATACGTTGCTTCTTGTATTTCTCTTTCCGTTAAATATCTGTCTACTGAATATTTAGGTGCAGTTGCATCTTCTATGCAGTTATCATAAGGTTCTACACCCTTTTCAAAACAATCTACTGCATTTTGATAGAAAATCCTTGTATTAACTTGCGCATCTAAAACAAGTTGCAACGCTTCGTTAACTTCATAGCCGTAATTTTGTACGTAATAATAGCCGTATTCTAAATACCCGACCATAATATCCATTTTGGTAATTTCGTCTTTTTGTATAATATCAATAGTTGCTACTACTTGCGCCGCATCCCTTTGTTCGTCTAAGGTAATAAGTTTACAACCAAATAGACCTGAAACGCTTACAAGCATCGCTAATATCGTGGCAAAAATACCAAGTAATCTTTTTTTCATATATATTCTCCCAAAGTAGTGTTTAAAAATACTTCTCATATTAAAATAGTTATTCTTATAAAGTATATACTAATCTAACAAAAATTGCAATCATTTTTTCCTTTTTCTTTGCTTTTCTTCTTATTTATATTACTTATTTAAAGACATACTATCAAAAAAGGTGCGTATGAACTGTAATTTTTCGTAATTTGTTGCCCCATCAAGCATAAATTCTAAGCGTGGAAGTTCTCTCATAGAAATTTTTACGGTGTCTTGAAACTTAGAAACGGCATCAATTATCTTTTCATTATTAAACGCCTTAAAATTTTCAAACTCTACGAAAGATAGTTTATCAGATAGCACGACTAAACTCACCCCAATCTTCCCCGCCTTACGCTTAACTACCGAAATGTTTATAAGGTTGATAACTTCTTGTGGAATTTCGCCGTAAACTTCTTTGCAATTTTCCTTAAACTCTTTCTCGCTTTCTCTGCCGTTAATTTCTGCAATCTCTTTATAAGCACCCATTCTTGCAGAAGAACTTTCAATATAATTTTCGGGTATAAAAGCAGAAACCCTAACGTCAAGTTCAGGTATCTTTTCTTCTTCGCCCGTCATTTCTTCTTTTAACAGTTTAGAATATAATTCATACCCAATCTTGTCCATGTGCCCGTGCTGTTCTGCGCCAAGAATATTGCCTGCGCCCCTAATTTCTAAGTCACGCATTGCAATTTTTATACCACTACCCATCTCTGCAAATTCTATAATTGCATTTAGCCTTTCAAAAGCAGTAGAAGTAAGCACCTTGTCACGCTGAAAAGTAAAATATGCGTATGCAAGCCTATCGCTTCTACCCACCCTACCTTTTAATTGGTAAAGGGTAGAAAGCCCCATTTTATCTGCATCTATAACTATCATCGTGTTTGCCCTTGGCAAGTCAATACCGTTTTCGATAATGGTAGTAGATATCAATAGGTCCGTTTCCCCTTGATAGAACTTAATTATATTCTTTTCAAGCGTCTTTTCGTCCATCTGCCCGTGCGCAACCGTAATTTTAAGGTTAGGCATTAAACTTTGTATATGTTCGCTAAACTTAAATATGCTGTCTACCCTATTATAAAGTAAAAACGCTTGGCCACCACGGTTAACTTCCTTCATAATAGCATCCACTATCAAACTGTCCGTCTGCTCCGTCACGTAAGTTTGGACAGGTAGTCTCTTTTTAGGCGGGGTGTTGATTGTGCTTATTGCCCTTATGCCCGATAAAGACATATGAAGGGTACGTGGAATTGGCGTTGCCGTTAAAGTTAAAGCGTCAACGTCCTTTTTAAGATTTTTAATTTTTTCTTTATGTTCTACACCAAATCTCTGTTCTTCATCAAGCACCAAAAGTCCTAAATCGTGAAATTCAACGTCTCGGCTAAGTAGCCTATGCGTGCCTATAATAAAGTCTATTTCTCCATTTTTTAGTTTTTCAAGTATAACCTTCTGTTCTTTTTCACTCTTAAAACGGTTAAGAACGGCAACCCTAATACCAAAATCCTTAAACCTTTCATAAGCAGTATTAAAGTGTTGTTCCGTTAAGATTGTGGTTGGCGCTAAAAGTACTGCTTGCTTGCCGTTTGCAATGGCACGAAAAACTGCCCTAAACGCAACTTCCGTCTTACCAAACCCAACGTCCCCACAAACAAGCCTGTCCATAACGCCATCACTTTCCATATCAGCCTTAATCTCAAGGTCTGCAGTAAGTTGGTCTACCGTTGAATCAAACGGAAAACGACTAATAAAAGCACTTTCTAATTCTTCTAAACTTTCAAACTTAAAGCCTTTTACATCCTTTCTTTCGCTATAAAGTTTTTTTAGGTCGAAAGACATTTTCTTTATGCTTTCAATAACACGCCTTTTTACCCTTTCAAACTCTCCACCACCAATTTTTGATAGGGGTGGCGTTTTTTCACTACCAAGATAGCGTGTTAATATATCCATTTGTTCTACAGGTATATAGAGTACGTCGCCAGCGTAATATTCTACGGCAACGTAATCTTTAGTACCTTCGGTAGTGCTTATTTTTTTATTGCCTAAAACTCTGCCAACGCCGTGTGTTTCATGCACACAGTAATCGCCAATTTCAGGTGCTGTAAAAAAGCCTTTGTTTTTGCTTTTTAACTTCTTTTCTTCCTTTCGTTTAGCATAAAGGTTGTCGCAACCAATCAACACAACTTTTTCTTCGTGATAAATAAAGCCATTGCTAACTTTTTTGCTAATTATATTTACGCCCGACAATTTATCGCCGTTTATCGTACTTAAAATACCATTTTCAGAAAACTCGCCCGATAACTTTTGGGCACGCTTGATATCTTCGGTATAAATAACAACCCTATACTTGCCCTTAAGCCATCTGTCTACGTCCGTAAAAATTTCCTTAAAGTCTAAGTGGTAGTTGGCGATAGCACTAACTTGTGGGTTGACTATTTTTAACGGATTGAAAAATGGTATTGACGTTGTTAATGTTTGTACTGCCGTTAAATTAAAGTTCTTTATTTTTAATAATACTTCGTCTACGTCTAATAAATTATACTTAGCAAACTCAAAAATTTCGCCCGCTTTATAAAGGCTATTATATCTTTCAATAAATTCCTTTTGGTTAAGAGTAACAATTTCGTTTAGCCTTTTGCTTTCGTCAAAAATTATAACGGTGTCCTTTTTAAGCCTACCAAAAATATCCGTTCTATCAACTGATAGCGGACTTAAAATAGACATACCGTCTAAATCAAAGTTGTCTATCGCAAGTTTTAAGTCGCTTAAAATGGTATCACGCCTAACTTCTTGTTCTTTAGAAGTTATATCGCTTTTATCTAACGCAATTTTATAAAGTGCGTTTATATCGTCATTTTTAAAATTAAACAAAGCAGAAGATAAAATTTTTATCTCTTTTAGTAGCCCTTCGCTTTTCCTATTTTCAACGTTAAACTTTTTAATATTTTCTATTTCGTCCCCAAAAAAGTCTACCCTAATAGGAAATTCGCTATCAATCGGGTAAATATCAAGCAAGTCGCCCCGAAGAGAAAAAGTGCCCTTACTTTCTACACTTTCAACCCTTGTATAGCCAAACAAAATAAGGTCTTTAACCACATTTTCAATCTGCAGAGTATCGCCCACTTTTAAAGTAAAACTATCAATGCTTTTTGGCAATGACTGAATAAGCGTTTCCGGGGTAACAACTAAAACGTCTGCATCGTCAAGTTTATCTAACGCACAAATTCTTTGGTAAAGCCTATCTTTTGAAAATGCTTTATTTACCAACAAAAGTTCGTCGCTTGCAGGCAAAAATATTGCTTTTTTATTAGAAAACTCTTCAATTTGCTTTACTGTTTTTTCTGCCGTAATGAAATCTTTTACCACGTACAAAACGGGCAAATCTAAAACGCTAACAAGATAGTTTTTAAAACTATCGTTAACGCCAAAAATCGCCGAAGGTATACCTTGGCGAACGTTAGAACAAAATTCTTTTATTGAATTTTGCTTTTCTTTTAATAATAAAATTTCATTTAGCATATAAAAACCCTGACGCTTTTGGTTTTTTAGTTGTACTTTTGTTGTAGGTCAGTTATTTTAACGTTGTTTATAAAATCTAAAAGTGCGTTTGACGCTTTATCTAACGCCTTTTCAAAAAGTTCCAAATCATCCTTACTTATTTTTGAAAGGACTAAATCAATTAACGGTATTTGACTTGGCGTAGTTGGTTTAAACCCAATTTTAACCCTGTAAAAATCGTCTTTTCCAAGTAGTTTTATAATATTTCTCATACCGTTGTGCGTACCTGCAGTACCCTTTTCCCTTATACGAATAGTGCCTTTAATTAAATCATAGTCGTCAAAAGCAACGATAATATCGCTTATATCAATTTTGTAAAATTGCATAAGTTCAACCACGCTTTCACCACTTAAATTCATATAAGTTAAAGGCTTAGCAAGTATAACCTTTTCACCATTAACTTTAGTTTCAGCAATACGGGCTTTACACTTGGTCTTGTTAAATTCAATATTAAGTTTTTTCGCTACATTGTCTACAGCCATAAACCCAAGATTATGATATGTGTTTTCATATTGTTTATCTGGATTGCCAAGCCCAATAATAAGTTTCATATTTTAACCGTTTTTTAATTTTTTATA
>JAZQVG010000040.1:0-4780 GCA_045631625.1 Christensenellaceae bacterium
TTTTTATAAAAATTTTCAAATAATTAAAGTGTAAAATTTATAGTTAATCTTTAACTTTTTTCTTTTTATTAAAGAAATTTAGTAGTTCAGTGCCAATAAAACGTATTAGTGCACTAACGCCAAATACAACTATAACCATAACATAAGGGGTAAAATAAACGTCTATTTCGTCAGAAATCATATATAAAGCATCGTGTTTTACAAAAAACCAGTTAAAATCGTGGTTATATACGTTAATTACGTTTGTGCAACCTTCTACACATTGGCACGTTTCTGTTAAAACACCACTGTATAAAGTGTTGCCTATAAAAGCCCAAACAGCCAAACTAATAATTGATATCGCATCGTATTTTAAGGTGTTTTTACTTAAATCTAAGTCGTTAAACGCTATGGCAAAAACGCCTTGGGCAAGCATAAAGCCGTGATATATAACCGTTTGTAAAATACGATAACTATATCCGTCTGCTTGGGTGACACCGGCAGGATACGATATGTACATCAAAGCACCAATTAACCCCATAATCGTAAAGGAAGTTTTAAACTTTGCAAAAACTTTCGTGCGCCTTGCAAGCATACACATTATACTCATTGACGTGCAAAGGTGGAAAGGTAATTTATCTATGTCTATATAACCGTATGAAAAGGGCATTAAAAAGAAATCTGCAATATATAAACAAAGAGCAATAATAACGGTTGTGTCAATCAATTTTGTCTTTTGTTCTTGTGTTTTGTTCTTATATAAATAAATGGTTAAAATAATACTTGCTATTATTAAAACTAAAAACAAAACGTGGCTAAAACTAAAAGCCTTAAAAACAAAAACGCCATTGTTTTTGTCTTGTAATAAATTACTCATAAACTCATACATAATTAACTTCTCCTTTTGTGTAAACAATTAAATAGCCATCTTTCTTCTTTTGGCAAAGTAGAAAATTCATATATATTAAGACCTATAAATGCTAATATAAGCCCTAATAAACCTATCGTAAAAAAATTAAAAAACGGTAAACTTTTTAACGGTGCTTCAAGCATAAACATAGCGTTGACGCTTGGCACGTCAAAAATCGCAAACAATCCATTTACTAATGTGCCACAAATAACGAACAATATTAAGCCTAAAAATATACTACGTGTCGATTCAACAACTTTTAATTTAATATACTTGAAAGCGAATATATATACAGTACCAAAAATCATTACCCAATGACTAATTAAGCCTTTTAGAATATCGTAATCTGCTAAATTTGGGTTGTTTAGAAAGTTGATATTGAAAAACACGCCTATTAACCCACATAAAGTTCCACCAATAAACGTAAAATCTGCAAGCGTTTTAAAGATAAACGAGTCTTTATTTTTTATAAACGCGACTGCAACTAATAACCACATTATTATGTTGCAAGGGAAGACAGGTAATATCATATTGTTTTCTATCATTGCTTCACCTTTGTTAGAGAAGAAGTCAACGTATAAACTGCTGTAGTGTATTACTACCACCAATATCGCTGTTATTTTAAGAACGATATCTTTTGTACTATCTTTTTTAATAGTCTTTTTGCAAACAATCATTAAAATTGTTGTTAAAGCAAGAAAAATTAAATTAAATAATAATAAAACTGTAGTTGGCTTCATTTGTAAATCCTTTAAATATCGCAATAAGTATTAAGTAGTTTATTTTCCATATTCGTTTAACGCTTGGTGTACGACAGGCTTTATTAAATCTGTTATAACGTCGTAACCTAATTTGGTAAAATGCCCGCCGTCTATCGTATAGCCTTCGTAAACTTCGCCCGTCTTTTCGTCAAGTAGAGGTGTGAATAAATCTACGTAATAATAATCGTATTTTTGGGCGTATTTTTTAATTTTTACGTTATTAAATGCCGCAAGTTGATTTTTTACACCCCAATGTTCGCCACCCATAGCAGTAAGGGACAATAAAACCACTTTTGTATTAGGTAAATTTTCCTTAAAACCAATAAGCAAATTTTCGTAATTTGTAAACATTTTGTCCATATTATTTGTACCTATTAACATCACAATTACTTTTGGCTTTAAATCGTAAACGGATATTTTTAATCTTTCTTCTAACCCAGTAGTAGTTTCTCCGCCTATCCCACGATTAGAAACTAAAAATTCTTTATAGTAGTTTGTAACGTCATACATATCCGTTAAACTATCACCTAAAAAGGCAACGTCTACTTCATAATCACCGTATTTTTCGTTTTCTAAAGTGTATTTTTCAAGTTTTTCGGCATAGTATTGTTTTACAAATTGATTCCTTTTTCTTTCTTCTATTGCGTTTTTTATTGCCATAACGCCAAATATAGAAGAAACTATTAGTACAACGCTTAATCCTAAACTTAAAATAAACAATAATTTCTTTTTATTCACTATTATCATCTTCCTAAAAAATAGACCATAAATATTTTACTACTATTTACACTAAAAGTCAATTTTTTATAAAAAATTGCAACCATTTACACTCTTAAGTTTTTACATAAAAATCATTTCTAAATTATATTAACTGTTGAAATTTATATTTAGTTGTGATATAATAATGCCGAAATTTGATAAATACAAGTGGAGAAGGACAAAATGAAAATTTTAATAGATGAAAAAAAATCTCAATTTAAGGCAAACCTACATTGCCACACCAATTTATCCGACGCAGTTTTAACGCCGGAACAAATAAAAGAAGAATATAAAAAACGTGGATATTCAGTAGTGGCAATTACCGACCACGAACGTTTAGTTCCACATAACGATTTAACGGACGATGAAATTTTGTTTATTACGGCGTATGAAGTGTACGTTCGTAATTTTCCATATGACCCAATCGTTGACGGGCAGTCACATATAAACTTATATTCAAAAACTCCTGAAAATAAACTGGTGTATTATACGCCTGACCATAACAAATATATCCCAAAAGAAGAATTAGAAAATTTAGAATATCATTATTTTGTAGAACATCGTGAATTTGCCGTTGATTTTATGAAAAAAATGATTGACGACGCACATAAATGTGGCTTTTTGACTTGCCATAATCACCCTGCTTGGTCGTTTGAAGACGAAAGTTATGCTGATGCGTATGCAGACTGTTTTGCAATGGAAATTTATAATCACTCTTCATACGTGGTAGGTCACAACGAGCATAACGAACGTTATTATGAATATCAATTAAATAAAGGCAGAAAAATGGCGTTAATTGCGGCAGACGATAACCATAATTATGATGGTGTTGAGGGGCCTAAAAGCGATTCTTTTGGTGGTATAACGTATATTTTGGCAGATAAGTTGGAGTACGACAGTGTTATAAATGCGCTTGAAAATAAAGATTTTTATGCATCGTGTGGGCCACAAATCTTTTCATTAACGGTAGACAAAGGGGTGATAAGTGTAAAAACTTCACCTGCTAACCGTATTTGTTTTGTGTCTAATACTCGTAAGCGTGGCGTATTTTTTGCCAATGAAAATGAAACTATAAGTGAAGCACAATTTGCATATAATGAAAAAACAAAATGGTTATACGTAATGGTTACGGACAAGGAAGGTAAAAGTGCATATACACGTGCTTTCTTTAGAGATGAATTAGAAGATGCCTAATTTTAGAAAAAAAATAAAAAATTTAATTAGAGTTATAAAATGAACCAAGCAAGAAGAAAACAAATAGTAGAATTGTTAGAAAAAAAAGGTGCCGTCACTAATGGGGAATTGATGGAAACGTTTGATATTTCCATTGAAACTGTAAGGCGAGATTTGGCATATTTAGAAAGTTGTGGGCTGATTGAAAGAGTATACGGTGGCGCAGTAAAAAGAAAGTTTATGCGTGTAGAGCCTAACTACGTTAATAGAGAAAATGAAAATTTCGAAGAGAAATTAGCAATCGCTAAACGTGCTAGCGAATTTATTGAAGAAAATGAAAGCGTGTTTTTCGATAACGGTACAACGGCGCTTGCCGTTGCGCAAAACTTAGGCACAGGAAAAGAATTTAAGGTGTTTACAAACTCTTTACGTGTCGCCATTACGTTGAGTGACCAAGAGTTGGACGTGACTTTGACTGGTGGAAGCGTGCGTAAAGGGGAGCATTGTGCTTCTGGTAGCATTGCAGAAGAAACTATGCGTCTTTTTAATATGGATAAAGCGTTTATTGGTGCGGCAGGTGTAGATGAAAATGGAGTAACCGACTTTATTTCGCAAGAAGCACTTTTACGTAGGCAGGTGATTGAAAATTCAAGAAAAGTAATTTTGCTTGCAGACTTTTCAAAATTTGGAGTTCGTGCTACTTGCAACGTTTGTCCTATTGAAGCGATTGATGTTTTAATTACGGATGAAAAAGCACCTAAAGAAACGTTAAAAAAGATACAGAAAAAGGGTGTTAAAGTATTAGTTGTAAAATAAACTTTTTTTCACGCCAATAGTACGATAAATTATACCGTTTGCATTTTGTAAACGGTATTGTTTTTTTAGAAGAAATGCTTAAAACATTATGACAAACTATTGACAAGATATTGACGAAGTATTATACTATAAATAATGGAATATATCGGCATAAATTGTTGATAATAAATAAAAATTGAGAGGGGTTATGCAAAAGAAAGTATATATTTGTGGTTTACATCAAGAATCTAATAGTTTTAATCCTACGCTTTCTACGCACAAACATTTTCAAGTTTGGAAAGGGGAAGAAGTACTTGATATAACTTCTAATACAAGTGTTAGTATAAAGGGTATATTAAAATGCTTGAAAGAGCATTTTATAGAACCGATTGGTGGCACGGTT
>JAZQVG010000041.1:0-8363 GCA_045631625.1 Christensenellaceae bacterium
AAAAAAATTTTATTAAAAATGCTAAAATGGTATAGAATTTAGTTGACGTATAAAAAAAAATTGTGTATTATATAGTAAACGCTTTTAATAGCGTAAAAAATAAGGATGGTATAAAATTATGGAAAACAAAATGCAAATTGAAATTAAAAAAGAATACTACGAAAAAAACGCAAACGGTAAAAATTGGCAAACTAAACCGTACAACACAACAACCGAGATGGGCAACGGTAAAAATTACGAATATATTATTCAAAGTTTATCGTTTTTTAAAAATTTTAGTAGTTATCAACGAATTGAAAAAATGTATACTATTTACGGATATATCCCATATAGAATAACAGAAATATCCCCAGACGGCAAAACAAAATTAGTAATAACTATAAACTTTTTATAATTAAAACGGCATAAAGCCGTTTTTTATTGCTGCTTTAACATCTGGCGTAACTACACCCACCACCCCTAAAAGTTAAAGCGCTAACGGCTAACGGCGTTAAACTGTTTTAAAATGTCGCAAAACTATTGCGAAATTTAAAAAAAATGTAGCAAAAAATTGTAGTAAAACTGTAAAAAGTTTTATTATTTTTTAAAAAATTTATAAAAAACGGTTGCAATTTATTTAATATTGATATATAATAACTACAGGTGGTAAAACGCTAATTTTATAAAGGATGGTTAAAAAAATGAAAACGGCTTATATTTATGGCAATAAAGCAAAATTTTTAGTTGTACTAACTGAAAACAATGAACAATATTCGACGGATTTTTTAAGTTTAAAAAAAGCAAAAAAACACGCCGAAAACTTAAAATTGTTAGGATTTAACAATGTAGAAATTATTAAAAAAGGAGTTTAAAAAAATGGAAAAAGAAAAAACTTATTTAGCAAAAATTAGCGTTTGGTTTGGTGGAAAGTATGGTCGTATGGGTGAATATATCGCCGAAATTAAGCCTAAATTTTTTAAAAACGGCAATATGAAAAAAAGCGATTTTACAGTAGTAAAAGAAGTTGAGACAATCAAGGAAGGCTATCGTGCTTGCATATCGGCAACAAAAACTGAAACGATAAAAGAAATAATAAAGGAACTTTAAAAGGTGGTAAAAATGCAAGTATATATAAACACTATTAAAGCAAGCAAAAAAGCGATTACAACGCTTTTAAACGATATTAAAAACGATAAAAGCAAAAAAATTATTATTAACGTAACTAACAAAAATAATATAGCGATTACAACGCTATTTTAAAGGAGAATTTTTATGGCAAACTTTTTTAAAGAATATCAACAAAAATTAAGGCAACAAAAATTAAACGAAATTAGAATTGAAACTGAAAAGCAAGCAAAACTACAAGCACAAAAAGATTATGCTGAAACGCTTAAAGAGGGTAAAAAAATAAAATTTTACGATAACTCAGGGCAAATTGCATATGGTTATTTTGTCGGTAGGTTTAACGATGAAGTTATATGGTGCAACGACAACAAAAACGGAAGTGGTGGCTATACGCTGCACGTAGAATGTTTAATAATTTAGTTTTAAATTTTAATTATTGTAGCAATTAACTGAAACGGCGACAGTTTAAAAACGCCGTAAAAATTTTATTAAAAAAGGATGGAAAAAAATAATGATTATTAAACTAAAAGAACTAAGCGCGACAAAGGGAGCAAGCAAGATGAGAAAAACACACAATTATTTGTTGTTGCAAGCAGATTTTGACAATTTGATTGATGCTATTATAAAAACAACCCACACAAAAGAAGAAATTAAACAAGGTATACAAAACGCAAAAGAAATTTTTTATACATTGCAAAATGAAGAAAATATTTATGATTTTATATATTATTATTTATGCGAAAATTACGATTTAGAATTTTTAAGTTTTGATGTTATATCATATTAAAAGGAGATTTTAAAAAATGACTTTACAACAAGCAATAAAAAAATACAACCTAAAAAAACAAGAAACTTGTTTTGATGGCGAGCCGTTGCCTAAAAATTACGAACTTTTTATAGGCGAAAAAACAACCGAAAAAGCAAAATATTTTTATGTGGTAGACAGAAACGGGAAAAATGACCACTACATTTTAGTTATACAAGCGTTTTATTTTGGCGAAAATAAAGAAACAATGCGTACATACATATTAGAAAATTAAGGAGGCGATAACGTATGCAATTTATAATATTTATTATAGCATTTATTATAACTTTTTTTGGCGACCTTATTAAAAATAACTAACGTACTACAACGAATTTAAAGCGATTTAACGGCGTTTTCGCTTATAATTAAACGCCGAATAAATTAAAAGGAATTAAAAAATTATGAAAAATAAATATCAATACTACAAAAATTTAGCGATAGAAAAAGCAAAGCAGTGGCAATTAGAATTAAACGAGCATAATTATAGTTGTGGAGAATTTGCCTATTTTGGCGACTATTTTACAAAACTTGCTAAACGCTATGGTTTAATTAAAGAATTTAAAGAAAACGGAATTTTATAAGGAGCGAAACGGAAATGAAATTTACAATTAAAACAAACGGAACTTTTAATGCTATTAAGATAAACAAAGACAAGCAAGGCAATACACGTAGTATTGAAATTGATTATACGCCAACGGTTTTGTATAGCGATATGGAATTTTGGCTTGAAAATGAAGAAAAAATTTTAGATTATGCAAAAATGCGTTTAAGCAAAACAAAGAAAATGCAATTTTACAAGGGGTAAACAATAAGGAAACGCCGATAAAAAGGCGTTTTTCTTATTTATCAGGGAAATACGCCTAACGCCATTAAACGCCTTATAACCGATTTTAGCGTCGGTATAGGCGTATAGTCGCCAACGACACAAACGCCGTTTTTGGAGTGGTTTTTGCTTGTTTACGGCGATATTTACTGAAATTAGCAAACACAGGCAATACCGTAAAGAGCGTTACGCCGATTTTGGTGGCGATTTTTGAAAAATTTTTATATAAAAATGCTACGGCGAAAACTGTTGTAAGCGTTAAAACTGTTACGGCAAAAACTGTAGGCAAAAATAAAAGGTAGCGTAATTGCTACCCTTTTATTATGCTTAATAAATGAAAAACTGTTGTAAGTATTCTATATGCTCTTGTAAGGCTTTTATACGGCTTTGCAAGTCGGTTATCGTATGCTCTAAATCGGCTCGGCAACTCGCCCAATAATAACCTTTGGTGTTGCTTGAACAAATCGGCAAATTGCGTTCATACATTATTTGCTTTACGATTTCGGTAACAGTATTAGCGTTTGTTTTAAAACCTTTGCTTTGCAACTGTTTGGCGATTTCTTTGGTCGGTATAGCGTTATTTACGCCCCTATGCTCTTTTAATATTGCTATAATGCAATTATCTCTTTTAACTTTATCTTGTTTGTTTAAATAGTTTTTCATTGCTTTACTCCTTGCAGTAATTTTTTTGTACTTTGCTAACGTACTGTCGGCTTACATCGTATTTGGTTTGAATTTCTTTATTGCTTATGCCGTTTTGCAAATCGGCTATAATTTGTTGTGTCTTTTCGCTCAAAACTGTTGGGCGATAATTTTTAGGTGGTCTTTCAGTATAAAGTTTTAGGCGTGATTTATAGTTTAACACCGTTTGTTGATTAATGCCTAAAATTGTTGCGATTTCGTAACTGTCGGTAACTCCACTTGCTACAAGACGTTTTAGTCTGTCTTTTACCAAATCGCCCCTTTTCCTTTGTGGTAAATAACCACTTGCCACAAGGTCTTTAATTAGGCGTTTTGCCGTTCCAACTTTATAGGGTAGCATTTTCGCTATACTTATTATGCTTTCGCCGTCTTGCCAGAGCGTTAAGCACATAGATTTTTCATATTCACTTAACGCTTGCATCTTGTCAACCACTCCATATACGCTTCGCTTTCAAAATAGTCTTTAATGCTATCTCGCCACATTACCAAACTTTCAAAGCCTTCGTTCCACATTAAGTCGTAAATACCTTCTTTAACTTTGTCGCTAATTTCAACGCCGACAAAATATGTGCCAATAACTCCGTCGTAAATGTAGTCGTAAACGTCTAACGCTTTTGCCGAATAAGTAAAATCGTAATCGTAAAAGCAATATTCAATATCAATAGTAACGTCTTTTAATAATTCAAAAACTGTTTTATTCATAATTCTTCCCCCTTTGCAAATACCACGCAAACTATATCTAACCCTTTATAGTTTGCTTTATAATGTTTGTTTGAGCCAATCCAATCGTTGTGATAATACGGCAATTCTAACAATTCGCATAATTCTACAAAATCTTCAAAGTTTGCTATGTTTAAATCTATTGCCCATTTATTGCAATTCTTTACGATTTTATCGCTTTCTTCCATAAGTTCTTTAACTTTAATAAAGTTATTAACAACTTGTAATGCTTGCTCTTTTGTCATTTTTGTTTCCCCCTTTTTAATACATAGCAAATTCGCCTATGTTTTTTCTAATTCTATTTTGTTGTGCCAATCTTTTCATTTCTTTCCAATCATCAAAGTGCATTTTCATTTCTCGATACAACTCTAAAATCACTTCGCACTTTCTTGCTTTTTCAGTTTCGCCTTTTTCTTCGTAGAAAGCCTTTAACTCGGCTACTTCTTCCCACATAAACATTTTTATTCTCCTTTTGCTTTATCCCAAGCCATTTTCATATACTCAACACTATCAATAAACCAATCTTTACAAAATTGCTTAAAAGAATTGTATTGAGATGCCCTACACACCAAACTAATAAAAGTATCTCCCATAAATTTGCTCTCCTTTACCTAACCACTCTTGCGGTTGGTAATACCATTTTAACATAGGCTTTTATGTTTGTCAACTATTTTTACAATATTTTTATAATTTTTTTACAATTAAAAAAGATACTGCCGATAAACAGTACCTTTTAATAAATTAAAGTTCCATTGAATAAGGGCAACCATTTGTGTCGCTGCCGTCAATTCCGCAAGTAACCGCCATTGAATAAATAGCACAATCTTTATAGTTACACTTGTCGCACCCCATACAGTTAATTGCGATTAAATCTCTAACTTTCGGCTCAATATCTTCACTTGCACAATAACTTATGCAATCGGCGATTGGCGTATATTTACCTACCAAACGTAAACTATTACAATTAAGCGTGCCTACTATCTTTCGTTTGTAAGGCTCTCCAAAGCGTTCAAAAACGGAATTATTAAACTCGTTGGCTAATTTGCTTATTTTGTTTAAAATTCGTTTCTCGTTGTCAGTTAGGGCGTTGCTCTCGGCAAATTCCTTTACGTTGTATTCAGTACACATTAAGATTATATGATTTGTTCTTTCCCTTTCATTAAAGTAGTTTTTCATTTGCTTTTTTTAATCTCCTATAAATTGTTCTTTCGCTCACGCCTTGCTCTTTTGCTAATCGCTTTACTATTTCGCCGTTTCCCCAACCTTTTCTCCCATAGTGATAACGCTTAAATTTATCACACGGTTTTAACACTTCGCATCTTGCTAAATTTTCGCAATACCAACATTTAATCGGTTTCATTTTTCGCCCCCTATTTGCACTCGCTATAAAAATGCTCTATTTCGTTTACCCTTAAATATGGGCTAACTTCAATTATAACAGTATGAAAATTTGGTCTATTTTGCTTTCCGTTTTCACCTATAAAATAAACTCTTTGCTTTGGCGAATAAACCTTATATTTAAACTTGTATTTTTCTAATAAATCAAAAAACGTAACGCTAAAAATAAATGTTTCAGGCAAAACCAAAATAAACTTTTTTCCGTTTTGCAAGCATTTTTCAAATACTTTTTCTTTAAGCGAAAATGGTGGATTAGTAATTAAAATATCATAATTATAATCGCTTTCTAAAAAATCTCTTATATTATAAGTAATATCTTTACCTTTTAGAGTTTGCACGAATAAAGATTTTTCGGTATCATACGGCAATAATATTTTAGGGTTATAATCCCAACACACGTTTCTCATAATTTCAATGCACTTATTAACAATAAATTGTGGCGTGTACCACTCGTCGCTTAACTCGTTTTTAGTTAAATAATTTTTTCTTCCGTTATAACTCATTTTTCGCCCCCTATTAAATTTTGCAACTGTCTTTCTAATTCTTTTGGAGTTTTACTTGTAACGGCATCTATCATTTGTCCTTCGCTTTCCTTAACAAGTCCGTGTCCTAATTCCCTTGCCGACAACCTACCCATTGTTGCCCTACTGTCCGCATTTCCGCTTTCGTTGGCGATAAAGCCCAAGCCTATATAGGCGTTGTTAATCATACTCATAAGGCTCTTAATATCTTCGTCATCGTGCCTTTCAAGGTCTTTGTATTGTCGGCTATTGATACCCATAAACGCCATTAGCGTTTGCTTGTTGTCAACAATTTCAAAATAACGGTTATAATAAGCCGTTAATTCAAGGTATTTAAGCCAATAATCGTTTATGTCGTCATAGTCAAGCCTTACAAAATCGTCGGCGTTCATTTTTGGGTAGGTCGCCAACACGCTATAAAGTTGCTTTGTAAATCGGTAGCCTAAATTTATCGGCTTTTTCATTTTTTGGCTTAAAAGTTTTTCGGTTAAAAACTCACTTAAAATCGGCTCTAACTTTTCTTTGATTTCTTCGTTTCTTTTGCCTAAATAATCTATTACGTTTCCGTTGTCGTCATTGTAAATTCTCATTTTCGTTCTCCTTTTTAATTGCTTTACAAACATAGCCCCTAATTATTAATAATTTAATAAAACCTATTTGATAATTAGCAAACCACTTTCTATGCGTTATTTGGTCAAATATATAAACAAACTCTTGTTCTATAAGTTCGTCAAGGCTTTTAACACACTCGCCTTTTTTATATTTTCGTTTTTTTTCAAGTTGTTCTTCGTGCTTTGCTTCTTTTTTTAAATATTCTTCAGGTGTTATTAAACCTAATTTTAAATCTTTCCATAGTTTATCTTTAAATCTTTGCTTTTTCATTTAAAAACTCCTTTAAAGTTTCGTCTAAAATTTGTTTAATGCCGTTAATGTTTATAAGCCTTTTAGCAACCTTTTCGGCAAACTGTTTTAATAAATTAGGCATTTCTCTTGCAAGATTTTCTTCAACTTCTTTTGTTGCAGTCTTAAAGCCGTCAAGCATTTGCTTTTGCATATCAATAGAATTTTTAAGGTCAACTTTTAATTCGGCATTTTCCTTTTCCAACTCGTTGATTAGGGTTAGAATATCTTTTAATAAATCCACGCTCACACAATCGGCATACGCTTCGTCAACATATTCAACAAGGTGTATTTCTTCTTGTAATCTTGCCTTAATCTCTTTCACTTTTTCGCTATTCATTTTACTTTCTCCCATTTATTTTCTTTTTCGTTCCATACAAAGCCAAAGTAATGCGTTAAAAGGTATTCCCTTTGGTAGTCAGTCAACTCAATGTTTTCCGCTTTCATAAATTCCTTAAACGCCACTACGCTTTTAAAACTTTCCTTGCCCTTTGCAAACCCCATACACCAAAACTTAAATTGCTTGTATATGTGTTCGCCCCTTATAAAGTCAATTCGTTTTTTTGCCAAATCTTTTTGGTCTAATCGTTTTTGCCACTCGGTTATATAATCACTCATAACATACTCCTATATATAGCCATTAAAACATTTACTACAATGCTATCGCCTGCTAAATGGTAAAGGCTTGCATTTGATTGATTTTTAGCAATCTTGTCAAAATCTTCGTCTTTTACGCCCATAAGCCTAAAACACTCTCTCGGCGTAAACTTTCTTATTCGTAAATCTTTAAATAAAAAATCTTCATTACGTTTATCAATGTTTGCTCTAATGGTATTACAAAGTTGCCTTTTAAGGTTGACTACATTTCGCATTTCGTCTATTGAATAAGTAACTGAATTATCGCCCACAACAAAGTTAGTTATGTCGGCTCTTTGGTCAACCGCACCCCTTACGCTTATCGTTTTTGCAATTTGTGGGTTTACTATTCTATCGCCCAAATCGCCCCTTTTCGTATTATCGCAAACTCGGTTACAATCAAATATATAAACTAATTGCTTATCGCTTAAATAATACTTTTCGTCAACTTCTTCTTCCAAATAATCGTTTAAAGTCGTTTTTAAAGGTTTAGGGCAAGGAAAATCATAGTAATAATCGCCTAATACACTTACCATAAAACACCTTTCACGGTTTTGCGGTATCTCTTGCTCTTTGGCGTTTACAATCGCCCACTTATTAACATACCCCATTGATACAAGTTCGTTTTGCCACTCCGTAAACAAATGTATGTTTTTTGAATTGGTTATGTCTGGCACATTTTCCATTATAAGCACTTGTGGTTTATTTTCACACTCTTTCAATATGCGACCAACTTCCCAAAGCAACCCACTTC
>JAZQVG010000042.1:0-14067 GCA_045631625.1 Christensenellaceae bacterium
GTTACGGCATAAGCAGAACTCATACCCGACGGCTTTATAATATTTATAAATCCTTTCATTTTAACTAATCATCTAAATACTTAAAAGTAGCAAACTGTAATTTATCAACTACTTCTTCATATTCGCCTGCGATTCTGCAACCGGCAGCCAAGGTATGCCCACCACCACCAAATATACCTGCAATAGCGTTTACGTCTGCCTTTTTAGAACGCAAACTTATTTTATACTTGTTTTCTTCCATTTCAAGTACACAAATACCAACTTCAACACCATCAATGCCCATTAAAAAGTCTATAAACCCTTCCGTTTCATCTTCTTTTGCTTTTGATTGTAAAATTTGTGCTTTTGTAATGGTTGCAATAGCCAAACGGTTATCGTGAAAATACCTAATTTTCTCCATAACCAAGGCAAACAATTTAGCCCTTTCTTTGCTTTGCTTATACATTAAGTTATATTGTATACTATTTAAATCTGCACCTAAGGAAAGCAATTCACTTGCAATACGCAAAGTGTCAGGCGTAGTATTTTTATGTCTAAAAATAGCAGTGTCGGTAACAATGCCTACCATAAGCAAGTTTGCTAAAACACTGTCAATCTCAACACCCATTTCTCTAATTAGGTAGTAGATATTTTCGCAATTTGACGCTAAATCTTTAATATAGTTTACTTTTGCAAAACCTGTATTTGAAATATGATGGTCAATATTATAACTTGCTTCTTTGTTTACAAAATCTTCCACTTCGCCCGCCCTAGTAAAGTCTGCACAATCGATAAAAACGTATGCAGAATAATCGCCATCAAACGAATTTTTTAAATTCTTAAATTGTTCTAAAAAGAAAAACCTTTCAGGCACGGGGTCAAGTGAAATAACTTCTGCCTTTTTGCCTAATTTGTTTAAGGCGTACTTTAAGGCAACGGCAGACCCTAAAGTGTCGCCGTCTGGACGGATATGGCAAATTAGTGCTAAACTTTCTTCTTTTAGCAATTTTTGTGAAAGAGTTTTAAGTTCTATCAATTTTCTTCCCCATTTTCACTATCTTTTTCTTTCAAATCAACGGATATGTCGTGTAAAAGTTTATCCATCTTCGCACCATATTCCATAGAATCGTCTAAAACGAAATGAAGTTCAGGCACAGTTCTAATATGGCTAACGGCGTGTGCCAATTCGTAACGGATTTTACTTGCTTCTGCCTTAATACCGTTAAAAGTCAGTTGCTTTCTATCTTCGTTAGTAGAATAAACGCTAACGAAAACGGTGGCGTGCTTTAGGTCTGGCGAAGTTTCTACCTTAAGAATAGAAAACATTTCCGTTATATAAGGATTTTTTATCTTTCTTGAGATAATATCGTATATTGATTTTTGAAATTCGCCGTTCAGTTTTGCTGAACGGCTTATATTACTTTTCTTTTTCATCATTAATCTTTATTTTCTTCAACTAGGTAAGACTCAATAAAGTCACCCACTTTAATATCGTTAAACTTTTCAATAGAAATACCACATTCAAAGCCTTGTGAAACTTCCTTAACGTCATCTTTGAAACGTTTAAGTTGTAATACGTTGCCTTCACAAATCATTACGTCGTCACGATAAATACGAAGTTTGCCGTTTCTAGCAATTTTGCCTTCGGTAACGTAACAACCTGCAACTTGACCAACGCCAGAAATCTTAAACACTTCTCTAACTTCGGCTTTACCAAGGTAAACTTCGCTAAACTTAGGTGCAAGCATACCTTTAAGTGCACGTTCAACGTCTTCAATCGCTTCGTAAATAATTCTATAAAGTTTAATATCAATACCACTCTTTTCTGCAATTTGCTTAGAGTTTGCGTCAGGTCTTACGTTAAAGCCGATTATAATTGCATTTGAAGATTCTGCAAGCATAATATCGCTTTCCTTAATAGCACCAACGGCGGCGTGTATAACGTTTACCCTAACTTGTTCGTTAGACAATTTTTCTAAAGATTGTTTTACTGCTTCAACAGAGCCTTGTACGTCTGCTTTTACAATAAGGTTAAGCCCCTTAATTTCGCCTTCTGCAATCTTATTAAATACGTCGTCAAGCGTAACCTTTTGAGAAGCCTTAATCATATTTTCTCTTTCTTTGTTACGTCTTTCTTCTGCAACCATCTTAACAAGTTTTTCTTCAGCAACGGCGTAAAGAATATCGCCCGTATTTGGAACTTCGCTTAAACCCATAATAGATACAGGACAAGATGGGCCGGCACTTGTGACTTTTCTATTCTTATCGTCGTTCATCGCCCTAATCTTACCCGTAACAGTACCAACTATTACGCTATCTGCAATGCGAAGCGTACCATTTTGTACGATAATGGTAGCAACAGGCCCTCTATTTTGGTCAAGTTTTGCTTCGATTACAATACCCTTTGCCATACGGTCTGGGTTAGCCTTTAATTCTTTAACTTCTGCAACAAGGTTGATATTGTCAAGCAAGTTTTCAATACCTTCGCCCGTCTTTGCAGATACAGGGCATAAAATGGTATCACCACCCCATTCTTCAGGAAGTAAACCGTGTTCAGTAAGTTGAGTTTTAATTCTTTCTATGTTGGCTTCAGGCTTATCAATCTTGTTTATTGCAACAATAATTGGCACGTCAGCCGCTTTGGCGTGGTTAATCGCTTCAATAGTTTGTGGCATAATACCGTCGTCGGCAGCAACTACTAATACTGCAATGTCGGTAGCCTGCGCACCCCTTGCACGCATTGCCGTAAACGCAGCGTGGCCAGGCGTATCTAAGAAGGTAATAACCTTGCCGTTAAGCGAAACTTGGTATGCACCGATGTGTTGGGTAATACCACCTGCTTCACCAGCAGTAACGTTTGCCTTTCTAATTCTGTCAAGAAGTGAAGTTTTACCGTGGTCAACGTGACCCATAACGGTAACTACTGGTGGACGTTCCACCAACTTTTCGTTGTCGTCTGCAACTTGGTCAAACTTTTCTAACACGTCTTCAGCCGTCTTGTCAAGTTTAAGTTCTAATTCAACGCCTATATCGCTTGCAATGTACGCTGCAGTATCAAAGTCGACAGAGTCGTTTATCGTCTTCATAATGCCTTCTTTGAATAGACGCTTTGTAATTTCAGCAGCAGTAATACCAATCTTTTCGCTAAGTACCTTTAGTGGTATAATTTCCGTATTGATAACTGCCTTTTCAATCTTAATAACAGTCTTTTCAGCCTGTTCTTTATTCTTTTTGGCAGGGCGAAGTTTTCTATAGCCCGTCTTGTTTTCATCAAAATCGTCAATGCTTACGTTATTTCTTACAAGCGAACGCTTATTGATAGCATGTCTATCTTCATATTGCTTTTCGTTTGCTTGTTTTTTCTTGCCTTGGTTTTTCCTTTCGTTAGTTATGACAATTGGTGGGGCAACATAAGAATTTTGTGGTTTTTTGCCCATTGGACGTTCTGTAGTATTATTACCGTCCTTATTAAATTGTGGTTTTCCTTGCCTATCATCGTTTCTTGGGCGGAAAGTACCCTTGTCGTACGAAGGCTTATCTTCTTTTTTAGGCTTGTCAACAACAAATTCACGCCTTACGATAAATGATGGGCGTGGTTTTTCAGCAGGGGCAACAGGCTTTTCTTCCACACCTTGTGGCTTTTCTTGTTCCTTTGGCTCTGTACTTACGGCTTCTTCTTTAACTTCTGCCTTAACTTCTTCAACCACCGTTTGTTCAACAGGTGAAGAAACCTTTTCTTCTTCTACTTTTAATTGCTCTTTTTCCTTAATAGCCTTTTCTTCATTTTCGTAATCGGTAATTTTCTTTCTTAAAGTATTTTTAAGACCCTTTAATTGATTTTCAAAATTAGAAAAATCACTTAAGGTGTTTAAAAATTTACCGCCCGATAAAAGTTCGTTTAATTTTTTTATATTATCTATACGAATTTCTTTCTTTTCTGCCATACTTTCCTTTTTATTCTCCTGCAATCAATTCATTTTCGCAATTTTTTTCTATTGCTTTTGCCAAACTTGGCTCACCAATAGCAATTATTTTACAATTTTCTCTGTGTGTATAATCATCCAAAAGACAAGCAGAAGTAAAAAACAACTTTGCCCTTAATTTATAGGCTAATTTTTTACCTTCCTTTTTGGTGTTGTCGCTTGCACTTTTACAAACGATTATAAGTTTTGCTTTTTTTAGAGTTTGTACTGAGTTTAACCCAAAAGTGCATTTACCAGCCCTTATGCTAAACCCAATATAACTTTCTATCTTACTTCTTTGTTCCAACTAACTGTTCTCCTATCGCATGGTACACGGTAGAATCAATTTCAGCCTTAAAAACCCTATTTAAGAATTTACCCTTTTTGAGTTTGTCAAAACACTCTTTGCTATTGCAAATATAAGCACCTCTACCGTTTACTTTTCCGGTAAAGTCTACGCTAATGCCACTTTCGTTTTTAACAATCCTAATAAGTTCCTTTTTAGGCTTATTTTCCCTGCAACAAATACAAGTACGCATAGGTATTTTCTTTTCCATATCAAATGCGCTCCTAAGTCAAAAAATTAAATTTCTTCCACTTCGCTTTCTTGGTCAAAAGATGCAACGTCTTCGCCAAGTTCAGATTTTGCAACGCTTTCACTCTTAACGTCTATCTTCCAGCCTGTAAGTTTAACTGCAAGCCTTGCGTTTTGCCCACTTCTACCGATAGCAAGTGAAAGTTTATCATCTGGTACTATGGCAATTGCACTATCGTCACCCGTTTGAATAACTTTGGTTACCCTTGCTGGAGATAATGCTTTAGAAATGTATTCTAATGGGTTTTCACTCCATAAAATAATATCAATTTTTTCGCCGTTAAGTTCGCTAACGATGGCGTTAACCCTTGCACCCTTATTACCAACGCAAGCACCAACTGCATCAACCATAGGGTCTTCACTGTAAATAGCGATTTTAGTCCTTTGACCAGGGTCTCTTGCAATGCTTTTAATGGTAACAATACCTTGCTTAATTTCTGGCACTTCATTTTCAAATAAACGCTTAACGATACCGTTAGAAGTCCTTGAAACTAAAATTTGCGTGCCTTTACCCATATTTTTAATCTTCTTAACGCAAACGTTAAGTTTTTGGTTTACTTCATACTTTTCGCCAGGAACTTGGTCCTTAGGTAAAAGTACACCTTCAATTTGGTTTTCACCAAGTTCAACGATAACTTTGCCGTTTTCAACGTTTCTAACGATACAAGCCATAAGTTCGCCTTCTTTATCTTCAAACTCACTAACGGTGTTTTCGTGTTCAATTTCACGCAATTTTTGCATCAAAACTTGTTTGGTTGTTTGTGACGCAATTCTACCAAACTCTTTAGACTTAATTTCGTTTAATACTCTATCGCCAAGTTTGTACGACTTTTTAATAGCAACAGCGTCTTCTAACGAAATTTCTTTGTCTGGGTCAGACACTTCTTCAACAACAGTTCTAAAAGTGTAAATTTGTATAGACTTTTTCTCTGCTGAAAGTTTAATGGTTACGCCGTAAGCAACGCCAAACTCTTTTTTACAAGCGATTGACATAGAGTCTTCTAATGCAGTAATAAATTCTTCACTAGAAATACCCTTTTCTTTTTCTAACAATTCAAGTGCTAAAAAGAAATCTTGATTTATCATATTTTTCTCCTTCATAAAACGTATGAATTTATATATTTTTATTTATATTTGTACGTATTCGTTTGCTTTAACTATATTTTTTCTATCTATAGTAAGCGTTGTTTTTGCATCTACTTTTAAGGTGATTACGTTTTGGTCAAAACTTACTAGTTCCCCTTCAAAAAACTTTTTCTTAAGTATTTGCGAATATAACTTAACTTCAATCTTTTTACCGATATGCTTTATAAAATCATCTTCCGTCTTAAACGGCCTGTCAACGCCTAAGCTTGAAACGTTTAAGGTGTACGGCATATCAAACGTCGGGTCTAAAATATCTAACGGCTCATAAATAGCACGGTGAAACTTTTCACAAGCGTCCAAATCCACCCCACCTTCTTTATCGATATAGAAAGTCAAAATAGGGTTTTTGCCTTGCTTAAAGTCAATTTCCACAATCTCTACCCCCACGCTTTCAGCGTAAGGCTTGCAAAATTCTAAAATCTCTTTTTCACTCTTAATTTTCAATTTTTTACCCCAATAAATAAGATATGAGAACGGAAACATCCGTTCTCATAAGTCAAGCAGTATAATCTTCGTACATTATAATAGCACGTTTTATCTTATTTTGCAAGTGTTTTTTATAGTTTTAAAAAAACTATTTTTCGTCGTGGCAATGACACTCTCCACCTTCGCACCCACAGTCGCAATCACCGTCGCAACCATCTTCACCACAAAGTGCTTCGTATTCGTCGCAAAGTTGGTCGAAAAGTGCGTCTAAAAGTTCATCGTCTTCCACTGCTTCATATTCAAAAGCATCGCCGTCTTCATTTTTAATTTCAAGTATGATAACGCCTGCTTCTTCATCGTCAACAGGCTCAAAAGCACCGTACTTTTTGCCGTCTCTTTCAAAAGCGTGTATATATCTGCAATCAATGTTAGTGCCGTCGTCAGCAGTAAAAGTAACTATGCACTCCGTTTGTTCTACAGTTTCTTCCGTGTTACAACAATTTTTTTCTTTATCCATAATAAATCTCCTTTATTTTTTACTATTTTTTTCGTTTAGGAAAGATTGTAAAATAGTGGAAGCAGCCAAACTATCAACGAAACTTTTTCTTTCCTTTCTGTCCATACCTTGTTCTATCAAAATTTCTTCTGCTTCGCAAGTAGTACACCTTTCGTCAATAGTGAAAATTTCCACATTTAAAATCTCACGCAGTTTATCTATAAAAAACTGTGCCTTTTGCGTTTGAATAGACGGCGTACCGTCAAAATTCACAGGCAATCCACACACAAGTTTGGTTGCGCATTTTTCGGCAACGATTTTAGATATTTCTGCTAAATCAGTTTTAAGATTTTTTCTATTATAGGTCATAACGGGTAAGGAATAACTGTTAAACGGGTCTGAAACGGCTATTCCTATACGCTTATCGCCTATATCTAAACACAAGTACCTTTCCACACACGTATTGTACCACATTTTTCCAATCAAATCAACTAATTGAAAAAAATAAAGGGTAGCGTAATTTACACCACCCTATTATAATATCTAATTTTAAATTAATAATACATACCCAACGCTGAACAAGTTTAAAGAAAGCGTATTAAGGCTATCACACCCGAAATAACAGCAATAGCAGTCCAAACAAAATACCCAATAATCCAACCCCCTATAAGAGTTTTTCTTTCCTGCCCCTCTGGGCAAATTCTTAAACCTATAGCCAAGCCTAAAGGTCCTAAATATAAAGACAGCACAACACCTAATGCCCTTGCCAACTTTGTACTTGGACAATATTTGCACTTTTCTGTTTTTTCAGTATCAAATTTTTTACAATTCCCACAATACATTTCTTCTTTCTCCTTCGCCAATCTATACTAACTAAGATAAATTTTACACCAAATTTTTATTAAACAAGTTTAGATAAATAATATTAAGGCTAATGGTACGCCAAAAATAAGACTAAGAATAACCAAAGCAAAATATCCAACAATCCAACCTTCAATAAAAGTATCTCTTTCATCAACTTTTCGGAAAGTTAATAAACCTATAATTAACCCTATAGGTCCTAACAATAAAGACAACCAAACACCAGTAGTGTGTTTATTTGTATAAGGTCTACGTGGCAATTCCTTTTCTACGTCCGTGCTTCCACAATAACTACACTTTTTTGCTTTAACGGTATCAAATCTTTTACAAGTCTTGCAATACATTTTTTCTTGCTCCTTTGCTTATACATATCTAATCAACGTAATTTTATACCAATTTTTTTGGTATGTCAAGTATTTAACCAAAAATATTGGTAAAATTGAAAATATGATGGTTGTAAAATTTTCAGAAAATTTAAAAAATTTAAGACGTGCATTAAATATGACGCAAAAAACCTTAGCGAGCATATTAAACGTTGACCAACGGACTATTAGTGCTTGGGAAAAGGGAGTTTGCGAGCCAAGTTTTGAAATGCTTAGTAAACTTTGTGAAATTTTTAAGGAAGACTTTAACGGTTTATTATTGTAAAAAACAAAGGCAGTAAGATTTTTTCTTACTGCCTTTTTTAATTATTTTTGTGTAGTTTTTTTAGGTTTACTAATTTTTTCTTCCTTTTCTATTACTTGGTTTTGTCCGTCCTTGACCATTTGTCTAGCCTTAACGGAATTGGTAACTATTACAGCGCCACCAAGCATACCCAAAACTACACCGAATAAAAACTTTTCGTCCATAATACCCCCTTGTTTAAGGTTATTATGTGTGAAAAAATATATTTTATACTTCGTTAAACACTAAGCCTTTTGTTTTGCCTTATAGTCGTCAATAGCAAGTTTAATTGCTTCTTCAGCAAGTACTGAACAGTGTATTTTTTGTGCAGGAAGCCCACCAAGTGTTTCGATAACTTGTTTATTGGTAACTTTTAACGCTTCTTCAACCGTCATACCTTTAATCATTTCAGTTGCAGTAGAACTTGTAGCAATAGCCGCAGCACAGCCGAAAGTTTTAAATTTAGCGTCAATTATAATATTATTTTCAATCCTTAATGAAATTTGCATTATGTCACCGCAAGAAGCGTTGCCCACCGTACCAACACCGTCTGGGTTTTCAATTTCACCAACGTTTTTTGGGTTTTTAAATGCGTCCATTACCTTTTCGTTATACATTTTTAATTTCTCCTTGTGCGTTAAATAAAGGGGACATTTCCCTAAGCCTTGTTACTGCCTTTTTAATTTCTTCTACGGCGTAGTCAACTTCTTCCACCGTATTGTGTTTACCAAAAGTAAACCTTATTGAGCCGTGTGCCAATTCTTCTGGCAAGCCTAATGCTAATAATACGTGCGACGGCTCTAACGAACCTGACGAACAAGCAGAGCCAGACGATACTGCAATACCGGCCAAGTCTAAACTGAATAGTATTGACTCTCCTTCAATAAACTTGAACGAAAAGTCTGCGTTTGCAGGAAGCCTATTTTTTCTTGGTCCGTTAAGTTTTACAAACGGCACTTCTTGTAAAATTCTATCGATAAATCTATCACGCAATGAAGATACGTATTCAAAATTCTTGTCTATATCTTGTACTGCAAGCCTAAAGGCTTCAGCAAACCCTACTATACCGGCAACGTTAGTCGTTCCACCACGCTTCATCCTTTCTTGATGCCCGCCGGTAAGTATACTGCTTATTTTTAAGCCCGACCTAACGTATAATGCACCAACACCTTTTGGCCCGTAAATTTTGTGCGAACTCATACTCATTAAGTCAACGCCCAAATCTTTTACGTCAATCTTAAGTACGCCCGAAGTTTGTACTGCGTCCGTAAAGGTAATAATCTTTTTCTCTTTAGCAATCTTTACTATTTCCTTAATAGGCTCAATAGTACCAACTTCGTTATTTGCCATCATACAACCTATAAAGATAGTGTCTGGACGGATTAAACTTTTTAAATGTTCTAAATCGATAAACCCTTCTTCGTCAACCTTCATATAGTCAACGGTAAAGCCTTCCTTTTCAAGTTCTTTTGCCGTAGAAAGCATTGCAGCGTGTTCGATTGGGCTTATAATTAAGTGCTTACCTTTTTCTTTATAAGCGTGGGCAATGCCCCTAAGTGCCCAGTTATCACTTTCAGTACCACCCGAAGTAAAATATATTTCGTTTGGCTTTGCATTTATTAAACTTGCAATGGTATCTCTTGCTTCGTCAACATGCTTTATCGCTTCTCTACCAAAAGCGTGTTGACTGTTTGCATTGCCGTAAACTTCACTAAAGAAAGGCAACATTTTATCTAAAACTCTTTTATCCACCGGCGTGGTTGCCGCATGGTCAAAATAAATTGGCAATTTCATTTTTATCTAACTTCTCCATCTGTCATTTGCTGTAAGGTCATACTGTCTAAAACCTTGTTTATACCGTCGTAAAGTTTTAACCAAACTGCCCTTGACGGACAACATTTACAACTCCTATCTTCCTTTACACATTCTATAATTTCCATATCGTCTTCTAACGCACGCACGATATCGCCAATGGTAATTTCACTAGGGCTTTTTGCTAAATAATACCCGCCCGACGCCCCACGGCTTGCACTTACGATGTTTCTATGCGATAAAATGCGCATTATCTTTTCTAAATATTTGCTTGATACGGAAATTTGACTTTCTAAAAAACTTGCCGACACCTGCTTATCAGGGTAATTTTTAGCAAGCACGTGACAAGCCATAAGCCCGTAATGTGTTTTGCTTGATAATTTCATCTTTCACCTTAATTGCAACCAATTTAGTTGCAATTAAATTATATACGTAAATAGTGGTTGTTGTCAAACGTTTTGCAAGGAATTTTTATATTTTTTATCTTGACAAAAGCGAGTAAATATTTTACCATATACGAAACGGAGTTTTGGAAGGAAAAAAATGAAAAGCAAATTCAAATGTTTATGTTTAACGGACGTACACAACCAACAATCAATGTTAGACTACCCTACTACTTTAAGGGATTCTTTTATAAAAGCAGTAGATTTAGGATTGGAAGAATTTGGTCAGTTTAATCTTACCGTAGTTGGTGGGGACAACGTGTCTGACTATCCTTTTTGGAACAAATCTTGCGCACTTCCAAAAAAGAACTTTTTGGATATTAAACAAAAAATAGTTGCTTGTGCAGAAAAAAGTGCAAAAGGGCAAAAAGTTTTGTTTGTTGCAGGCAACAATGATATGATTTTAGGCGATATAGGCACCGAAGAAAACCTGCCTTACAACACTACTGATTTTTATTATAGTGGGCCTATGAAAGAAAGGCTTGGCGAACTGCCTGATAGCGAACTTTTTACGGTTAAAAGCATTGAAAAGCCACACGAATTGCCTTACCTTAACGCCTTCCATTACGTAGTAGATGGCATTGATTTTATTGGAATTAGCATTGACCCAAACACTGCATTTAACACGCACGACGGTTATTATACCGAAGAAACGATTGATTGGGTTGATAAAAAACTTGACGAAATAGACCCCGATGGAAATAAAATAGTTTTCGTAGTAGGGCATTTGGCTGTTTATAATCGCAACAATCTTGTAGTGGAAAAGGCGAAAGATAAAAACACAGACAAATTTATCGAAGTGTTATCTAAGCATAAAAATTTATTCTATCTATACGGTCACGTTCACGGCGAAAAACATTGTTTCACCGATACCGAACAAGCGATACTATACTTAAACGATAAGTGCGAAGTTTTAGAAACCCCTAAAAATTCTACGGCAACGCTAGTTCAAATGGGTGGGCTTAGACCTTTTAACCCAATTTACTTTGAAAATGACGGACTAACGGGCTACGGTGGTTTAAATGAGCAAAAATATTATTTTGCAACGGGGACTTGCAAATTAGCACAATATTTAGTTTTTGAAGTTTTTGATGACAGGGTGATTTTTTATCTAAGAAATACAGGAAATATTGAGAAGTACGAAAGGGATTTTACACCTAAATCTTTCACAGTATATTTAAAATAATAAAAGGCACGTGTACGTGCCTTTTTTCTTTACGTTTGATTATGATTTAAAAAGCACCTTGTCGAATTTGTTTCCACTACACCATAAAGTAAACGGCTTAATTTTAAGTTTTCATTTTCTAAAAATTCTATTTTGCTTTTTAACGTTTCGTTTTCATCTCTTATATCTTTAGAAATTCTTTTTACAAGCAAGTCTATTTCACTTTTTAAACGTCTAAACTGAATATCATTAAAAGTGACTTGCCTATCTTCCTTTCGCATTTTAACTTCTACGCCAATTTCCTTTTTGATTTCAAGTAAAATTTGCTCTAATTCAGCGGGGTTATTTTTAACAAAGTTTCTATACTTATTTTGATACCTAAGTGCAAGTTTTATGTCGCCGTTTGCAAGTTTACTTATCGCACTTCTAACAGATTTGCCGTTGTTTTTAAGTATTATAATTTGTTTTACAAGCGCCCTTTCTTCTTCGCTTGAAAACCCTTTAGAAGTGTTTACTTTTATAGCCTTACCGTTTAAGTATTTATTGCAAAATTCTTGGTCCTCATTACTTTTTTTAGCAAGTGCATAGTAAAGGTTTCTAACCGTGCCTTTTGCCTTGCCCGTAGCCAAACTAAACTCATTAAATTGTTCTGTTAAACTGTCCTTTCTATCTTTTATAAACTGCGCTAAAAGAAGCACGTCTTTTTCTTTATAACCGTATAAACTTTCCATTTTTTTAATCTCCTTTTTTGATTTTTCAACCGATTGTATAGAGATTATTAACATAATAAATGGAAAATATACATATTTTTAAGTATGTATTTTTCTTTTTCAAGCAGTTTTCATGCCGTAGTTAAATTAGACGGTTTGTACTTTGGCAATATTTACTTAGAGCCAAAGACATGTAATTTTGACGATAACCACACCCCTTTCGTAGAAGTATGCCCGTTAAATAATAGTGGCAAAATGCAGAACTTTTTCCCTGATAAAGAATTTTTATCCTGCCCACCAAAAGACGTTTTAGTGACAGACTTAAAGGGTGGGTATTTAATTACCATTAACACCCCGCCAAAAACTACCGACTTTAAAATTATCGCCCAAGAAAAAAGCCCTTACGCAGTTATTACGATTTTTAGTGAAAACGGTTACAAACTATCAATAGAAACACCTTGCGATTTTTATGCCGAAACTTTTGACTGTGAAGTTATTGACGGCAAAATAAAAGTTATTACTATTGATAAAAAACAATTTTTATTGATAGAATTACAAGTTGAAAAGGGGCTTATACTAAATATTTACGACGCAAATAATAAAACAAATAAACTTTTTAGCCAATTTTGTGATAGTTATTCTTTAGATAACGGCTTTACCACTTGTATAACTCTATCAGATATCGCAAAACACAAAGTATCTACCACTTGGCAATATAAAGAAAATAAAATTTTAGAAAAGAATAGAAGCGTTGCTTGTTTAGACACTTTTGATAAAGATAATTTGCCCGACTTAGTTTTACCTTACGCCTTTTTAGAAGGGGTTTTGGCTGGAGAAAACATTGGCGATTATCTATGCGAAGGCATACTAAAAAATAAAGATAAACTTAAAACCTTTTTGGGCGATTTTATTGGCGTTTTTCCACCCCCCGTCTTTAGAAGTGAAAAGGAAGTCGGCTTAGTATATAAAAAATCAGACAACGTTTTTTATGCTGAATACTTTATTTTTGAAGTGTCCAATCACAAAATTATAAACTTAAAAAAAGTATAAAAAGGCTAACGAAATTCGTTAGCCTTTTTTAATTAGTCTATTAATTTTATATCGCTATCTATATATTTATCAATGTCGTTTGTAAGAGTATCTACTGAGTGAGAATCACTATTAAGTATAAACTTACCACCCCTTTTAGAAATATAATCAATCTGTGCTTTGCTTATATATGGTTCGTCTTTATATTTCTTAAGCACGCCCCCTACGTTTATTTCAAAAAGTGCATTTTTTTCCAACAGTTTATCTGCACACTTTTTCCACGCAGATACATACCTTTCATCATTTACGTCAAACAAAATATTGTCTCTATTATATTTTGTAACTACGTCAAAGTGGGCAATAAAGTCTGGATTTACTTTAGAGTATATGTCGCCTAAAGTTTCAAAATAATCTTCGCAAAATTTATAATAATCACCATTATAATGTTCGTTTACACCACTTATTACTAATTCTTTTTTGCTACTGTCTACTGGAATATACGTTCCATTTTTCTTTACGCAATGTACTGAGCCTATAACAAAATCAAAAGGGGTAACGTCAAGCGTAGAAAAATAATCAAATTCCACCCCACAATAAACTTTAATTTGCCCTTTATACTTTTCGTTTAAAAATTTAATTTCTTCTACAAAAGGCTTTACGGTTTCCGGCAAAATACAAGTGGTTTTACGTTCTTTATAATAAGTATGGCAAACAAGCCCAATTCTATCAAAATTTAATGATATGGCTTTTTCTACTAACTGTTCTGGTGTGCTTTTG
>JAZQVG010000043.1:0-9091 GCA_045631625.1 Christensenellaceae bacterium
TTTCAATAGCGTTGTAGTTCATTTGAACAACAGCATCGCCTTTCTTAGCAAATGACTTATAAGCCATCTTCTTCATATAATCAACTGCTTGTGCGTATGGGATGATGTTAGCGATTTTAAAGAAAGCAGATTGTAAAATAGTGTTAGTTCTACCCTTTAAGCCTAAACCAGCAGCAATCTTAATAGCGTCGATAACGTAAAGGTTGATGTTCTTGTTAGCGATATCTTGCTTAACTGATGCAGGTAAGAAGTTTTCTAATTCTTCAACAGTTGTAGCAGAAGTATTGATTAAGAAAGAACCGTTTTCCTTAATATCGTTCGTCATATTGTAACGTGTGATATAAGATGGGTTAGAGCATTGTACAAAGTCAGCAGAGTCGATTAAGTATGCTGATTGAATTGGTGTATCGCCGAAACGTAAGTGTGATACGGTAATACCACCAGACTTTTTAGAGTCGTAGAAGAAGTAGCCTTGTACGTATTTTTCGGTATGGTCACCGATAATTTTGATAGAGTTTTTGTTAGCGCCAACAGTACCGTCAGAGCCAAGACCCCAGAACTTGCAAGAAATTGTACCTGCAGGTGCTGCGTCGTATTTTTCACTAAAGTCGAGTGAAGTATTAGTGATATCGTCGTAAATACCAACGGTAAAGTGGTTTTTAGGTTGGTCCTTTTCAAGGTTTTTGTATACAGAGTAAACCATAGATGGGTTAAACTCTTTAGAACCTAAACCGTATCTACCACCGTAAACTTTAACGTCAGCCTTGCCCTTTTCAAATAAAGCAGAACATACGTCTAAGTATAAAGGTTCACCAAGTGAGCCTGGTTCTTTAGTTCTATCTAAAACGGCAATCTTCTTAACCGTCTTTGGAAGCGCGTTAATAAATGCGTCTGCAACGAAAGGTCTATATAACCTAACTTTAACTAAACCGTACTTTTTACCATTTTCGTTAAGTTTATTGATTGCTTCTTCAATAGTTTCACAACCACTACCCATTGCAACGATAACGTGTTCAGCATCGCTTGCACCAACGTAGTCGAATAAGTGGTAATTTCTGCCACACTTTTTAGAAACAATATCCATCATTTCTTGTACGATAGCAGGGGTTGCTTGATAGTAACCGTTTGCAGTTTCTCTGTTTTGGAAGTAAGTGTCGCCGTTTTGTGCAGTACCCTTTTGAATTGGGTGTTCTGGGTTTAACGCACGGCTCTTAAAGTCCTTAACAAAAGCGTCAATACCAACTTCGTCACAAATTTCTCTAATTTCTTTATAGTTATCAGCGTCATCCCAAACGTCAATTTTAGCAACTTCGTGGCTTGTCCTAAACCCGTCGAAGAAGTTAAGGAAAGGCACTTTTGACTTTAAGGTAGAAAGGTGTGCAACTAACGCTAAGTCCATAACTTCTTGTACAGAACTGTCGCAAAGCATTGCAAAACCCGTTTGTCTACAAGCCATAACGTCTGCATGGTCACCAAATATGTTAAGAGAGTGAGCAGCCAATGCACGTGCTGATACGTGCATAACCATTGGCATAAGTTCACCAGCGATTTTGTACATATTAGGAATCATTAAAAGTAAACCTTGAGAAGCAGTATAAGTAGTTGTCAAAGCGCCAGCACAAAGAGAGCCGTGTACTGCACCTGCTGCACCTGCTTCACTTTGAAGTTCAGCAACGTGGATGCGTTGACCCCACATATTCGTCCTGCCGGCTGTTGACCATTCGTCTGCTACTTCTGCCATTGGAGAAGAAGGGGTAATTGGGTAAATTGCCGCAACTTCACTAAAGGCGTAGGCTACGTGACTGGCGGCTGTATTGCCGTCAATAGTCAATTTTTTCATATAAAATCCTCCGTTTTAGTATATATTTTTTGTTTTTTCTTTTTTTAACGCTGATATTCTTTGCCTTAAAATTCACTTTTTAAATAAATAATTTTAAAACATTAAATATACCAGCACACGATATTATACAATTTTTGCCCCTTTAAGTCAAGGTTAAAGCAAAAATTTATTGCTTATTTATCTATATTTTTAGCCACCTTTTTCTTTTTTTGTTAAGTCTATTAATTAAATTAACCCGTTTGCTTGTATTTTGTGGCAAAATGTGGTATATTTATTAGGTTAAAAGTTAAAGGGCAAAATGTAAAAATGGAAATTATTAAAGGGCAAAATTTAAGTTTTTCATACGACAAGCAAGTTAAGGTTATCGACGACCTTTCTTTTGCTATTGAAAAGGGAGAATACGTTGCTATCATTGGCAAAAATGGTAGTGGCAAGTCTACCCTTGCCAAACTTTTTAACGGTTTAATTAAGGCAGACAGTGGCACTCTTTCTATTTTTGGCATTACGCCTATCGATAAAAAATCTCTTTACGAAGTTAGAAAAAGGGTGGGTGTGGTTTTCCAAAACCCCGACAACCAATTAGTTGCTTCTATTGTGGAAGACGACCTTGCGTTCGGTTGCGAAAATTTAGGCTTACCAAGAGAAGAAATTAAAAACCGTATCGATTTTGCCTTAAAAATGGTTGATATGGAAAAATACCGTTATTCTACACCTGAAAGGCTTTCGGGTGGGCAAAAACAACGTATTGCTATTGCGGGTATTTTGGCGTTAAAACCAGACGTTTTGGTGCTTGATGAAAGTACGGCTATGCTTGACCCTAAGGGTAGAGAAAGCGTGCTTGAAGTTGTGAAAAAACTTAATCGTGAACAAGGGGTTACGGTAATTACCATAACTCATTATATGGAAGAAATTGTAGATTGCGATAGGGTGCTTGTGCTTGACAAGGGCAAACTTGTTTTAAGTGGCACGCCTAAAGAAATTTTTGCTAATAAAGAAATAATTAAAGGGTACGGCTTAGAATTGCCACTCTCTTCATATATTGCCAATCGTTTATCTCAAAAGGGTGTTGACCTTGGTGACGATGGTATTTTGGACAAGGAAGAATTGGAAAAAAGATTATGCGAATAACGGCCAAAAATTTATCCTATACGTATAGTGAAAAGTCTAAAGCACTTAGCGTAAACGCTTTAGACAACGTATCTCTCGTCATAGACGAAGGGAGTTTTTTTGGCGTTATTGGAAAAACGGGCAGTGGCAAGTCCACCTTTATACAACACTTAAACGGGCTAATCAAAGTAGGCAAAAATAAAGGCGAACTCACTATTGGAAATTACGATTTAACTGACAAAAACTGCGATTTTAAGAGTTTGCGTTCAAAAATAGGTATGGTTTTCCAATACCCAGAGCATCAACTTTTTGCAGAAACGGTGGCAGATGACGTTGCTTTCGGCTTAAAGAATTTTGAGCCTGAATTAACTGAAAGCCAAGTGTTAGAAAGGGTGCAAATTGCACTTGATACGGTGGGCTTACCTTACGAAGAGTATGGTGAAAGGTCGCCTTTTGAACTTTCTGGTGGGCAAAAGCGTAGGGTGGCGATTGCAGGTGTTATAGTTACAAGACCTGAAATTTTGGTTTTGGACGAGCCAATTGCAGGCTTAGACCCTAAGGGCAAAAAAGAACTTACCGACATACTAAAAAAGATGCACGCCGACTTTGTAAAGACGGTAATTATCGTGTCGCACGATATGAATTTCGTTGCAGAAAACTGCGATAAAGTGGCTGTTTTTTGTGATGGGAAAATGTTAAAAAGTGGCACGCCAAAACAAGTGTTTAGTGATGAAGAACTTGTCTTATCTGCAGGTTTAGAACTTCCAATTACCGCATATTTAACTAAAAAATATAGAGAAAAGGGCGTTATTTTAGATAACGATTTTACCGTTACGAGTTTCGTTGACGCCGTGGCAAAACTAAAGGAGGTATCCAAATGAGAGATATAACCTTTGGTCAATATTACCCAACTAAATCGTTCGTACACAATATGGATGCCAGGGTTAAAATTTTATTAACTATCGCATACGTTGTTGCCGTGTTTATGGTTAAACAATTTATGTTTGGTGGCTTTATCGCTTGCTTTGTTTTCGTGTTGTTTGCTTCTCTTTTAGCAAGGCTTCCGTTATCAAGGGTTATGGGCAGTATAAAAGGCGTCATTTTCATAGTAATTTTTTCTGCAGTTTTGCAACTGTTTTTTAACAGGACGGGCAATGTAATTTGGTGGGTTATTACAGACGTAGGCTTACTAAACGCAGGCTTTATAGTATGTAGAATTTTGCTTATAATTTTAGGCGCAAGTTTACTTACTTTAACCACTACCCCCGTTGAAATTGCAGACGGTATTGAAAGTCTATTATCACCCTTAAAATTACTAAAAATTCCCGTAAGAGAATTTGCGTTAATAATGAGTATTGCACTAAGGTTTATACCTACCCTTTTAAATGAAACTGACAGAATTATAAAGGCACAAAAAGCAAGGGGTGCAGACTTTGAAAGTGGCAATATTTTCAAACGTGCAAAAGCACTTATTCCCGTTTTAATTCCGTTACTTATAAGTTCATTTAGGCGTGCTGACGAACTTGCAGACGCTATGGATTCAAGGTGCTACGTCGGTGGCAATAACCGTACTAAATTTAAGAAAATGACTATCACTTACAGAGACGTTTTAGGCGTTATTTTAACTGCCGTGCTTATAGCAGGCGTAGTTTATCTAAACGGCTTTCTAATGCTTGGGGTTGTAGTATGAAAAATTTAAGAAATATAAAAATAACCGTCAGTTACGACGGCACTTCATACTGTGGTTGGCAAGCACAAAAAAACGGGCAAAGCATACAACAAGAAATTGAACGTGCACTTTACGAATTAACGGGCGAAAATATAAAAATTATCGGCAGTGGTAGGACGGATGCCGGCGTACACGCTAACGGACAAGTTGCCAATTTTTTAACGGCATCTTCTATACCTGCAAAAAACTTTGCAAAAGCGTTAAATACCCACCTTCCATACGATATTAGAATTGGATATAGCGAACAAGTAGATTTATCGTTTAATGCGCGAAAAAGTGCTAAAAAGAAGACTTATTCGTATAAATTCTACTACGGGGAGAGTGAAAATGCACTACTCTACCGATACGCTACCTATATTAAAGACAAGCCTGATATGGAAAGGTTTAGACGTGCTGGTTTTCTTATGCAAGGCGAAAAAGATTTTAAGTGTTTTATGGCAAGTGGCAGTAGCGTAAAAAGTACCGTTAGGACTGTTTATAGCGTTGACGTTATAGAAAGAGATAATTTGGTAGAAGTTTTAGTTTGTGGCAACGGCTTTTTATACAATATGGTTAGAAGTATGGTTGGCACTATGCTAAAGTTTGCTTACGGCAAGATAGACGAAAGCGATATTAAGAAGATGTTTAGTAGTGGCGATAGAAAAATTGTTGGAAAGACGATGGAAGCCAAGGGGTTAACCCTAAAAAGCGTAGAATACAATTAGGAAAATAAATATTTAATAGTGGCAAAAAATTTTTTAAGCACAATATATTGTGTGCTATTAAAAAATAAGATAAAAAAAGGGGTTTTTATAGGCAAAAAATAACAAAAACCCTTTAAAAACGCTTGACTTTATACCTAAAAATCATTTAATATATTAAAGCATTTAATATGGATAATTTCGTGCCAAAGAGATTAGCCCTCTCTTTTTTCCAAATCGTGTAAACGGAAAGTTAGGCAAGAAAGAATAAAAGAAAAACAATTCAAGGAGAAAAACTATGAAAACATATATGGCTCACGCACAAGACGTAGTCAGAAAATGGTACGTGGTTGATGCTGAAGGTGTTGCGCTTGGTAGGTTGGCATCTAAGGTTGCTGCAATTCTTCGTGGCAAAAATAAGCCAACGTTTACTCCAAACGTTGATACTGGTGACTACGTAATCATCGTTAATACAGATAAAGTTGTATTGACAGGTAAAAAGTTAGAAAACAAATTGTATAGATATCACACCGGTCACATTGGTGGTTTGAAAGAAATTCAATACAAAACACTTATGGCAACAAAGTCTGACGTTGCTGTTTACGAAGCAGTAAAAGGTATGCTTCCAAAAAACAGTCTTGGCAGACAAATGCTTACCAAACTTAAAGTTTACAAAGGCGCAGAACATAACCAACAGGCTCAAAAACCTGAAGCGCTCAAATTGTTCTAATGAGGTGTAATTATGGCAACAAAAACAACCGCTAAGAAAAAAGTTCAATATTGGGGCACAGGCAGAAGGAAAAAAGCCATTGCTCGTGTTCGTTTAATCCCTGCTGGTGACGGTACAATCACCATCAACAAGAAAGGTCTTGATGAATATTTTGGTTTAGACACCTTAAAGTTTATCGTTCGTCAACCTTTAACGCTTTTAGACGTTTTAACTAAGTATGACGTTATCGTAAACGTTACAGGTGGTGGCTTCACAGGTCAAGCCGGCGCTATCAGACATGGTATAGCAAGGGCTCTTCTTGAAGCAGAAGAAGGTAGCAGACCTGCACTTAAGGCTGAAGGCTTCTTAACCAGAGATTCAAGAATGAAGGAAAGAAAGAAGTACGGCTTAAAGAAAGCACGTCGTGCTCCACAATTCTCAAAGAGATAATCTTTATTTACAAAAGACAAAAGCACTCATTTTTTGGGTGCTTTTTTGTTTTTATTTTTGGTTTATCTGTTCGTTGGTTTTTACTCTTTTTACAAAATCTTCGTGCATTTGCATGTGTTTTAACAGTGCTTGGGTGTGAAGTTGTGTTTTTTGTTTATTTGTTTCAGACGTTTGATTTTGTGTGTTTTCTTTTGGGTTGGGGGTGTTTAAACCCTTAAATAAGTCTAAAATAGAGTTAGAACTATTTAAATTTTCATTAGAAGAACTTTCTTTTGTATTATTTTGTACGTTTTCTTCTTTTTTGTCGTTAGAATTGTTAAGCGAAAAAAGAGAATTTATTAAGTTGAATATACCAAATTTGTCCATAACGAAACTCCTTAAAAAAATATATGAAAAAATGTTGAAAAAGCATTGCAAATATTTGAAAATTAAGTTATACTATACGAGTATATATATTTAATTATATTCGGGTATTATCGCAAAGTTTACAAATATTTATTTTGCAAAACAAAACCCTTTCTGGAGAAGATATGAAAAAATTTTTAACAGCAATTCTTTCCGTAATTATGGTTGTGGCCGGTGCGTTTACGCTTGTTGGCTGTAACGGCAAGTGGGAAAATACTAAAATGACAAATTGGGGGGCTGTACAAACCGTTGGTGGTTTTGTCAGTGAAACTGATAACTACCTTTACGTTATAAACGGCATGGGCTCTTCAACAGACGACAATACTTTTGGTGCACCAATTAAAGGCTCGCTTGTGGTTGTTGATAAAAACGATTTATCAACAAGTGAAATTGCCGTACCAAAACTATTAACTGCAACCGATTATACTGCAGGCGTATATATTTATGGCGAATACGTTTATTACGGTACGCCTTGTATAGAAAAAAATAAACAAGGCAACATTGCAAACGACCAACTTACTTTTATGAAGACTAAACTTGACGGTAGCAAGACGGAAACTTATTTTACGGCTTCTACGCTTGGTGTTGAATATAGAATAGTTGAAAACGCTGGCAAGGTTTATATCGTTTATTACGATGCAGATACTTCAAGTGTAATGTGCTACGACACTTCTTCTAAAAAGGAAACGGTTGTTGCTAAAACGGAAAATAACGTTGCAGGTAAGTTTGAATCACTTGATGTTTACAAGTTTATGCCAAACGATAGTTTGACGGATGCTACTTTACTTTATACTGCAAAAGTTTATGCGGAAGATTATATACCTGCTAAAGCAGAAAGTGGTAGTTATGAAAGAATAGAAGAAGCGTATAACAAAGTTTATTTATACAAAGCAGGTTCAAGCCCAGTTTGTATTTTTGATGGTAAAGACGAAGAACTTAAATATTCTTTAACAATGGTTAGAGATGGAAAACTTTACTATTCAACTTCTGACGTTTTAGGAAACGTTAAAAACTACGTTAGCCCATTAAACAATTTAGAAGATAGGACGGAATTTGTAAACGGTGGCGTTGCCGTTGCAGGCAATATTATTGATTTAGATAATATGGTTGGCTACGCAATCAATTCTGATAGCAATGCAATTATCAAAAAATCATTAACAGAAAAAACAACCATTAACGACGAAAAGGTTGCAATAGTTAGTGCAAGTGAACTTTTATTTATCAATAACGGTTATATCTACTACAAAAACTCTGATGCGGAAATTTGTAGAATTAAATTAAACGATGCAGATGCAAAAGTAGAACGTGTTTCTAACGGTAGGGTTGTTGAAAATTGGTATGCGCCACAACTTGTTGAAATAAATGGTGCAGATTACTTGTTCTACGGTGATGCAACAACGGCAGGCAGTTCTTACGTTGCTTGTGTTAAACTTTCTAACAACGTGATTGCAGAAGATACAGATAAAGACGGCAAAGACGATTTATACTATTTAGAAGGAAGCGTTGCAATAGGCGTTAAAACGGAAATTGATAAAGCAAACGTTTTTGTTGAAGCAATTAACGGCGTTATTGAAGGCGATTTAGAACTTGAACTTAATGCAAATGGCGAATACGTTTATGCAAAAGCAACAGAACTTCGTAAAATTTATTCAGATTTAAGCGACAAGGCTAAAGAAGGTGTAAACGAAATCTATTTAATAAAATTAGAAAAGATGGAAGAAGCCGTAAAACTTGCTAACCTTTATAAAGACTTAAAGGAAATTGATAACTACAGTATAAAGACTGATAGTGAAAAAGAAACGCTTAAAACTGAATACAACGAAGCAAAAGCATACAGAATTGGCCTTATCGAAAAATACGGCGATAGTTTCTTAAAGAGTGTCCGTGATACTTACGTGCCAGACCAACTTAACCACTACTACGCAATTGCACAAAGTATTTTTGATAAAGACCTTAAGTGATATAGCCAAGTAAAAAACAACAAAATTTAATCTTGACGGGTGAGATATTTAAGTATCTCACCCTTTTTTATTTGAATTTTTAGACTTTTAAAATATTTTTTTAGAAAATTTTTATTTATATATAATATATAATGTTTTAAAAAACCCCATTTTTTCTGCCGTTTTTCTAATTTTAAAAAAAATTTTAAAAAAATTTAAAAAATTTTTAAA
>JAZQVG010000044.1:0-4725 GCA_045631625.1 Christensenellaceae bacterium
AAACACGCTAATTGAATATGGCGATAAAAAGTGGGTTGTAAGTACAATCGGGCGTATGGTTGTAACAGACTATAAAACACTTAAAAGCAAATTTGAAACAATAGGTGCAGGCAACAGATATTATGAAACAATGGCTTTTAAGGGTAGTGAAATAGAAAAAGGCTATATTGACGCTAATGTTAGTGAGCCGATAGATTTTGAAAGTAATTGGGCGATAAACGATATTAAGCCCGATAGCGAACAAAGAGCCAACGATATGCACGAAAAAGTCGTTGAAGAACTTATGGGGAAAATACAGTTATGAAAGATAAAGAAAAGCAACAATGTGTTATATGCCATAAAGATATATCAAGCGAACTTCCTAAAATAGATATTTACGGAAATCATTATTGTAAAGATTGTTACATTGAAAAATGTAAATATGAATTTATGAATATGAAAGATACTATTCTAATAAACAAAAAACTTTTGAAAAGAGAGTTGCAATATTTAGAAGAACAAACACAAAAATATACACGCAAGGAAACGGCAAGAGAGATTTTTGAGAAAATAAAGCGAAAAAATCAATATGAATTTTTTAGTTATAATGACGAAAGTTATTGTGTTTCAAGCGAGCATTTAAACGAAATCGCAAAACAATACGGAGTGGAAATAAAGGAGTAAATTATGGATATTTATACAGCGACAGAACAAGCCTTTAAAAACGGCTACGAGAAAGGCGTAACGGAATTTTGCGAGTATTTGATTAACCAAATGAAAATCGCAAAATGCTACGAAACGGAATTTAAAAAAGCAACATACACCGAAAGCGATATGAGATTATTGCTTGTGGAATTTTTGGAAAAACATTAAAAAAATCGTTGACAAACAAAAAACAATAGTGTATAATAAAGGAAACCTTGTGTTTGGAAGTGGAGAGCCAAGTGCAAGATACAACCGAATACAAGGGGTTTTAACCACTTACGAAAGCCACTCTCCACAATAGGCAAGTAGTAAGTGGTTTTTAATTTATAGGAGTTAATATGAATATATTTTTACCTTACGAAAACGATATACAAAAAAGCGTGGAAAGTTTAGACGACAAACGCTTAAATAAGCAAATTTTAGAGTGTTACCAATTACTTTCATTAGCCATTGATGAAAAAGAAGGAGTTGATATAAGTAAAAGGCGTTATAAAAACCACCCAATTTATTTGCACTATAAATATGGTTCAGGGTTTGTTGCCTTGTACGGAATATACTGTTGTGATGAATATAAATATAGGTTTAATAAAAAACACAAACTTGAAAAATTATTTATTTTATTGTTTAATATTAGTGATAATTTTTCATGCACGCCATTTTATATGGAAGGCTCAAAAGGAAAACCGAACTATATTCGCACAACGGAAAATGTTAGCGTTTTATACCAAGTAAAACTTATAAAAAAATGGGAAACCGATAAGAAACCGCCTAAATGGACTAACCGACAAAAACCATTGTTTTACAGTAGATATAATTTAGTAAAAAAAGATTTTGCCGATTTGGTTAGAAACGTGCCTTATTGGGTAAAGGCGATGCAAGATTTAGGCGAAGCGTTTAACGATAATACTATTAAGGGGGAATAATTATGGCAAAACGTATGATAGATACTGAACTTTGGAATAACGAAGAAATTATTGAAAACTTTACTGCCGAAGATAAATATTTTTGGTTGTACTTATTAACAAGCCCACATAATAATATTTGCGGAGTATTTAAAAATAGCCCTAACTTGATTGCAAGAGATATGGGCTTGCATAAAGACACAGTTGTCAATTTGCTTTATAGGTTTGAAAAAATACACAATTTAATATATGCTGATAAAGAAACTAACGAAGTGCTTATTCTTAATTGGTATAAGTTTAATTGGACTAAAAGCCCTAAAATCTTAACTATGGTTGAAAAGGAAATCTCAAGTGTTAAAAGCCAAGAAATTATAAATGCTTTAGTGGAAAGGGTATCTATAATTTTTGAAAAAGTTGATACGGTATCGATAGGGTATAGATACCCCACTAATACTAATTCTAATAATATAAATATAGTAAGTATAGAAGATATAGATAATTACTTTAATAATATATATAATATATACCCACGAAAAGTGAATAAAGTGCAAGCGAAAAAAACCTTTGCTAACAAACTTGTTGGGTTAGAAAAAGAGCAAGCCCATAAAAAAGCCGTACAAATTTATCGTATGCTTGAAAAACAAAACGCCGTTTGGGAAACCGAAAACAACGGCGAAGGGCGAAAGTTAGAGCATATTCCACATTGCTCTTCGTGGCTTAACAGTAACGTAGAAGATAGCGAATTTAAGGGGAAAAGAAAATGAATAGCAAACAATATAATTTATGTGTAAATGAGTGTAAAGAAAATAGTTGCTATCATTGTAATTGCAGCGGAACTGATAAATGCTATAAAAAAGATTTAGGCATCAAAGATTTCCCGAATAGATATTTTAAGCAACTAACTGAAAAAGAACAAGAAAAAATAAGGAATTTTATAGTAGCATTTTAAAAAGCGTAAAAAACAGTTGACAAGACTTATTTTTATATGTATAATAAGTAGGCAAGGTTAAGTTGTGTGCGAGATAACTTAATCTTAATCGTAACTTAATCTTGTATAGGGCATTTTCTCTATCGGTACTCGCACTACCATAGGGGAAGTGCCTTTTCAATTAAAGGGGGAATTTATGATAAGAGATTTAACCAAAGAAAACAAGTTTGGAAAATTAAAACCGATAGAAAGGTTGTCAAAATATAAAAATAAAACGTGTTATTATAAGTGTTTATGTGATTGCGGTAATATTTGTTTTATTCCGCACGCTAATTTAGTAAAAGGTATGACTAAAAGTTGCGGTTGTTATAGAAAAGAAAATACTTCGCTTTTATCAAAGAAACACGGCTATTCAAAAGAAAGATTATATTTGGTATGGAAAACAATGAAAAAGCGGTGTTATTGTAAAACCGACAAGCATTATAAATGGTATGGAGCAAAAGGTGTTACTGTTTGCGACGAGTGGAAAAATAATTATAAGGCATTTAGAGATTGGGCGTATCAAAATGGCTATAAGGCAACAACGGAATATACAAGGTGTACGATAGACCGAATAAATCCGTTTGGCAATTATGAGCCGAGTAATTGTAGAATAGCCGATTGGGTTACTCAAAGGCATAATAGAAGGACTGATTATGAAAAACTTTAACTTAAACGATTATTTAATAAAATTTGAAGATATACCATACGAAAGGGTAAGCAAAGAAAGAGTGCTAACGGGTTTCCCTGACCTTGATTATTTTAACAAGGGCATTGAAACAGGCTTGACCGAAGTGCTTGGCGATACTAACGTAGGTAAATCGGTATTTACAAGTGCATTGATTAAGAGTGCAATTTCGCAAGGGTATAAGGTGGGCGTTTTTGCAGGCGAACACTCTTTGGAAGGGTACAAGGCATTGGTAATGCAACAAAACGGTTTAAAGGGCGAATTTGAGTGTGTGCCGTTTAAAGATACAAAGGGCAACGATACGAATATAGCCGATTTCTATGTAAACGAAAAAGCCGAAGAAAGAATAAACAAGGCGTACAACGGCAACCTATTCTTATTCAATGTAAAGAAAAACGATAGAGATATTGACACAATGATACAAGTTATCAATGGGGCAAAAGAAGAATACGGCGTGCGTTTTTGGGTGCTTGACAATCTTATGGAAATTGACAATAAATCAAGCAATCAATGGCAAGAGCAAACCGACATAGGCAACAAGTTACGAAATGTTTTCGTGCAAAATGATTTGTTTGGCGTTTTGGTTATGCATATACACAAGACCAAGAGCCTACGCCTATCAATTAAAGACGCTTTTGGAAGTTCCAATCTCACAAACAAGGCTTATCGTGTGTGGGTAATTTATAGAAAAGATACCCTTTACCCAACGAAAGACCAAGAGAAAGAGTTAGAGTATATTAGACAAGACCTTGCAAAAAACGGCTTTGACTACGATAAATGCGACGGCTTTATTGATACTGTAAAATCAAAGGGCAACGGCAACGGAATTATAGGTTTGGTTTACGATAAAGACACGAAAACTTATAAGCAAGCGGACAAGATAAGCCAAACGGAAGCCGACAAGATAATTAAAGTAAAGCCGAAACTTACGGCAAACTTAATTGAAATAACTGACGAAATTGATGACGGCGAATTGCCGTTTTAAAACAAAGGGGGGTAAGCAATGGAATACTATTCACAAATATCTTTATTTGACGGAAACAATAAATTTGTGTTAGATAAAGAAGTTAGACTAATTGAATTTTTTGGTGGTTATGGTAGCCAAGCGTTAGGCTTAAAATACGCTAATATACCTTTTAAACACCATAAGTTGAGCGAGTGGGCGGTCAAGAGCATACAAGCCTATAAAGACTTGCATTTTGCCGAAGATAACACCGACTATTCGCAAGGACACGAAATTGAAGAAATAAAAGAGTTTTTATTAGGTAGAATAAGTTTTGATTATTCAACGCCTGCAACCGAGCAACAAATAAAACGATTAAGCGAAAATCAAGCAAGAACTATATTTAACAATATGGTTGCAACGAATAATTTGGGTAGTATAACAACAATAAAAGGCGAGCAATTAAAAATAACTGAAACCGATAAATATATTTATATGCTTACCTATTCGTTTCCTTGCCAAGATTTGTCAACGGCAGGGC
>JAZQVG010000045.1:0-1043 GCA_045631625.1 Christensenellaceae bacterium
GAAGCACAAATATAGTGCCGACAAATACAAATTGGTTTTTGAAAACCAAAATTGCAAAATGACATATTTTATAGCCGAAGTAATTGTAGAAACAATACAAGATATGTCAAGCCGCAATGAATACCAAGAAAAGAGATTAGAAGAAATAACAGATTATAACAGACTATTAAGAGAAGAAAACGAAAGAATAAAAGAAAGATGTGCCGAGTTAGAAGATAAGGCGTGGAGATACGACGAGTTAAATGATTAACTAAAAGGGGGCGTTTATGTTGGCAGGCGAAGAAAATTTAATACCTATGAGCGAACGAACGAAGGACGAACAAAGGGAAATAGCACGCAAAGGCGGAATTGCTAGCGGAGAAAGTAGAAGAAGACGCAAGCAGTTGCAAGAGCAAGCAGACTTTTTATTTTCGCTACCGCTCCCAGATATTAAGAAAAAAGACGAGAAAGGCGAAGTTAAAAGTTTATTAGAAGAATTTAAGCAAATTAGTGGAATAAAAGACGAAAACGAAATAGACAACCAAATGGCAATACTTATAGCCTTACAAAAACAAGCACTAAACGGCAATGTGTATGCAGCAAATGCAATATTTGAGTTATTAGGCGAGAAAAAGACAAATGTTAACCTTAACGGCGGGGTAACGGTTAAGTTTAGCGGAGAAGACGACATTGCAGATTAACAATTATTTGCCCGACATAATAGGCAAAGGGTACGGCAAGTTTTGGCGTTTTAAGGGGCGTTACAGAGCCTTAAAGGGCAGCCGTGCAAGCAAGAAGTCTAAAACAACGGGCTTATGGTACATCTACCATTTATGCAAATACCCGCTTGCAAACTTACTTGTTATTCGTAAGACATATAGAACATTGCGTAATAGTTGCTATAAAGAGTTAAAATGGGCTATACACCGCCTAGGACTTGATAGCGACTTTAAGTGCAATGAAGCGACATTAGAAATAACCCGCATAAGCACGGGGCAAAAGATATATTTTGCAGGACTTGACGACCCGTTAAAAATTACATCTATAACCGTTGATGTTGGCGT
>JAZQVG010000046.1:0-3221 GCA_045631625.1 Christensenellaceae bacterium
ATTAAATATGCCTTGTGGGCATATGGGTACTTTGGACCCTATGGCTTCAGGCGTACTTCCTATCGGTATCGGACAAGCGTCAAGGTTGTTCGATTACCTTTTAAATAAAACAAAAACATATAGGGCAAGATTTATTTTTGGTTATACGACGGACACGTTAGATATAACGGGCAAGGTTGCAAGCCAAAATAATATAGTGCCAACTATTGACGAAATTAAGGCTGTTTTGCCACACTTTATTGGTAAAATTGACCAAATTCCACCAAAATATTCAGCAAAATGTATTGACGGAAAGCGTGGATATCAACTTGCAAGGAGTGGGGTTAATTTTGAACTTAAACCAAAAAAAGTAGAAATTTTATCATTAGAGTTTGTTTCGCAAACGGCTGATAACGAGTTTGAATTTTTGATATCTTGTAAGGGTGGCACTTATATTCGTTCACTTGCAAGAGACATTGCTTTTGCTACTAACACCGTTGGTTGTATGAGTAAACTTGTTAGAGAAAGTGCAGGCGTTTTTAACTTAGAAAACGGCATCACAGTTGAAGATTTTAATAATTTACAAGACGTATCAAACTGCATTATTAAACCAGATAGCGTGGTAGATTTTCCTAAATTAGTGTTGGACGATAAGCGTGCAACTAAAATTCTTAACGGTGTTTTTGAAGATATTGGTGTTGTAGACGGCACTTATAGGGTGTATAACGAAAGTGAATTTTGGGGCATTGGTATTGCCCAAAACGGTGTTTTGAAGATAAAATCTTATGTTAGATAAAGTTGTTGTGGCACTTGGTTTTTTCGACAGTGTGCATATTGGGCATAGGTCGGTTATTAAAAGTGCAAGAAAAATTGCAGATAGCAATAATGCTAAGTTGGTTGTAATTTCCTTTTCAGGCAATCTTAGAAAGGCTATAAACGGAGAGAGTGAAAAGTATATCTACACCGATTGTGAAAGGGAAAGTTTGATTAAAAATATTGGTGCAGACCAAGTGTTTTTTGCACCTTGCACCAAAGAATTTTTATCGCTTGAAAGAAGGGAATTTTTAGATTTAATCAACCAAAAATTTAATATTATTGCATATGTTTGTGGTTTAGATTATCGGTTTGGTAAAAATGCTTTAGGCGACGTTAACTTTTTAAGCGAATATGCTAAAGAAAAGGAACAAGATTTATCAATAGTTAAATACAGTACTTTCAATGGCGAAAAAGTTTCTACAAAAGGCATAAAAAGTTTACTTTTTAACGGCGAAATTGAATTAGCAAATAACCTTTTAGTTGATAAGTATACTTTATCTGGCGTGGTAGAAAATGGCAGAAAAGTTGGTAGGACAATTGGGTTTCCAACGATAAATTTTGCCGTTGATGTTGACCGTCAACCTTTAAAAAACGGCGTGTATTTAGGACATACCGAAATTGATAACAAAATTTACAAAGCGATTATAAATTATGGAAATCGCCCTACCTTTAGTTTAGACGAAAGGGTTATTGAAGCACATATTTTAGATTTTGACGGTGATTTATACGGCAAGAAAATAAAGTTAGTTTTTGATAAATTTATTAGAGATATTATTAAGTTTGACGATATAAACGAACTTAAGATACAGTTAGAAAAGGATGCTAAAAAAGCAAGCAAATTAGAGATATGATAAAGTTTGGGCCTAGCGGAAATTCAATAGAATTTAGCGAAAATGGGTATAAAAAGAGTGAAGATAGTGCAAAATGGGTTAAAGATTTAGGCTTGACTTGTTTTGAATATTCTTTTGGTAGGGGCGTTAAAATAAGTGAAGAAAAGGCAATGGAAATTGGCAACGCTTTTAAAGAAAACGGGGTAGAAATTTCCGTACACGCGCCATATTATATTAACTTTGCTAACCCTGAAGAAGAAAATGCTAAAAAGTCATATAATTATATTTTGCAGTCTGCTAAGGCTTGTAGGCTTATGGGTGGCAATAGGGTTGTTTTTCACCCAGCAAGTCAAGGCAAGATGGAAAGAGATAAAGCCGTAGAACTTACTAAAAAAAGGCTTGCCGTTTTAAGAGATTTAATTTATCAAAACGGGTTTGAAGATTTAAGGTTTTACCCAGAAACTATGGGAAAACTTGCACAAATTGGAACTATTGAAGAAATTACAGAGTTTTGTAAAATTGATAAAATTTTTATACCCGCCGTTGATTTTGGGCACGTAAATGCAAGAGATTGTGGCGTGCTTAAAACGGAACAAGACTATATTGATAGATTACAATATATGATTGACCATTTAGGCTTTGAGAAAATGAAGAATTTTCACGTGCATTTTTCTAAGATAGAGTATACTTCTAAGGGCGAAAAAAGGCACCTAACTTTTGAAGATGAAATTTACGGGCCAGACTATAAATTGATGCTTTCGGCAATAAAAAAATTAGGGCTACAACCTTTTATTATTTGCGAAAGTGCAGGCACGCAAGATAAAGACGCATTAAAAATGCAAAAAACTTATTTTGGTAATTGACTTATAGTACAATTTTTGGTAAAATAAATAAGGATAATGGATAAAATGATTATTAAACCCAACACGGCGTATATTATCACCGATAAAACTGATAGAACCTATTTATCTAAAGTATCGGTTGCCGAAGGGGTGATGGTTATACTTTCCGACAATAAGTTTTATTTTACGGACGATAGGTATTACCACGCAGTTAAAAACAAACTAAAATCAAACGGCATTACCCCAAAAAAATATAACGGGTTTGATAGCGTAAAAGAAACGCTTATTGAGTGTGGCGTAAAAACTATCTACCTAAATTTTGATAGGGTTAGTGCTAAAGAATATTTCGATTATAAAAATTTAGGGTTTGAAGTTTTAGATTGTGCAAGCGAACTTAATTTATTAAGGGTTATTAAAAGTAAAAAAGAGTTAAGTTATATAAAGAAGGCTTGTAAAATTACCCAAAAAGCCTATCACAAGGTTATAAAAACCATTAAAATAGGCGAAAGTGAGTTGAAAGTAAAAAAGCGTTTAGAAGATGAGTTGTGTTTACTTGGTGCTGACGGGTTGGCGTTTGATACAATAGTTGCATTTAACAAAAACAGTGCAATTCCACACCACGTAAGTGGCAAAACCAAACTAAAAGAAAATAGCGTTATCTTAATAGATTTTGGCTGTACTTATTTTGGGTATTGTGCAGATATGACAAGGACTGCGTTTATTGGCAAACCTAATAAAGAGTTTATATTTGATT
>JAZQVG010000047.1:0-11122 GCA_045631625.1 Christensenellaceae bacterium
TAAAAAACAACAAAGAAAATATTTTGCTTGCCTTTAACCGTGGCTTTACAAAAGGTTATTTTGACGGAAACGGCAATATTTTATCTAAATTTAACAACCACGTAGGCATAGAAGTTGGGGAAATTGTAAAGGTAAATTACGGCAAAACTTTTAATGAAGTTTTTGTTTCTTCTATCTATAATCTTTCACCTAAATCTACCTTTAAGACTTTTAAGGGCGATGAAGAAAAAACGTCTTTCTCGTCATACGATATAAAAAAAGTGGGCAATTTATATAGAATTACCACTACGGCTAAAGTAAAAAAGGGCGAAAAACTACGCCTTATACTTGATGGCGAAAAGGAAAAACTTTCTCTTGATTGCGATAAAAAAGTTAAAGTAGATATCGCTTTAAGTTTAATTAAAAATGAAAAAATTAAAGCAAAAATCTATTTGGACGGGCAAGAATATATAATTTGGGGCGAAGTTTTAGAGAGTGCAAAATCTTCACCTTTGACAAAACAAGAAATTACTGATAATTTTAGTAAAAGTGAATTTTTTGACGCAAATATCACCTTTGACACTTTTGACAACGTGTTTATGCTAAAAAAATTGCTTAACGAATTTAGGCGAAAGGTTTACGATGAAATTTTTAGATTAAAGACTGAGAAACATAAGAAAAACGCCCAAAAAACACAAATCTCTACACCCCAAAAAGCAATCTCTTTTGTTGATTTTGAAGTGGTGGAAAATTTGGATTGTACTTTTTATAAAAAGAATATCATTTATTCGCCAAGCGAATATGTTTTAGAAGATATTTTAGCGTTTAAGGAAAAATGCGAAAAACTTAATAATATAGCGTATTTAGACTTACCTAACTATGCAGAAGAAAAAGATATAAAATCTCTAAAAAGCATTATTGAAAAAAGCAAAATAAAAGTTATCGCAAACAACTATTACGCTTTGTCATTTGACTGCGATAAAATTATAGGTGGTGGGCTAAACGCATATAATTCTTACACCGCACAAGTTTATAATTTGCCTATTTTATCTATTGAAAATGAAGTTGGTGGCAAAATAAACTTCCCTTATATGACTCTTAAACACTGCCCTATCAAAGAACATTTTAATGGAAATTGTAAAAATTGTAAGTATGCTGACGATATAACTTATAAAATGGATAGTGGAAAGATATTAAAGTTAAAACGTAAAAAACTTTCTACTTGCACTTTCTATCTTACAGATTAAAAGCAAAACAAAAAACGGTACGAAATTCGTACCGTTTTTAATTTTAAGTTAATTAAAACATTTTACCTGATAATCTAACTTCGTCAAATTCTTGTTCAATAAGTGGGTTGCTCTTTTTAGTAGCAAGTGAAACTACGTATATTACGATTGAAGAAATAATAAATGCTGGCAACAATTCGTAAACTGCAAAAGCACCGAGCAATGGATTTATTAAAAGTTTAAATATAAATACCATTGCAGCCCCCGTAACCATACCGGCAACGGCGCCCGTATGCGTCGTCTTCTTCCAGAACAATGAGAAAAGCATAAGTGGCCCAAACGTTGCACCAAAACCTGCCCAAGCAAAAGAAGTTATACCAAATATAGTGCTATCTTTGTCCCAAGCAATAACCATTGCAATTATAGTTATAACCGCCATTGCTATTCTTGAAGCCCACATAACTTGCTTATCACTTGCATCTTTCTTAAAGATACCGTGATAGATGTTTTCTGCAATAGCAGAAGTAGAGATAAGTAAGTATGAGTCAGAAGAACTAATTGACGCAGCAAGTACGCCTGCACAAGCAAAGCCTGCTAAAATTGGTGGCAAGAACTTAGTTGACATATCGATAAAGATTTGTTCTGCTTCAGCATTAGAACCGTAAGAAATATCGGCAACGCTACGGCCAACTATACCAATAAATACTGCAACGCCCATAGCGATAAATAACCAGATACAAGCAACTCTTCTTGAACGGGTAAGTTCCTTTTCACTTCTAATACCCATAAAACGAAGCAATACTTGTGGCATACCAAAGTAGCCTAAGCCCCAAGCAAGTGCAGATAAAATTTTAATAAATGAAAAACCACTTCCCGTACCGAAACCACCGTTATTGTCTGGCGAAGCCGTCTTAAACAAGTTAAAGAAACCGTCAATACCATTTGCGTTTTCTATAACGTTGCCAATGCCACCTGCACTAACTATTGCAAGCACTAAAATAAGCACAAGTGCGCCAACCATAACGATTGCTTGCATAAAGTCTGAAGCACTTTCTGCCAAGAAACCACCAAGGAAGGTGTATAGTAAAACGAAAACTGCCGCAGCAACCATCATCCAATGATAATCCAAATCGAAAAGGTTAGCAAAAAGTTTACCACAAGCAGATAAGCATTGACCTGCATAAACGGTAAAGAATAGCGTTATAAATAAAGAAGATATAATAAGAATAACGTTTTTCTTTTCGTGGAAACGCTTAGAAAAATAACCCGGTAACGTAATAGCGTCAACTTTTACGCTATATCTACGTAGCCTTTTTGAAACGATTAACCAGTTAAAGTAAGTGCCAACAAACAAGCCAATCGCCGTCCAAGTAGCGTCTGCAATACCCGTCCAATACGCCAAACCTGGCAAGCCCATAAGTAGCCAACCCGACATATCTGACGCTTCTGCAGAAAAAGCAGAAACCCAAGGGCCTAAAGACCTACCACCTAAAAAGTAAGATTCTGCATTTTTGTTTGCACGCTTAGCAAAATAAACACCAATGCCTATAACTGCACCCATATACACAAGCATTGCTAATAAATGTTGTAAATTTTCACTCATTTTTTCTTTTCCTTTTTGAAAAATATGTGTTATTTTATCACATTTCGTATATTTTTTCAAGCGTATGAATACAATTGTGTAAATTTTGCGTAAACTATTTAGTGTTATTTATGAAATTTAAAAAGTATAAAACTGTATATAATGTATTAAAAATAGTAATAATTGCTTGTTTGATAGGCTTTTTTGCGATATTTTCTGTTAGAATTATACAAAAAAAATTTATCTACCCACTTTCCTATTACGACGAGATTACAGAGTTTTCTGATAAATACAATTTAGATTATGCTTTTGTGTTTGCAGTTGTAAAATGCGAAAGTTCTTTTAATAAACACGCTGTAAGCAATAAAGGTGCAATAGGCCTAATGCAAATAACGGCTTCAACGGGCGAATATATGGCAAAACTAATAAATAAACAAAATTACAACCTATTAAATTATAAGGACAATTTAGAAATAGGTTGTGCTTACCTTAGATATTTGTATGATAAATTTAAGGTGCTAGATACGGTTATCGCTTCATACAACGCCGGCGAAGGCAACGTAAATAATTGGTTAAAAAATAAAGAATATAGTAAAGACGGAATAACTTTATATAAAATACCATATAAAGAAACGGAAAAATATTTAATAAAAATTAAAAAAACTTTATCAAAATATCAAAATTTATACGGCAAACTTCTTGACAAACAACAAAAAAATAGGTAATATATAAAAGCAAAAAAGCGAGGGTGGCGGAATTGGCAGACGCGTACGTTTGAGGGGCGTATGGTTATCCGTGTGGGTTCAAGTCCCATCCTTCGCACCAATAAAAAACTCAAAATAGGCTTTTGCTTGTTTTGGGTTTTTTATTTTATGTAAATGATTAGGATGGGGCTTGAATTAAGGAGAAAATTGCTTTTAGCAATTTCCCGTAGGGTAAACAGTGGTCACCCACTGTTTATCGGGTATGGTCGCACAGGCGAAAGTCCCATCCTTCGCCCCACGTCGCTACAAGGCGACGACAGTCAGCCTCTATATTTCTCTAGGGGCTTTTTCTTTTCGCCTGTATCTCCTTTTTCGCAAAAATTTCTGCGACAATTTTTGCGAGTTATTATTTAAATATTAAGGTTTACTTAATCTCTTTTTTGTTTTGTATGAAAAGATATTATGTGGGACTTGAACGCCCCGTTAATAAAAACGACAATTTATTTTTTACTTCGCTATTTATTTTGTTATTTGATATATTTTTTTAGTTTATACTGTCTTTTACTCTACTAAAAAATTAAAAGGTATATTATGAAAAAATTTTTACTAATGCTTCTCTGTATTTTAACTTGTTTTCAATTTTTAATTTTTCCATTAGACATAAAAAATTCATATAGTTATGAGTCTACTTACTTAAGGGTGACAAACGACAAAACCCCCTTCTATAGCAACGTTGAAAAGGGGGAAATACTATTTTATTTACCATACACTTATTACGTAAAATTGATATCTAAAGGGGAAATATTCGACCACGTAGAATATTATGGAAGCGACGGAGTTTCGCTTGACGGATACGTGCCAAACGAAACCTTATTTACTGAAACGCAAAGTGTTTCTTCCCCCTACCCTAAAGTGACTATAACCACCACTTCTACCATTATTTTATATGAAGATAGTTCGCTTACAAAAAGTTTACGATACATATTTTCAGGGCGAACTTTAACTTATTTTGGCACGTTTACAATGTTAGACAATACTGTTTGTTTTTACGTTTCGTACGGTGGGCAATTAGGCTACGTAAAAGAAGTGGGTATTTCACCTTTTACGATAGAAAACCACCCAAACCCATTAACTTTTATTAAAGCAGAAGAACCAAACCCACCTTTAACGGAAGAATTTGAAAGCGACAACGTAGAAACGCTTAGAATATTGATAATTGCTTGCTTAATTTTAGCAGGGCTTTTCGGGTTAGTTATAGCGTTTAAAAAACCACGAACTCAAAAAGCAGTAAACGTAGGATATTACGACGAAAACGACTTTGAATAAAAACAAAGTAAGGTTAGCAAAGTTGCCAACCTTACTTTGTTCAAAAAGAAAAAAATAAATGGAACACACGCAATGAAATTACATTAATATTATTTTATGCAACAATCCTTGCCGTTTTTCTTACGTATCTATGGCGCTTGCCTTCGCCCGTGTATTTTTTAGTAAAACTTTCTACTTCTATTACCCTACCTAATATGTACCTAAAAAACTTCATAGATAGGTAATCTCTTTTAAAAACTTCGTCGTTTAACCCCACTTTTTCTAATAGTTCACTTACCTTATTAACTATAGCAACTTGTTTTCTAAAATAAGCACGTGAAGTGGTGTCTAAATCCTTAAATTCTTCCTTCCTCTTACTCTTAAAAAATTTATAATCCAAGTGGACAAGTTCTTCGTCTTGCAATTTTGAAATAACTTTGTCCATTTTCTTAATTAAAATTTTAACCCTTTCTTTTCTTAATCTATATGCTATTATTTTTTCACATTGCGCCATACACGGCCTATAATTATCCATCGACGAAAATAAAATTTTATCAATTACTTCGTCTATTTGTTTTATAACTGCATTAAGTTTTGGATAGGCATACAGTAATGTCTTCGTATATAAATTGTTCATTAAACGTCTCCTTGATATTTTATTGCGTATGTTCCGTTTACGCCCACATTATATATGTAGATTTTTACTTTTTATAGGGAATATGACACGATAAAAAATTTTTTTATTTTTATTTTTTTTCTTGTCATATTCCCTTTTCTTTTTCTCCTTTTCATATTATAATTATAAAATTTTACGAACATTTGTTCGCTTTTTCTTATATTCTATTTAAGTAAAATGTCAAATTCTGTCATATTTGACAACTAAAAAATAAAAAGGGCGAGCAATTTTACAAATTGGTTTTTTTGCAAACTCTGTCTATATTTTAATATTTATAAATATTAAATTTGGCAAAAGTAATGACAAACGCTAATTGATGTGCTATAATTAGACGTATGCAAAAGGTAAAAGGTAATTTTAAAAGCAAAATACTTTTAGTTTTAAGTCTATTGGCAATTTTATTTGGTTCGTTATTTTCTTTAACGGCCAACTTTTCTTATGCAAAAATTAATGATGAAGAAAAGTTGCTTCCAAATAGTAACGTTGAATATTTAGACGGGCTATTAAGCCCTATCGCCTGCGCAACCGACGGCGAGAATTACGCTATAATTAAAGATAGCCATACAATCGTATACTACATATCTTCTAATGACGAATATAAGGAGATAGACGGCTTTTTATCTTTAGGTCAAATTGCAATTACTAAGTTAGAAGGCGTTAGTGAACTTTGGTTTTCAGACAACGGTTCTATCTATCACGTACCACTTTCTTCACTTAACAATTTCAAAATTGAAAATATAGAAAACTATAGACTAACGGGTGGCAACTTCTTTTCTGTAAACAACAGTCATTTAATTTCAGTATTTAAGGTTAGTGGTCAAATTCTTTCAAAAAGTAATTTATCTAACACTGAAATTACGCTTGCCGGCAAGGTAGACGGCGAAAAACCTGTTGCAATCAACTCTAAAAACGACGTGTTTTATTTCTTTGACAACCAAATAGTTATAAACACTATTCCGCTAAAAGAAAATCAAACGTTTAGCACGCTTACGCCAACTTCAATGGTTGCTTCTGACACTCACCTTTTCGTTTTAGCAGGCTACGATATTTATAAAATTGAAATTGCAACCAAAACTCAAGTTAAACTATCTTTCAACGTTTTAGACGATTATGATTTAGGTTCTTGTCAAAAACCAAAATCACTTTCATTAAAGGGAGAAAACCTACTTATTACTGATAGCGAAGGTTCTATACAAGAATTTAATGTAGAAGACGATAAACTTACATTTACCGGTTTTGCTATTGCAAAAGGTAAAACGGCTTTTAATAGAATTTCTGGCGATGCCACTAACGTAGAAAGGTATGGCTCTAACACGGCAATATTAGACAGCACTAAACTTACGGTTATTAAACAAGGCGATAATTTTGATGCTTACGATAGGGCAAGTTATCTTAACCTTGATAAAAAGTATTTTGAAAGTGCGATTGAAAATAAGCCTATAAACGAACTTCCAAACAAATTTGCATTGGGTTTAGACCAACTTGTTTTAACTTTTAACGACAACAGAGTATTAAAAGTAAACGTTAGAAACGGCAAAGCAACTGAATTAACTAACGTAAAAGAAGAAGAAACGATTAAAGACCTTTCATATCAAAGTGGTAGTTTTTATTTATTAACCACTTCAAACAATGCACAAGGCACAGCCGTTTATAACGTATATTATCTAACTGAAGACGATATTGAATTTACACCACTTTTCCCATCAACCATTGGGTATGCGGAAAAAATTACGCTTGACGTATTTAAAAACGTATACGTAAGCACAGGCACTAACGTAAACTTACACGTTAAAAGTAACAACTACGATAGGACAAGCCACTCTACTATATCGGGCGTAACAAAACTTTGTACCGACCTTGGTGGCAACCTTTTTGCATTAGCAAACGGTAGTATTTACTACTATAACAATGAGTGGGTTAAAACCACTTCTACTCTTGTAAATAGTGTATCTGCTTTTTCACTTAATTTTGATAAAAAAGAAATTACCTTGCTAACCAATGGCGAAGAAATTATCTATTTAGATAAAGCGCAAGCAAACGCAAGCATAACTGAAATCGCAATACCTACCGACTTAAAAACAACTGATACAAATGCAAACCTCTCTAACCTTAATTTTTATAGACTAACAAATGATTGTGCAAACGTATATCAAGTAGGTTTAGACGGAAATTTATTTGATTATCAAGGTTTACACGCTACTACTGAAGAATACGTATATCTCGGCAAGGTGGAAAGAAAAGGGCTTTCACCAGAAATGCTTATTTTACTTGGTAAAGATAGGGCGTTTTTAGTAAACGCTAAAGAGTGCGCTAAATTTATAAAACAAACACCCCAACTATCAACTGAAAAATTTATTGCTACCGGCGTTTACCTATACTACTTGCCTGTAATTACTAAAAACGATACTTTCGTATTGACGGATGCTAACGGTGTTAGATTAAATAAAGGCGACGTAGTACAGGTTAAAAATCAATTTGAGTTTTTAGATAGAAGTTATTACTACGTTGAAGTTAATAAAAACGGCAAAACTTATTCAGGCTATATCCCTGAAAACTTTACTGCCGATATATTAAGCGAAGCGTTGACTTCATACACCTTTACGGTAGAAACTGTAAAAGAAACCTCCCTTTACACTGACACAAGTTTAACCACTACCCTTTTTGAGTTGCAAAAAAACTCCCAAGTTAAAGTGTTAGAAAAAAATTCTACTACATTAAAGGTTGCCTTTAATACGGGCGATAATTGGGTGGTTGGCTACATATCAACTGATGCAATAGTTAATTATCACGCAAGAAATATTACCGCGATAATTAATATATTAACTATATTCGTTGTATTATCGGCATCGATAATAATATTAAAAACAAAAAAATTACGCTAAAAGCGTTAAAATAATATTTATTAAAGGAGAAACAAAATGGCTTTTGTTGATAAGGTTATTAAACCTTTTACCCCAGTCCGTCTTATCAAAAAAGATGGTGAAATTAAAGTTAAAGTTGTTGGTAGAACTTACACCATTTCTAATGGTGAACTTCTTTCATCAATTATTGCAAACGGAGAAGAATTGCTTTCTGCGCCAATGCGCATCATCGGTTTAGAAGACGGTGAAGAAATTGTTTGGTCTAAGCGCAAAGTTTTCGTACAATCACACACAAACGAAAAGGCTGTTATTATTGCGGCGTTAGAAAGTAAGATGTTTGACTTGAACATCTGTATGACGTTTGATTACGACGGGTACGTAAGTTGCGACGTTCAACTAATGACAACCAGTTTTAATATGGCGCAAAGATTGGGTTTAGAACCTTGGCCAACTTGGAAATACGTTTGTGATAAATTCTGGGTTGAAATTCCTATGAAGAAGGAACATTGCAACCTATATCACCAATATCCAAACTCAGCAATTTTCTCAAACGACGAAACTTTATACGAAAAGAGTTCTAAGCGTGCAAGTGGTGATTTACCTGAACAAAATATTCACTTACCATTTAAGGCTTTACTTTGGACGGGTGCTGCTGAACGTGGTTTAGGTATAGTTTCAGAAAGTGCTGAAAACCGTCAACCTATCGACGAAAAACACTACGTTGAAATTGAAGACGCTAAAGATTCTAAAATAATTAGACTTAGACTTTTAGATAGCCAACCTGCTACTTGGAACGACCCAAGGCACGACGCTACCTATTTCTTCAACCCAATTATGTATAATATCGGTTTTATGGCAACGCCTGTTAGACCTTCACCAAAGACACCTATTTTACATAACGCCGTTCAAACGAACAAAACGCTTGATGAACTATTTATGCCACAAGGCAAGTTTGAAAACTACTTCGCTTTCATTAAGAGTTTAGGTTATGACACTATTTTCATCCACGAGGCTTGGAATACGATACAAAACTTCCCTTACCTCGACCAAGAAACGGACGAAAAGTTTGCTAAGGCTGTTGAATTAGCACACGAACACGAATTAAAGATTATACCTTACTTCGGCTACGAAATTTCAAGTTTGGCACCAGAATTCTTTGAATACTACAAGAAACATAGAACTATGCCTAACGGCTACAAACAAGACCCAACTTGGTGGAGATTGCCACCACAAAGGGACTATGCCGTTTGCTACAATTCAGATTATACAGACATTTTAGTAGAAGGCATTAGACAACTTGTAGAAAAATACCAATTTGACGGAATTTATCTTGACGGTACAATTTACCCAAGGTCTTGTGCTAACCAAGAACACGGCTGTGGCTACATTGATAGAAACGGTGAATTAAAGCCAACCTATCCAATTAGAGGCGTAAGAAACATAATGAAACAAATTTACGCTATATTTGAGCCAAGAGGTGGTTTGGTTAACTATCACTCATCAACTCTTAACTTCTCTGCTATGCCTTATACACATATGGGTTGGACTGGTGAATCAATACAATTTGATTTAATTAAAGCAGGCGCAAGCGACTTCCCTGTTGGTTTTGCTAAAACTGAGTGGACGGGCAGAAACTTTGGTGTAGCAATGGAAATGATTGTTTACCCTAACCCACCTGTATGGACGTTAGAACATGCAACAGGCTTAGGTTTGGTACACTCTATCATTCCAAGAATAGCAGTTGAAAACGCAGATGAAACATATAATAAAAGGGCTTCTTATATAGCAGAAATTAAAAATTGCTTCAAAAACTTCCCATTTGAAAAGTCTACTTTACACGCTTATTGGGATGGTGGCGTTGTTAAATGTTCTAACGAAAGCGTAAAATGTACTTATTACGAATACGTTGCTATTGACGGAAGCACACAACTATTAGCATTCTGTTCTAACCTTAAAAATGCTAAGGCTGAAAAGATAACTATTGAGGCAGAAGGCTTTGAAAGAAAAACGCTAAATACTATCGCAACAGAAAATGCAGACGGTACGTTTGACTTTAACGCTTACGAATATGCAATCTTCGCTTTCACAAAAAAATAATTTTTAAGTAAAAATAAAACAAAAAACGCATCGGAATAATCCGATGCGTTTTTTCGTCTTATATTATTTTAGGTGAAATCTGAAATGTTTGCTTCTGCCGTATCTCCCATAAATTCGCTTCCTCCTATAAGTTCAAACTCAGCATCAACGTCAAAATTTTCTGCATTCTCATAAGCAGATAACTTGCTTATTGATACTTCGTAAGCCGTTAGTACTTTTATATCGTCATCGTTTATTCTCTTTTGATATTCTCTACTTTGTATTCTGCCACTAATTGCAATCTTTTCGCCCACTTCTAAATTTTTGGCAAACCTTGCATTTCTTCCCCAAGCAATACACGGTATATAATCTGATTTGTTATAAGACCTGTTTACTGCAATTAGTATATCTGCAATCTCTCTGTTAAAAGGTGTCGTTCTGTAGATAGGTGGTTTACATATATAACCAGACAACACTATGCTGTTTGGATTTTTTATTATACTGTAATCGTAAAGTTCCCTTGCAAATACTGTAAGCATCAGTTTGCTTTTGCCATCTACAAGTTTATTGTAACTTCTGTACTGACCTAAAGCGTTTATCGTATCGCCTACCTTTAACGCTTTGTCTGTAATAAGCCGTTCTGATATAGTAACGGGTAAAACGTCGCCCTGCCCTGAAAGTCTTTTTACAAGCACGCTAATTTCGTAAAAACC
>JAZQVG010000048.1:0-9106 GCA_045631625.1 Christensenellaceae bacterium
CGTTGTGTTTATAATATAATCAGGTGACAAATTATAACAGTTTTGATAATTATGTTCGCCGTTTCTAGAAATTATGTAAATTTCTTTTGCGTTTAGTGATGAGCAAACTACTTGTGCAGTTTTGCTAGTTCCACCACTTCCAAGTATCATAACCTTTTTGTTAGATAAATCAAAACCGGCACTATTTAAGGCGTAATACATACCGTAAAAATCAGTGTTAAACCCAAAAAGCAAATTATCAATATTGCAAACTGTGTTAACAGCACCAATCTTTTTGGCTTCTTCACTTACTACATCTAAATATTGTATTATGTCGCTTTTATAAGGGATTGTCACGTTATATGCACAGTATTCTTTATTTGACACAAAACTATTAAGTTGTTGTGGCTCTATCTCTACAAGTTCATAGTTATAATTATATAATTTATTATGTATTTGCTTAGAATAACTATGTTTAAGAGTTTTGCCAATAAGACAACATTTCATAAAACTTTCCTATTATTAAATCTTTTCGTGGTAAGCACCTAAGAAAATAAATTTTTCTGCCGAATTATCAAGTTCGCTAATAACTGCCCTAACTGACGGTAATTTTATATCGCACTCAAAATCAAAATAGAACATAAATTCAAAATTAGAGCCAACTATTGGTCTAGATTCAAGTTTAGTGACGTTTATTCCCGTATTATATAGTTTAGCCAACGTCTTATACAAACTACCAGGGGTATGTGGCAAGGTTGTCATAACGCTTACTCTATCAGCCCCTTCGTAAATTTCCAAGTCCTTGGCAATTAAAATAAATCTCGTATAATTACCTTCCGCATCTTGTATAGAAGAATCTAATAGTTTCAAGCCGTAAAGTTCTGCACAATCTCTTGAAGAAATTGCCACTATATCATTTCTGCCACTTTCAGCCACCATTTTAGCGGCAACTGCAGTGTTTTCACAAGTAGTGATTTTTGCATTAGGAAACTTGCTTAAGTATTTTGAGCATTGTCTTAACGCTTGTTCGTGAGAAATAATTTCTTTAACATCGCTTGTCTTTGTATTTGGGTTTGCAACTAAATTATGCATAACAGGTATTCTAATACTTTTAACGATAAAGAAATTATGTTCACGCATTAAATCGTAAACTTGGTCAACAGAGCCTGCTGAACTATTTTCAATAGGCAACAACCCATATTCACAAAAGCCCTTTTCTATTGCTGAAAATACACCTGCAAAATTCTTAAAATAAGTTATATCGGCAAGTTCAAAAAGTTTATCAGCAGCAATACCTGAATATGCACCAGGAACGCCTTGACAAGCCACTTTTGCTTTTAATGGAAAGCGTTTTTCTTCACCAGATAGTACTTGCTCAATCTTTTTTGTATTGTCCGTTTGTACGTTAAGTGAAGCCGTTTGACAAGCCTTGCTTACTTCAAAAATATTTTCGAAAACACGCTTTAAATAAAGTTGTTCTTCTTCAGTTGCATTTTCAGTTATTCTAAGTAAAATATCCCTTTCTCTATTAGGGTCATTTACAGCCTTATTAGTTTGCTTTTTAACTTCGCCTACTTGTTTTACAAGTGCAAGCCTTTCTTTAATTAACTCCGTAATAGAATTATCAATATTGTCAATATTTGCCCTTAAATCTTTTAATTCCATTTTTAACCCCTTTATACACCAAGTAAGTCGTATATTGCTATTGCCGTAACGGCTTCAATAACTACTGCCACCCTTGGCACTATGCAAGCATCGTGCCTGCCTTTTATTTCTAACGTATCATCTTTTCTATTTTCTAAATTAACGGTATTTTGTTTTTTTGCTATAGAAGGTGTTGGCTTAACCACAACTCTAAAAGTTATCGGCATACCATTTGAAATACCACCGTTTATACCTGCATTATTGTTAGTTCTCGTTTTAACAACATTCTTGTCAAAATAAAACTCATCGTTAGCAAAACTACCTAAACTTTTCGCAAAGTCAAAGCCAAGCCCAAATTCAATACCCTTTATTGCCGGAACTGCGAAGACCAAATGTGAAATAACGCTTTCAATACTATCAAACATATATTCACCCGTACCAACAGGCACGCCTTTTACAACACACTCAATAGTACCACCTACAGAATCCAAATCATCTCTTGCCTTTGTAGTTTCGTTAAGCATATCTTCTTTAACGCTTTCATCAAGCAATGGAAAGTTGTTTTCAGTCTTAGAAAAATCAAAGTTTTCTACGTCAACGTCAAAATAACCTTTACCGCTTACAGAGCCAATGCTTTTTATATAAGCGTTAACGGTAATACCTTTTTCTTTTAACAATTGCTTGCAAATACCACCTGCGATGCACATAGGTGCAGTAAGTCTACCGGAAAACTTACCACCACCCCTATGGTCAAACTTATCGCCATATTTTACAGTTGCAACGTAATCAGCGTGCGATGGACGAGGTAAAATAACCCTTTCGCCATAATCACGGCTTCTTTGATTGGTGTTATAAATGTCTGCTACAAACTCTCTACCTGTAAAAGCATCCTTTTTAACGCCTTTCGCATAGACAATCTTATCCCCCTCTACTCTAGTAGTTGAAAAACTAGAAGCGCTAGGTTTTCTTCGGTCTAAAAAGGCTTGAAGCAAAGTTTTGTCAAACTTTTGTCTCTTTTTAAAACCTTTTACCTTAACCCCAATTTTTTCAGAGTGAGACGCACCGTACACTTCAATTAAAAGGCTTTTGCCCTTAAATATAGAGTGGTTGTTATCATCAAATTTTTTCATAAATTCTCCCGTTTAATGAAGCGTAATCTTCAAAAAATTTTGGATATGATTTATTAACGGCTTCAGCACCGTCAATTATTATTTCATTAGTAGCGTTAAGCGCCAAGATTGCGCTTGACATTGCAATTCTATGGTCGTTAAAACTATCAACCTTTCCACCTAAAACTTGTCCACCGTAAACTTTTAAGTCGTCGCCAAGCAGCTGACATTTTATACCACAATTAGAAAGCATTTGCATTGTAGATAAAATCCTATCGCTTTCCTTTAGCCTTAACCTAGAAATATTTTTTATTAAACTTTCGCCCTCGCAACAACTTGCCAAAACAGCACAAATAGGCACTAAATCAGGCACGTCTTCTGCATCAAAGGTAAAGCCAACTAAATCAGATTTTTTAACAATAACGGAATTTTCTTTTACAGTTATATTTCCGTTTGCTTTTTTTATTATATCAATTATCTTTTTATCGCCTTGATTACTATTTACGTTTAGCCCCGTCATTTCTAAGTCGCCGTTAATAACCCCTGCAACTAAAAAGAAAGCCGAATTTGACCAGTCCCCTTCATAAACGTTACATTTAATTAATTTTTGTCCACCGTAAACGGTAAAAATATTATTTTCTTCAACTATTTTAGCACCGTACTTAGACAAAACTTCTAAAGTGATATCAACGTAAGGTCTAGAAGAAATTGGCGAAGTAACTTGAATTAGGCTTTCGCCATTAACCAAGCATAACGCCATCAAAAGCCCAGAAATATATTGCGAACTTATATCGCCACGAATAGAAAATTTACCCGCCTTCAACTTTCCCGACAAACAAATTTTATCGCCAACTTGACAAATATCAATGCCGTTTGATTTTAACGCACAAAACAATTCTTCATTAGGTCGAGACGGAAGTTTTCCACCCATTTTAATAGTAAAATCACCACCGATAGCACAAAGTAAAGGTAGCATAAACCTTAAGGTAGAACCCGATTCTCCAGCGTCTAAAAGCGTTTTACCATCCAGAATATCTTTTATGCAATTATAAGTTGCCAAAATATCATTAGAACTATTAAATTTCGTTACGTCAGGCAACTCGCCACACAAGAAATCACAAATCATAGACCTATGTGCGTAAGATTTAGAAGAAATTGCCTTTATTTTGCCCGACAAAAAACTGTTTTCAACACAAACTAACATTTATACACCTTTTCAAGTTGCTTAACAGAAATTTTTTCTTGTCGAACGTCGCCAATACCGTGAACGACTAACATGTTTATGTATTCGCCAACTGCCTTCTTGTCGTTTAAAGAACTTTCAGCAAGCTCTTTAGCCGTAAATGGACAATTAGGAATATCAATATAATTGGAAAATAAATTTAATATTTTATCATATTGTAATTTATCTAAATACCCACTATCAAGTGAATAATTAAGCATAATTTTTAATCCCATCGAAACGGCAATACCGTGCAAAATTGTGTAATTACTAAGTTTTTCAATAGCGTGAGCAGGCGTATGTCCCAAGTTTAATAATCTTCTATCCCCTTTCTCAAATTCATCTCTTTCTACAACCCTACGTTTATAGTCAATACAGAGTGCAATAAGACGTGTTAAATCGTAATTGTCATTTGATAACTCATCAAAAATTTCCTTATCTAAAAGTGCGTATTTTAAAACTTCGCCAAACCCACAATCAAAAACTTGTTTTGGAAGTTTTTTTATAATTTGTGTATCACAAATAACAGCGTTAGGTTGTTTAAAAGCCCCAACGAGATTTTTACCATATTCAATATCAATACCCGTTTTACCACCAACTGAAGAATCAGTTGCCGATAAAAGCGTGGTAGGAATTTGAATATATTTTATACCACGAAGATAGGTAGCAGAAACAAAACCAACCACGTCGCCTACAACACCTCCACCAAGCGCAATAACGCCGTCAATACGTGTAAAATTGTTTTTTGCTAAAAAATTAATAATATCTAAATAAGAAGAAAAATTTTTATTACCTTCGCCATTAGGAAAAACAAATGAAAAAACAGAAAAGCCTGCATTAGTTAAAGAAGAAGATAATTTATCAAGATAAATGGAAGCAACAATATCGTCAGAAACGATAGCAACTTTTTTAGAAGACACCACGCCGTCTAAAAGCAAAGCAACGTCATCAAGTAAACCATCGCCAATATAAATTGGGTATGAAGTTGAAGCATTAACTTGAATTTTAGTATATTTTTCCATAAAAAAGGTTTTCCTTTTAGTCTAATTTTTTATTTTTAAGTTTTTCAGCCCGTAATTTACGTTCTGTGCCATCTTTAAGCAACTCAAACAACTTAATAGAGTTTTTATCTTCAATGGCTTTTAAGTAGTCGTTTAGGCTTGAAATCATACATTTAATCTCAGCGGTAAGGTTATCGCCGTTATCAATCATAAGTTCCGTCCACATTTCAGGTGAAAGACGTGCAACCCTAGTCATATCTCTAAAACTACCGGCAGAAAAACCTAAGTAATTTTCAGCCGTAGGGCTTTTAATGTAAGCGCTAGAAATAATGTGAGCAAGTTGCGAAGTAAAAGCGATAATTTTATCGTGTTCTTCGGCAGAAGAAATAACTACCGAGCCAAAGCCTAAAGATAAGCAAAAATCTTTAATAGACTTGGTAACGAACAAATCGGCGTTGACAGGCACTAAAATCATAGACGCACGGTCAAAAAGATTTATAGAAGAGTGCTTAATACCGGAAAACTCACGGCCAGCCATAGGGTGCGAAGAAATAAAAGTAATATGTTTAAAATCGTTAGCAAGTTTTTTATAAGCATCAACTATTTTGCGCTTATTACCACAAATGTCCATAACGATACAGCCCTTTTTAAGTTTAGGCAAAAGTTTTTTAACTGTATCAATAGTAGCGTTTGGGTATAAAGCAACTATTAAAATATCAAGTTTAGATAAATTTTCATCGCCAAGTTTAAAATGGTAAGCATTAAGAAGTTCGCCAAGAAGCATAGTTTTGGCATCAGTATCACAAGCGAAAACTAAGTGATTAGTTTTTGCAACGATAGACCTACCAAGCGAGCCACCAATTAAACCTAAACCAATAATTCCAATATTCATAATAATTAATTATCCAATTTTTTATTAATGATAGGTAACATTTTATTAACCTTTTGAACGATAGAAGCAAACTGGTCTGGCCTAATAGATTGCGCACCATCACAAAGCGCACGCGTAGGGTCGTTGTGAACTTCAATCATAAGCCCGTCAGCACCACAACCAACGGATGCTAAAGACATAGGTTCAACAAGTTTGGCTTGCCCAGTAGCGTGACTAGGGTCAACGATAATAGGTAAATGTGTAAGCGAATGCAAAACAGGTACGGCAGATAAATCTAAAGTGTTTCTTGTATACGTTTCAAAAGTACGTATACCCCTTTCACACAAAATAACGTTAGGGTTGCCTTCAGCCAAAATATATTCAGCACTCATCAAGAACTCTTGTAAAGTGTTGGCAAGCCCACGCTTTAATAAAATAGGCTTACCCGTCCTACCAACTTCCTTAAGGAGTTCAAAATTTTGCATATTTCTTGCACCAATTTGTATAATGTCAACGTCTTTGAATAAATCTAAATGAATTTCACTCATAAGTTCAGTAACGATAGGAAGCCCCGTTTCTTCTTTGGCTTTTAATAAAAGTTTAAGCCCGTCAGCGCCAAGCCCTTGGAAAACGTAAGGCGAAGTACGTGGTTTAAATGCCCCGCCACGTAAAAAAGAACAACCCACCTTTTTAACTTCTTCAGCAATGCCAATAATTTGTGCTTCACTTTCAACAGAACAAGGCCCTGCAATAAAAGTAAAGTTATCGCCACCAATTTTATGACCTGCAACTTCAATAACGGTGTCGTTAGGGTTAAATTTACGGTTGGCGTTTTTGTACGGCTCGGATACCTTTTGGATTTTTTCAACGATATCAAGTGTAGAAAGTAAATCAACGTCAACTTTAGAAGTATCACCAATAAGACCTAAAACGGTAGATTGCTCACCAACACTTTCGTGTATGCCAAGCCCAAGTTCCTTAATCCAAGAAACAAGATTGTCATATTGGTTTTTTTCACAATTCTTTTTAACAACAATAATCATAATAGAAAAACTCCTATAAAAAACAATTAGAAAAGGCTTTGCAGTAATTACTACAAAGCCTTAATAAACACACGTAAAAGAAACACTGAAGTAATTACTATAGTGGTATTAAAGTAAGATATTAAAATAAAAGTAAAAATATAAATTATTCATGTTTCTAAACCTTTTTTTCATTATAATACTATAAAAATCAAAAGTCAAGAAATTTATAAAAAAAGATATAAATTAATTAAAAAAAACGCGTACGACTTTTCGTCGTAGACGTTTAATTTAATTTAGTGTGGTTTTAACAAACTAATTTGCTAAACTAGCCCAGCCAACAACACCCGTTTCTGCATCATAAGTGAAGTAGCCTGTATTGATTACAGCAGAAACCTTATTGTTATTTATCATTTCAGATACTGCACCGTAACGATATACTAAACCTTTACAAATATATTCAGATTTAACACTTGCAACTTGGCTATTGTTTCTATTATATGGCAATGCTGTTGCTGGTGTCGTACCATCTTCTTGATAATAGCCGTTATCTAATACACCTTCAATTTCATTACCATTGCTTCTATTTACAACGCCTAACGCATATTTAGAAACAACGATTGTATTTTTAACGTTCGCATTAAAGGTTACAGTATAGTGCATATTTGAAGTGTTACTCCAAGACTTCGTCGTAGTCCAAATAAGATGTCTATTACCTTCAAAGTAACTGTTTCTAACATGGATGTTGTAGTCAACATATGGTGCCAACATTAACTTATTAGCATTATACGTTGCATCACCAATTTTAAGGTAAACGTTTTCAAACGTTGCATATTCGTAAATTTGTGTAGCTAATACACCACTAGCACGAGTAGTATTTACGTCAACGTCGATAAACGCTACGTTCTTAACAACACCACCACCTGAAACGCCACCAATAGCACCAAAGATACCACCTTCTGGCACAACTAAGTTTTTAACTGCATAACCACGTCCATCAAACGTACCTGTTAAACCAATTTTGCCTCTTAATCTATAGAAAGCCCAATTTGCAGTAGTTGTACCATATCCCATATTCTTATAGGTTAACGTTTCCACAGGCATACCTTCACCAGCAAAGTCAATATCATTTGCTAATACGTAGTACCCGTCAAACTTATTAATGTGTTGTGTAGGGTCTTCATCAGGATACGTCGCTGCATCGTCTGCTCTAGTCAACTCATATGAAGTAACTTCTTCTTCACCATTGTCTTTGATAAGTTCAAACGTTGATACAAATTCTTGAGCATCTTTAATTACTGCAGTGTAATGTGTTGCTTTAATAGTTGCAATCTTAGTAGCAGTTTCAACTGTTACAGTGTAAGTTGTATTTACTGTTGCACCATTTAATACAAGTTTACCATCAACAACTTCTGCCGTTACACCAGATGCTTCTGTAGAAGCACTTTCTAAGCCAGCACCAACTTTTGTAGCATCTAAATATTCACCATCTACGTCAACTAATGCTGTGTAAGAAGCAGATAAATCAATCGTTTCTTTTACTGCAGTTACGGTTACTGTGTAGTATAATTCACCATTTCTGTAAACAGTTAAGGTTGCAGGTTCAGTATCATTTAACGTAACGTTTTCAACTGCTTCGCCATTTAATTGATAACTAAAGCCTAAAGCAGATGAACCTTCATACTTAACAGCCAATGCAATTTCATCACCAAGTGGAACATTTATACTTGCATCAGAAGTAATTTCTTCATCACCAACGTATAAGGTGTACTTCTTAGCAACGTAATTTGCCTTAATACTTAAATCATAATTTCCTTCTGCCCTTAAGATTAAGTCATAAGTTGTACCAACTTCAGCACCAACTAATTTCAATACGCCGTCTACGTAAGTAGCAGAAACACCATCTGCACCAACTACTTCAACGCCTGTAATAGTTTCAGTAACAATTGACGTATCAATTGGGTCACCCGTGCTGTCTAACGTAATTGTATAATCTCTATTTTCAACAGGTTTAACTACGCTAACTTCAATTGTATAGAATACAACGCCGTTTTTCTTAACGATAATAGTACCTTCACCAGCGCCTATTGCCGTAATTGTGCCGTCCACTACTGTAAATTTACCGTCAGCATTTACTAATTCATAGTCAACGCCTGTAACTTCACCACCAATGCTATTGAGTGCTTTAATTTCTTTAGCGTCGCCTAAGTTTAACGTAATACTATTAGTTACAACGTCTTCACCAACTACAACGCCCC
>JAZQVG010000049.1:0-12026 GCA_045631625.1 Christensenellaceae bacterium
CCCATTTTGACAAACAATGATACTAGTGAATTTGATAAAATGCAGATTCTACTGTATCATTGTGGTTACACCATTTTGCGTAAAGTTAGTTTGGCGACTATCGGAGTCTGCGTTTATGTGCGCTTACTTCGGTAGGCGCACTTTTTTATTTTATTTAAATTTTTGGGGGGTTTTATGAAAAAAATAATTACTTTGTTTTTTGTGGTTATTTTGGTGGTTTCTTTATCGGGTTGTTCTTCTTGTTTTGGACCTGATGGCATTTGCGACCACGCAGGTTGTAAAAAAGAAGCAACTTGTGATTTTGGTGGAGAAATGGAATTTTGTCTAAAACATTATATTGAGTGGACGGATAGGGCTTATAAAAGTAATAGAAAATAGATAAAAGTGTAGCACACTATACTTTACAAGTAAAGTCGTGTGTCGTTGCAAAGCAAGAAAAAGAGTAGCAAAATTTTGCTGCTCTTTTATAATGTCTTAAAAATCTCTATGAGACACGCCCATTGCTTGTCTTTTTTTATTTTTGACCGCTTGCTGAAATGGAAATATTGCTTTTCATTTTGGTTAAATAATTATCTTTATATTTATAAAAATACTTATAGTTATTTCTATAAATTTTTTCTTCTATCTTCAAAAAGTCGCACTCAGTTTGTTTTTCCGTTTCAATTAGTTCGTTTATAGTGTTTACTAATTTACTTTCTATTGCTTTTTTTACTTTTTTTGGTATAGGTTCGTTTTTAGTAAGCGTATTATCGTAGTTAGTAGAAGATTGGTCTGCAAGAGATACGTTTATATTTAAAGAAAAGTAGGCGTTTAAGTTGTTTTCATCAGCTTTAACTTTAATTTTACTGTTATTTCTATTTACCACCACTAAATAATCTTCCCCCTCTGCCGTAATATTAAAACGTGTGCCAGCACTATTTTGGGTAAGCATATTAAAAACAAGCGTTTGAAAAGGGGAAAGAGTGCCTACCATTTTGCCATCTTTAAAAAGTGCAGTTTTAGATGCGTCAAAAAGGTAATGGTCCGTTTCGCCCGTACCTACAACCCCTTCACTTTGGTTTCCACCAGAATTACTACTTCCACTACTTGAACTTGCAGTATCGTCGTTTTTGCCGTTAGAAGAATTTAGTATTTCAACTATTGGCATAAATGAAGAAGAATTGCGATTATAATAGTCGATATTAAAGGTACGTATACTCATATTTGCTACGTCACTATCAAAACCGTTGTTTTTTAGCAATATTTTTTGCATTGCAAAAGAAGAAATGTTGTCTAAGGGCGTTGCTTTTTCTAAAAGTTCTTTGCCCTTACCAAAAGTCATAACCACTTCGGCAGAGTCTTGCACCCTTAAAGTTTGTGCCAAAAAGTCTAAAACTTTTAGGGTGTTTGTTGTAGCAAGTTCTTTGCCAATAATAATTAAATTACAAAAGTATAGTTGTGGGTACCAACCCGTTTCACTGCCGATATTTTTTATGGCTTCTGCCACCGTTTTGCCTTTTGTAGAAATTTCTGCTTTTAAGTTTTCACTATTGGTGTCCGTCGCTTCTGGCACGGCAATTTCTGCCGTCACTTCATACTCATCGTTTTCATAATCTATTGCAATGGCAGTTATAATTGCCGTTTTTTCTATATTGATTTCACCAAAATCGTTAGAAAAGAATAGTAAAAATAGAAGAGCAATGCCAAACAACAATGCTTTAGTTTTTATAAACTTCATACTTCCACCCCCTTTTCATTGAATTTAATTGGGTGAAGTGTTTTGTCTGTTTTTTGTTGTCTTTTATTTTTTAATAGTAATGGGCAAAGCATAGGCACTATATTTCCAAACACTAAAAATATAATAGAGCCTTTATTTATAATAAAGTTTTCAATAGAGTAAAAATAGCCACCAAAGAATATTACTATTATAAATAATATTGAAATAGTTATTAAGGTAGGTATCCATTTTAACTTAAATTCAAAAACTTTATCTAAACATTTAGTAGCAAAAAAAGTAGGCAAGGTCATTGCAAAAAAGTTAGAAAATAGTATAAAAATAATACCAAGATAATCAAACCTACCCGTAAAGTTTATGGCGTTGTCGTACTTTACTGCCTCCGTTAAGGAAAACTTTTGCATTGGTGCTATTGAAGAAAACACGGCGTAAAAGGAAAGTGAAAACAGTAAGATAATTACTGCAGTGCCAACGTAAGAAAGCAAGATTTTTAAGCCTGATTTTTTTTCGTACTTAAATTCGCCAAGCATAAATAGTATATAAACGCTTTCGCCAAACCAATTAAGCGATGATAATGCACCTTTCCCTATTTTTTTAATACCTTGTGCACCTATTGGTAGCATTGCTAAAAAATCGGCGTTGCCAAGCGATAAAAAGAATATTAAAAAGAATCCTACTAATGTTAGCATAAAACACAAGTCTGCAACTCTACCAAGCACCCTAATTCTTTTTAAGCACAAGTAAAAGGCAAACATGAAAAAGGGTAGAAAGTTGTTTGCGTTGGGCTTTGTCACAAATAGCGTCAATCTCATATAGTCTTTTGCTTCGTTTAACGGCAAAATACCTTTCATTATAAAGAATAAAAAGTAAGTAAAAATTATTATTTTACTTGCCAATTTACCAAAACAGTCTTGTAAAAGTTCAAAAAAAGTCTTGTCCGTCTTTTTTGCACAGTACACTATTGCTAATATTGATAAAAAGTCTAAAACTAAATTTATTAGTACGGATAGCCAAGTATCTTCTTTGGCGTACCCTGAAATTACGCTTCCCATCATAAATAACTTTACTACAGGAAAAAAGGCAAACATAAACAAACATATTTGTCTTGTTTTAAGTTCTTTATTCATTTATACCCCCTTTATTTACCTTGTCTTTTTTATATAGGCCGATTCTTTTTCTGTTTTTATTTTTTATTGAATACGGCCTATCTTCCATTTCTGGCAAGAAGCCTTTATAAATGCCGTCTTTAAAGTCCTTTAACACTATTGGCGAAAAAGGTGCACATATAGGCGTATTAAAACTTTCAAAGGTGACTAAATATATCGTAAACATACCCACAGTTAAAAGTATTCCGTAAACCCCAAAGGTTGCAGATACAAGTAGCAAAAGCAATCTAATTATAGAAAAACTTTGCAGTAGTTCGGGTACGGTATATAAGCAAATACCCGACAAGGCGACAATCATTAGGGTAGGTGCAGAAATTATACCTGCAGAAACAGCCGTTTCGCCAAGCACCAAACCACCTACGATAGATACAACCATACCCACGTATTTTGGCATGCGCACGCTTGCTTCGTTTAATATTTCAAATATAAACAAGGTAAAAAATATTTCATACCCCGGCGATAGCGGTATACCCTTTATACTGTTTACAACCGTCAACAGAAAGGAAAGGGGTATAAGTTGTATATGGTAAAGTTCGGCAGATACGAAAAAGGCGGGAAGTAATACTGATATCATTACTGCTAATAGCCTTAATATTCTTGAAAAGGTAGCACTATACGAAGAACTGTAGTAGTCGCTTGGACTTTGGAAGTCTTCTAAAAGTAGGTATGGGCAAGTAAGGGCTATTGGCGAGCCGTCTACTAAAATAGCCACCCTACCTTCTAAAATTTTGCCAGCCAAAATGTCAGGCTTTTCCGTGTTGCCAATTTGTTTAAAAAGTGCCGTGTTCTTATTGCCTAAAAATTTAGAAATATAAGAAGAATCAAGTATGGCGTCCGTATCAATCTTTTTTAGTTTTTTCTCTACTACTTTAACTAAATTTTCGTCCACTATGCTGTCTATATAGCAAATAGAAATTGCAGTGTTAGAGTATTTGCCCACCTTTAAATTTTTTATTATCAAGTCGGGCGTTTTTAACTTTTTTCTTAAAAGGTTTACGTTAAGTGGCAAACTTTCAACAAACCCTTCTCTTGGCCCTTTTATTACGGTTGAAGTAGGTGGCTCTGAAATAGACCGTGTTTGAAAAAATTTTGCTTCAAAGCAAAACGCCTTGTCAATTTTATCGGCAAGCACCACGCAATTACCACTAACCACTTCGTCAACTACGTCGTCTATAGTTTCTTTTAACTTTTTTTCGGGCGATAAAAATGCTTCAAAAATTTGTTGTTCACTTAAGTTGCCAGATAGTTCTTTGGTCGGTTTTAAGATAAGTTCACCAATATAATCTTTGTTGACAAGGGTGTTTATAAAGATAATTGCACCCTTTTTATCGCCAATCATAATTTCTATAAAATCAGCGTCGTCAGTAGTTATTTTGTTTTTTAATAGTTTTAGGTTTTCCGCTAAGTTTTTGCTTAATTTCATAAGGGTAGTATGATAAAAATGTATGTAAATTATGTAAATAAAAAGAAAAAGGGCAGGTCGCCCTACCCAAAAAAAGAAAACGTAAAATATTTTACTTTTCGTTTTTATCTTTAATTGTTTTAATTATTAGTTCCACGATAGCAGAAAGGTCTTTTTCTGATAAGATTATCTTTGCGTTATCTTTTATAATGGAAGATATTTTTTCTTTGAATTCAGTTTCGTTAATTTCATCAATTCCTAAAAGGCGTAAAATCATAGCAATTTCGTCTACCACGCCGTTGATTTTAGTGTCTTCAATAAACCCGTCAAGTAGCCCTTCAATTAAAAGAGAAGTTGGGCTTACTGAAATACTTTCGACATTTAATATTTTCTTAACGGCCATTGATATAATGGTAGAAAGTAAGCCTGCTACAAGTCCCGTCATTACGCCGTCTAAGGTAATATAAAATTTGCCGTAAACGAAAATACAGTTGTACCCAAGCGATAAAATCACTGCTAAAAGTATTGCAAGATAGTTTTTAAGTACTGCGTGCGCCTTTTTTAGAAAGGTCTTTTCGGCAATAAAATCAAAAACGCTTGAGATAACTGCTATAATTATGGTAACTAAACTGTAATCAGAAAAAATTTGTTCAATACTAAAGTTTTGCATTAAAGTATCCTGCCTTTTTATAGAGAAGGAATACTACAAATTGCCACTGTTTTTCTTTTTCGCCAATCTCAATCTTTCATAAAAAGAATAATGATTAAAGTAATAGGTATTAATTATTTCTTCCCTCCCTAAATTTATTTTTTTACCAAACGCTACCTTGATGATAACAGACGAAAATTATATTACAAAGGGAATATGACACTTTTTTATAAAAATTTTTTAGGACTTGCAATATTTTTATTTGGACTTGCCGAAAATTATATTATAAATACATAAGTCATAAGCATATTAAAAACCGTTATAGGAGAATTTTATGCTTATTGACCTTTTAACTTATTTTTTAGGCAAAATAACTTTTTTTGCTGGCAGTATATTAAACGGCTCTTCCTTTCCAAAACCGTTAACGAAGGAAGAAGAAGCAGAGTGCATTTCTAAAATGCAAAAGGGAGATGTTGAAGCAAGAGAAAAACTAATAAACCACAATATGCGTTTAGTTGCACACATAGTAAAAAAATACACAGGCTCTGCAGAGACGGACGATTTAATTTCGGTAGGAAGCATAGGGCTAATTAAGGCTGTAAATACTTTTGACGCTTCTAAAGGTTCAGGTCTTGCAACGTACACTGCAAGGTGTATTGAAAACGAAATACTAATGCTACTTCGTGCAAACAAGAAATTTAAAAAGGACGTTTCGCTTTCCGACACGGTGGGGGCTGATAAGGACGGCAACGAATTGACGCTTATAGACTTACTTGCAACAAAGGAAGACGAAGTATTTTACAAGGTAGATAAAAGTATAGAAAACGAAAAGTTTTTAGCATTTATAAAAAAGGTTTTAACGGATAGGGAATATACCGTTTTATGCTTAAGATACGGGCTTAAAGGTGGCAAAAATTACGCACAAAGGGAAGTGGCAAAATTTCTAAAAATTTCAAGAAGTTATATCTCAAGAATAGAAAACAAAGGTATAGAAAAATTAAAAAAAGCAGTAAAAGAAGGGCAATTCTATTGCTAAATGAAAGTTTGTGTGTTAAAATATTTGCAAGGTAAAAAATTATGGAAAATAAAATTGCAGTAGTAGCGATAATAGTATCTAAGTGGGAAAGTGTAGAAAGGGTAAACGCCATACTACACGATTTTAGAGATTTCGTCATTGGTAGGATGGGTATACCTTATAGAGAAAGGGGCGTTTCCGTTATTAGTATAACGCTTGACGCACCACAAGAAACGTTAAACAGCCTGTCTGGTAAACTTGGTATGGTTGACGGGGTTACAAGTAAAGTTTTGGTTTCAAAATAAATGTATACTTTAATTACGGGTGCAACGGGTGGTATTGGAAAAGCGTTTGCTTTTAACCTTGCCAAAAAGGGCGAAAAACTTTTTTTGACGGGTAGAAACAATGATAAGTTAAACGCCTTAAAAACCCAAATTGAAAAGGATTATAAAGTAAGCATTATTACTTTCCCTTGCGATTTGACAAGTGAAAGTGATAGAGAAAACTTATTAAATTATATTAAAGAAAGTAATATCAAAATTTTTAGGCTTATAAACGTGGCTGGCGTAGATACTCAAAAAGCCGTAGAAGATTATAGCAAAGAAAAATTTTTGTTTCAATTAAAAGTTAATTGTGAAGGCACGCTTTGTTTAACACACGGTTTAATAGGTGGGCAAGAAAGTTTAAGCGAAATTTTAACTATTTCAAGTATGTCGGGGGTGTCCCCAATGCCTTACTTTGCACTATACAGTGCATCAAAAGGTATGCTTACAAGTTTTTTTACTTCACTTCATTACGAATTAAAAAGTAAAGTAAAAGTGACGGTGGTATTGCCTGGCGGGGTATATACAAGGGAAGATATAGTTAAAGAGATAAAGACGCAAGGGCTTTGGGGTAAACTATCTGCAAAGTCGCCAGATTTCGTTGCAGAAAAATCGCTTAAAGCCTTAAATAAAAACAAGGTAAAGTATATACCGGGCTTTTTTAATAGGTTATTAAACTTTACGATGAAATTTTTGCCAAAAAGTTTAATATTAACTTTTATTGCAAGAAGATGGAAAACACACCAAAAAGATGCTTTCTAAAGCACAAGGGGGAAAGATATGAGTTTAGCAGATAAAATTTTTATTCAAAACTGTCGTGATATTATCGACAACGGGTTTTGGGATACAGACTTGCCTGTACGTCCAAGATGGGCAGACGGCACGCCAGCACACACGGTAAAAAAATTCTGTATTGTTAATAGATACGATTTAACAAAAGAATTTCCAATTATAACCCTTCGCCGTACTGCATTTAAGTCTGCAATAGACGAAATACTTTGGATTTGGCAAAAAAAGAGTAATAATATAAACGACTTAAATAGTCATATTTGGGACTCTTGGGCAGATGAAACGGGTTCTATCGGTAAGGCTTACGGCTATCAATTAGGCGTTAAACATAAGTATAAAGAAGGCGAATTTGACCAAGTTGATAGGGTGCTTTACGACCTTAAAAACAATCCTTCGTCACGCAGAATAATGACAAACATCTACACCTTCCAAGACTTAAACGAAATGCACTTATATCCTTGTGCATATTCAATGACGTTTAACGTGTCGGGCGATACTTTAAACGGTATATTAAACCAACGTTCTAACGACGTTGCCGTTGCAAATAACTGGAACGTAGTGCAATATGCGGTGTTGCTTCATATGTTGGCACAAGTTTCTAACCTAAAGGTTGGCGAATTAGTACACGTTATCGCAGACGCACATATCTATGATAGGCATATACCTGTTGTGGAAAAGATGCTTAAAAACCCTACGTTTGAAGCACCAAAACTTATAATCAACCCAGACGTAAAAGATTTTTATAAGTTTACTGTTGATGATTTCAAACTTGAAAATTATGAATTTAACAAGATAGAAGAAAAATTTGAGGTGGCAATCTAATGAAAGCGATAGTTGCAGTTGACAAAAATTGGGGCATTGGCAAGAAAAACGATTTATTATTTTCACTTCCTGCCGATATGGCGTTTTTTAGAAAGACGACGTTAAATAAAGTTGTTGTTATGGGTAGCAACACCTTAAAATCTTTCCCTAACGGCAATCCACTTAAAAATAGAACTAATATAGTATTATTCCCAGGTGGCGAAAAGAGGGACGATTGCACAATCGTTGATAGTATGGAAGAGTTAAAGGTAGAACTTAAAAAGTACAACCCAGACGAAGTGTTTATTATAGGTGGTGCAATGTTCTATAAAACTATGCTACCATATTGTAGCGAAGTTTTAGTTACCAAGGTTGATGCTGACGGTGGTGCAGAAGTTTTTTATGAAAACCTTGATAAACTTTCTAATTGGTCTTGCGTGTACGAAAGCGAAACGGAAGAAACTAACGGCTTAAATATAAAGTTTACAACTTATCGTAATAGCGACGTAAAAGAATTTTAATAATTAAATAAAACAAATTTATATAAAAACACTCTAAGTGATAACTTGGGGTGTTTTTTTGTTTGCCTTTTTTTACTTATATTATTGCTACGCAATAAAAAAGGGCGATAAAAAAATTTTCAAAAAAACTTTTAAAAAAAGTGTCATATTCCCTTTGTTTTATAAAAATGGGGGGTTATCATAAGGGCGAAAAAGGACGAATATGCGTGAGATTATAAACAAAATTATCGATATTGATAATGAACTTGCCCGTAGGAAAGAAAGAGATTACTTAGGTAAATATAATACGGGAGAAAAGGTTCACGAAAAGCAAGTACAATTTCATAAATGTTTAAAAAGAAATCGCTGGGTATTTGGCGGTAACAGAAGTGGTAAGACAGAGTGTGGCGCAGTTGAAACTATCTATATTGCTTGCGGTATCCACCCATTTAAGCCCAATAAAAAGGACGTTTTTGGTTGGGTAGTATCACTTTCACAGCAAGTCCAAAGGGACGTTGCACAAAAGAAAATATTACACTATCTTAACCCTTCGCTTATCGTAGATATCACGATGTTATCTGGCAAAAAAGAGAGTGCAGAATACGGCGTGATAGACCAAATACGTGTAAGAAATTCTTTTGGTGGCATTTCCACGATAGGCTTTAAGTCGTGTGACCAAGGTAGAGAGAAATTCCAAGGGAGTTCGCTTGACTTCGTTTGGTTTGATGAAGAACCACCTAAAGACATTTATGATGAGTGTAAAATGCGTGTTATCGATAAAAAAGGCGAAATTTTTGGTACGATGACCCCACTTAAAGGCTTGACTTTCATATACGATGAAATTTACCTAAACAGTGGAAATAGCAAGGAAGTTTGGTACGAATTTATGGAGTGGGGGGACAACCCTTATCTTGATAAAGAAGAGATAGAAGAGTTGACTTCAACTTTAAGCCCCGACCAGATAGATAGTAGACGGTTTGGGCGATTCAAAGCCAATTCCGGCTTAGTGTACCCAGAATTTGACGAAAATATCCACGTAATTCCCCCTTATGATATACCTTTTGAGTGGCAGGATACGATTTCCATTGACCCAGGGTTAAACAATCCGTTGTCAGCCCATTGGTACGCCGTCGATTACGACGGCACGGTGTACGTCGTATCCGAACACTTTGAAGGAAAAAAAGACGTGAAATATCACGCAGAACAAATTGAAAGAATTTCTAAATCTTTAAACTGGAAAAGAGATAGTAGGGGCAGGTTAGAAGCGCTTATAGATTCGGCTGCAAACCAAAAAACTCTTGCTTCAAGCAAGAGTGTGACTGAACTTTTTTACGATTTTAATATAGCAGTAAACCCAAAAGTAAACAAAGACTTATTTACGGGGATACAAAGGGTTAAGCAGTATTTAAGGGTAAATAACGGAAAACCAAAAATTTACATATTTCAAAACTGTGTAAACCTTATTAGAGAGTTAAAAAGTTATAGGTGGGGTGAAGAAGACGGCGACATGCCTAAAAAGTACGACGACCACGCACTTGACGAACTGCGCTATTATATAATGAAACGCCCAGAAGCGAAAGAAGTTGTAAAGGTAAAGACGGAAATTCAAAAGGACAAGGAGAGACTTATAAGAAAAATTATCAATGAAAGGAAAAAAAGTTAATAAGACTCTCGGCACAAACGACCTAAAAAGTGCGCTTATAAAAAAGGCGTTAGGTTATGACGCAACCGAAGTAGTAGAAGAATATATTGCAGACGAAGAGGGGGTTAAGTTGAGTAAGAAAAAGGTTACTAAAAAAAACGTGCCACCTGACATAACGGCAATAAAACTTTTACTTGAAGGGGACGAACTTGACCTATCTAAAATGAGTGACGATGAACTTATTAAGGAAAAGGAAAGGTTATTAAAACTACTTGCAGAGAGTAATTAAAAAGGAGAAAAAATTTGACAAACAAAAACATGATTGAAAAAATCGCCCAAAAAGAACAAGAAAAATTTTATGAAGAGATAGTTTCGAGTGTAGAAAGTGAATTTAAAAAAAGGCAGACGGAAAGGTTTGACTTAGAACGCCAATGGGAATTAAATATGAACTTTCTAAACGGAAACCAATATTGCAAGGTGGACAAGAAAGGTGAAATTGTTGATACGGACAAAGACTTTTATTGGCAAAATATGGAAGTATTTAACCACGTTGCACCTATTATTGAAAGCAGAATTGCAAAGTTTAATAAGATAGAACCAAAGATAGCGATAAAGTCAAAAACAGACGACGATAAAGACGTAAACAACGCTTTCGTGGCAGAGAAACTTATTAAAAATGCCTTTGAAAAGAACAGTATTTTAGACGTAGTTAAAAAGACGACGCTTTGGAGTGAAACTTGTGGTACGGGTTTTTACAAAATTATCTGGAACAATTTAGGTGGAAACAAAGTAGGCGTGTTAGACGGCAAGGAAGTTTTTGAAGGGGAAGTGGAAATTTTGTCGGTATCACCATTTGAAATTTTCCCAGACAATCTTTACGTGGAAAATATTGAAGACTTACAAAGTATTATACACGCAAGAGCAATGCCGGTAAGTTTAATCAAGGAAAAATACGGTATTTCTATTGCTGGTGGCGACGTTGACGTTTACGGGCTATATTATAACGACGTTAAAAGTAAGGCTATGCTTAAGGACGTAGAAAAGGGCGTTGTTAAAAACAGTGCGATAGTTATAGAAAAGTACGAAAAACCATCAAGCGAATTTCCTAATGGTAGGCTTATAACTGTTGCAGGTGGAAAACTTTTATATTACGGCGAACTTCCATACTATAAAAAGGAAGAAAACCATTTTTATTATCCTTTTGTCAAGCAAGAAAGCGTACATATAGCAGGTAGTTTCTTTGGCAGTAGCGTAATTGAAAGGCTTATACCGATACAGCGTGCGTATAACGCAGTAAAAAACAGAAAGCACGAATTTTTGAATAGACTTTCTATGGGTATTATGACGGTGGAAGACGGTTCTGTTGACGTAGACGAATTGGCAGAAGAAGGTTTGTCACCAGGTAAAATTTTAGTTTACCGACAAGGAAGCAACAAGCCTGAAATGATGGACGATATCACTATGCCAAGTGAATTCAACGATGAAGAAGAAAAACTTTTGACGGAATTCGTGGCGATAAGTGGCGTAAGTGACGTAACGCAAAGTAAGTCAAACGCTAAACTTTCAAGCGCAACGGCGCTTCAACTTTGGATAGAACAAGACAACGAAAGGTTGTTGCCTTTTGCTGAAAGGATTAGAGGCGCTTACTTAGAAATCGCAAGACAAACCTTGGCGTTATATACTGAATTTTTGACGGGTATTAGAATTATTAGGTACAAAGACAACTTTGACAAGACCAAAATTTGCTATGCAGATAAGGACAAAGTCAAGGCAGAAGAAGTTTACTTAGATAGCGAAAACGAACTGTTATTTACCCCACTTCAAAAAAAGGAATTAGTGTTTAGGCTATTAGATACGGGCTTACTTAACGATGAAGAAGGCAAAATTCGTCAAGCAACTAAAGAAAAGATATTAGGGCTATTAGGTTATAAAGACTTAGATTACCAAAAAGGCATAAGTAGGTTGCAAGAAGAAAAGGCACAATATGAAAATACTACGCTAAAGATAAAAGATTTAGAAGTTGAA
>JAZQVG010000050.1:0-12578 GCA_045631625.1 Christensenellaceae bacterium
TTGGGGTGGCAACGACATTAGGGGTGGCAACGACATTAGTGGTGGCAACGACATTTGGGGTGGCAACGACATTAGGGGTGGCAACTACATTAGTGGTGGCAACGACATTAGGGGTGGCAACTACATTTGGGGTTGTTCAAATTGCGAAGGTATATCAAGGTCGATATTCTGCTTTAATAAGTCTGGAAAGTTAATGTTATTTAATAAAAAAATAACAGAAGAAAGATTTGAAGAAGTATTTAGAAAATTAAACTTTTTTTGTTGGTTTCCAAAATTTAACAACGCTTATGATTTAAAAGGGAATTTAGCGTGGTACGAAACAAATATTCCTTCGATAGTAAAAGTTGAACCCAAAGTGGCTTGGTCGTTTATGCCAAAAGAAATGAAAGAGTACATTTATTCGTTGCCAGAATTTAATGAAAAAATATTTAAAAAAATTACGGAATTTAATGGAGAAAAATAATGCAACTTGAAGATTTAAAAATGAGTGTTAAGTTAGACACTCGTAAATTAGAACGGTCAATGAAAAGACTTGAAAAGTTAGCGATAAAATTGCAAAGTGGTTTGGAAAAATTCCACGAAGCATACAAATTGGTTGAAGAACATAGAATAATAGAGATAGAATTAAAAGAGAATAAACTTGCAAAAGAACAACGACTTAAACTTTATGAAAACGAAGTTGTAATGACGAAAGAAGAATTAGAAAACAAATTTAAAGACTTTGTAAGCAAAAAGGCATTATCTTGTTGCGAAACAATCGAGCAAGTAAAAGAATTTATCGAAAAGGGGTAAACAAAATGGAAAAAGGAAATAAAATATTAACAATACTCTTAATTATACTATTCCCATTAGGAATAATCTTTTGTATAGGAAAAAATTTATTTTCAGGCAACTTTTGGTCTTTTTTAGGCGGGCTTTTACTATTTGCAGGTGGCTTTGTTTTGGCGATATACTTGTTTAGATATGACATAATAGAGCCAATAGTTTTATTTTTTAGCAATTTTATAAAATAGGAGAGCGAAAATGGATAGAGAAAAGCAAATTGAAGAAATTGCAAAAGATATTAAAGATAGTTTACTTTTACATTTTGATAAAACTATTTTATATCCGTATTTAGCACAAGATTTAAACAATAAAGGCTATCGCAAAATCAACGAAAACGAGATTGTGATTAGCAAGGAAGAGTTTTGGAAACTGTCAAACAAGTTTTCAAAAAAAGAACTTGACGAAATAGTAGAATTTCATAAATCCAAAGCACGCAAGGAAGAAAAACAAAAACTTCTCAAAGAAATGTATGAGCAAAGCAAGTTTGACGCTATTGCCGATTTAGAAAAAGAGGGAAAAGTTGTTATTAGCAAGGAAGAGTATGAGAAAATCACAAAAGAACTTGTAACTGAACAAAGAGCAAAGGAAATAGCACAAGAGTTCTTTGGAATAGTTCGCAAGGAAACGGCAAGAGAGATTTTAAAATATTTACTAAAAGTAGGGAATACCGAAAGATTAGGTTATCTCAAAATATATGTAGAAGATATAGAAAGTCTTGCCGAAAAATACGGAGTTGATTTAGGAGAGTGAGATATATGATAAGCGCAAAGAATGGAATGAGTAGGAAAGCATACGAAACGGTAGGCGAGCATAAGCCAACGGAAGAAGAGTTGATTTGTTTAACTTGCGAGAAAAAGAAATGCAACGGATATTGAGAAAAGTTTAAAGAAAGCGTTAAGGAGTTGAAGAAATGAATAACGAACTACTTAAAAAAATAAAAGCGTTGGCGGAACGGGGCTACGGCGGGGAGAAAGAAAACGCCGAGAAACTTTTAAAGAAACTTATGCAAGAGCATAACATAAAAGAGGAAGATTTGGACGAAGATACGCTAAAATTCTTTCCTTTCAAAACGCCCAAGTTTTACAATGCTACTAAACTTGCACAACAAGTGCTTTACTCGGTAGTTGGCGGCACAAACGACGAAAAAGGCTTTTACGAGAACGGTTTAAAACAAACACTTATAAAATGCACGTCGGCGGAATTTTTGGAGTTTGAGGCAAAGTTTAAGTTTTACTCGTATCACTTTAAAAACGAACTTAAAACGTTTTACCGTGCCTTTATAGAAGCGAATAACATTTATCCACCGCCCGACAAAACATTAAAAAACGATAATTACGAGTTGACGGACGAGGATAGAGCGGCTTTAAAAATGGCGCGTAGCCTTAACAAACACGACTATCTATTGCAGATAGAGGGAGGTAAAAAATGAAAGTAACAAAAATTGATTGGTGCGATTGCACGGTAAACCCCGTTGTCGGGTGTAAAAACGGTTGCGAATATTGTTACGCAAGAAAGATAAACGATAGATTTAAGTTTATTCCGAAATGGGAAGAACCACAGTTTTTCCCCGAAAGGTTAGAGCAACTTAAAAGCCAAAAGCCGAAAAGCGTTTTTATGGATAGTATGAGCGATTGCGGATTATGGACTATTCCGCAAATACATAAAATTGCAAAAGTAATGCAAGATAATCCGCAACATAACTATTTGTTTTTAACTAAACGCCCCGACTTGTTTATAGACAAGTGCAAACATATAGTTGAGAACGCAAATAAAGGAAATGTTTGGGTTGGTGTAAGTGCAAATACGAGAAAAGACGTAACAAGGCTTGTATATTTGCCGAGATATGCAAGACGGTTTATATCAATAGAGCCTATTATGGGCGATTTTGGCGAGTTGATAAAAGTAGAAGACGAGGGCAAACCGTGGGCGTGGATAAACCCTAAAAGCGATTTGTTTAGACTTCCTTATGTTCCCGAAGTAATAATTATTGGAGCGGAAACGGGCAACCGAAAAGAAAAGGTTGTTCCTAAAAAAGAGTGGATAGACAATATTGTAAAGTCTGCCGAACTATTTAATAAAGAGTTTAGGAAAAGCCCAACAATGCAAAAAAACGGGTGGTATGAAGTAAAAATCTTTATGAAAGAAAGTTTACGTTCGATTATGGGCGAAGATTTTAGGCAAGATAAATTACCGTGGGATATAGGAGAAAAATAATGAAAGCAGTTTTTATTAGTATTCAACCTAAATGGGTTCAAAAAATAGCAAGTGGCAAAAAGACGATAGAAGTTCGCAAAACAAGACCAAAGATAAAAACACCGTTTAAGTGTTATATCTATTGCACGATAGGAAACGGAGTTAAGGGAGATTATCTTGTTCCAAGTGGTATTCAATGCGGTAAAGTAATAGGCGAGTTTGTTTGCGATAAGATAACCGACATATCGGTAGTGGTTAGAAATTGCAACGAAGATTACAACCACGTTTACCATAACGACGAGTGCAAAGGTAGTTGTTTGACGTGGAAAGAGTTGCAAGAATACGGCAAAGGCAAAACTCTTTACGGTTGGCACATTTCAGACTTGAAGATTTACGACAAGCCGAGAGAGTTAAGCGAGTTTAAGGCTTGGCGAGATTGCAAAACACCCCATAAAGAGTTTAAGAATTGTAAATTTACATATAGACACCCGTTGCATTGTGAGTATTGTCAATGGATAAAGAGACCGCCACAAAGTTGGTGCTATGTTGAAAGTTTAGGAGAATAATATGGAAAGCGAAAAAGTGAAAGAGATTAAGATAGTATTAAAAGGACTTGTTGACGACGCTTCAAAAAGGCGACAAAACGTTATGATATGTGGCGTAAATCTTGCCGATATTCTAACCTTAATTAACGAGTTGGAAAGCGAGAACGAAAGGTTAACAAAAGAACTTGATAGTGAGTGGAAAGACCGTAGAAAAGCCGAAGAAGATTTACACAAAGCACAATGGAATTACAAGATAGGACTTGGGCAATCAAAAAGTGTGAACAAAAAACTCAAAGACCGAATTGCCGAGTTAGAAGAATACATTAAAGGCAACGAACAAGACGCAAAGGCTTTTGTTAATGGTTGGCACAAAGACTTGGAAACCGCATTAAAACATTTTGCCGAAAGATTGAAAGAGAAAACAAGAGTAATAGTCGATTTTTACAAAGACCACGCCGACAAATGTTTTAACGGCATTAGTGAAAAAGAGATAGACGAAACCTTAAAGGAGTTTTTGAAATGAATAAACCGTCAAGTTACGATATGACTTTTTGCATAAGCGAGTGTAACAATAAAAAATGCGAAAGAAATTTTAAATATTTAATTAAGCCGTATAATATCCCCTATTATTCTACTGCTTACTTTAAAGGAACAAAATATTGTACAGAGTATAAGGAGAAAGGAAATGAACGATAAATTAAAACCTTGCCCGTTTTGTGGTAGTGATAAAATAGTAAAGCATACTATTGACGGTTGGGGAGTTTCTAAATATCGTAGAGCAAGAATTGAGTGTAAAAATTGTGGTTTAAAAACACGATATTTTGAAGAAGAATTTAAGGGCGAAATTGTTGAAAAATATTGGAATAGGAGAGTAAGTCAAAATGAGTGATTATAAGAGATTGACGGAAAGGCGAGGCAATTTAATAGTTGATAATTGTAAAAACTGTGAAAATGTAAGTAACCCTATGGGGTGTACGAATAATTGTTGTTACGAAGTTATGAAAAAACGCCTTGCCGAACTTGAAGATAAAATCGAGCAAGGTAAAATGTTAGAGTTGCCTTGCAAGGTGGGAGATACAGTTTATTCTAACAAAAGAATAATGTTTGAGCCTGTTATTGTAAAAGTGATAACAACTCATCAATCAATGAATTTACCTATTAGTTATACTGTGTTTGCAACGGCGAAAGATGGATATGGCATATATTTGTCAAGTGATAATTTTAACGAAGATTGGTTTTTAACCAAAGCCGAAGCAGAAAAGAAACGTGAAGAGTTGAGGCAGAAGAAATGACAAAGTTAAAAAAGAGTGATGTAGTTAGTTATATAGCGTTTCTTCGTTTAAATTATGGCGAAAATACTTATAATTACAGCGAAAGCGATTTACACAAATATGTAAACTATTGGTATGCACAATTAAGCGAATATCCAAAAGAAATTGTAGATACGGCAATAAAGCAGGCAATAAACACTTGCGAATTTGCCCCTACAATAGCCCATATTCTTAAAATAATATCGAGTATGGAGCAAAGTTTAGGAAAGAGCGAAAGTGAGTTGTGGGGCGAATTAGAAGGCGTATTATATCAAGTTTATGATAATTCTACAAAATATAAATATGCAAGCGGGCAAAAGTATATGGAAGAAAATAGACTAATATACGAAAACCTTTCGCCTGAACTTAAAGCGTATGTTAGAAACTGTGGTCAATTAGTTGCTTTGGCAAATGCAGACGATACAACTTTATCGGTGGAAAAGTCAAGATTTATAACTGCTTTGCCTAAAATACGAGAAAGAGAAAAATATCAAGCGATATTACCTAACGAGTTTAAACAATTAGTAAATGAAACTGCAAATAAAAATTTATTAGACATAAAGGAGATATAGGCAATGGCAAATCAAGTATTTTTAATTGGAAATGTATGTAACGAAATAGAATTACAAAAAACTTCTTCTGATATTTCATATTGCAGAATAAACCTTGCAGTAAATAGGTCGTATTCAACCGCAGACGGTCAAAAAGAAACGGACTTTTTTAATATTATGGTTTGGCGTGGACTTGCCGAAAACTGCGGTAAATATCTTAAAAAAGGAACTAAAATTTCAGTTGTAGGTAGTATTCAAAATCGTGTTTATGAAGATAAAGACGGAAATAAAAGAACAACTACTGATATTATTGCAAAAGAAATTGAATTTTTAACACGAGTAAAAGAAAATGACGACGAAGAAGAAAGCAATGCTTATTCCAACAAAAGAACAAATCAAGCAAAACAATCTTCTATTGAAGAGTATGACGACGACTTACCGTTTTAAAACAAATTAAGAAATTTGTCAAAATCGCTTGACAAAACAAATCAATGTGATTTATAATAGAATTAAGATAATTGAGTTCAGGCGATTATTTTATTAAATATGTTAGCAATACTCTTTGGCGAAAGAATACCTGAACATTATTTCGAGTAGCCAAAGGGTTTTTGTTTAAAAGGAGCAAGGGTAAATGGAAGCAAGAATAACAATTAAATTTGAGTTAAACCAAAGCGAAATAGACGACTTTATGTTTAACCAAAAGGGCTACGAAGTGTTTACAAAAGAAGATTTAGAAAGAGAATTAAAAGGGCTAACTCTTAATCAGTTAAAATATTTAGCATATTTTGACGACGAAGAAAAAGAAATTACAATAAAGGGGGCATTAAAATAATGGTAAAAACTGAAAGTGAGTGTGTAGGTTGTTCAAATCGCGGTTTATATTGTTTAAAAGACAGTTGCCCTAATTACGAAGTAAAAAGATATTATTGCGACGAGTGTGGCGACGAAGTAGAAGATTTATACGAGTTTGAAGGCGAAGAACTCTGTATTTATTGCATAGAGAAAAGATTGAAAAGGGTGCAGTAATGTTAAGTGAATACTTAAACAAAATAACTTGTGGCGATAGTTATAAGTTAATAAAAGAATTGCCTGATAAGAGTGTGGATTGTATTTATACGGATATTCCGTATTTATATAATCAAGGTGGAAGTGGTAGTAGTGCATTAGCCGAAAGAACGGCAAAAAAAAGACTTGAACTTATGGGTTGTTACGATAGATATTTAACAAATAAAGACACAAGCAAAGGCGAAGCGTTAAGAATTGCAAAGAACAAAAAGAAACAAAATCTTGATATTATAAGTATTGAAGATGGTATAGATTATGCAATATTAGACGATTTTGTTAGAGTTATGAAAAAGATAAATTGCTTTATTTGGTGTTCTAAATTACAAATATTTGACATAATGAAATACTTTTTACGGGGGGGGTATAAACAAGGAAATATTTTTTGAAATACTTACTTGGAATAAAACGAACCCAACACCCACAACAAATAATTCTTGGTTGCCTGATATTGAATATTGCCTTTATTTTAGAGAAAAGGGCGTTCACTATAACGATGGTTATCAATATAAAAGCAAATGGTTTACAAGCCCTGCAAATAAAAGCGACAAAGACTTGTTTAACCACCCAACAATTAAACCATTAGAATTAGTAAAAAGGCACTTATTACATACAACACAAGAAAATCATATAGTGCTTGATTGCTTTATTGGAAGTGGAACAAGTGCTATTGCTTGTCAAGAAATAGGGAGAAATTTTATTGGGATTGAAATTGAACCAAAGTGGGTAAAAATAGCAAACGATAGACTAAATAAAGTTGACGCACAAGGTCAACAATGTATGTTTTTAAGATAAAAAAGGGGCAAAAATTATGAGAAATATGTTTAACGAAAAAGAAAAGACTGCACATATAATTTTACTTGCAATGGAAAATTCAATAAAAACTCTTTTAAATGGCAAGGCTTTAACTCTTAAAGAAAGAATAGCCTTGACAAAGGTGTCAAATTCAATAAATGAGTTTCACAATTTGGTATTTCAAAGGTTTGGGTTGCCATATAAAAAGAAAATTGAAGGAACAATGCAAGCAAACCAATTTGGTTTTTATGCAAAAGACGGCGAAGAAAAGAAGTGCATAAGTTATTGTGCGAGTGAAGATGTTTACAAGTTGGGCAAGAGATTAAGGGGTTGGGAGTGTTGCGATTGCGATAAAACTAATCATTTAGATTGTGGCGTGTATGCAATGCTTTGTTCGGTAGATAGCGAAATAAACGACCAAGAAGAAGGTTGCCCATACAAATTTTAATAAAGAGGTGTAAAATGGATTTTAAAGATGTTGCGGAACAAGCCTATAAAAATGGATATAAAAAAGGTAGCGAAGAAACTGCAAGCAAAATTTATAATAAACTTAGAGGACACGGCACAACATTTGTCAAAAAGTGGATAAAAGAAAATTACGATATTGAAATAGAGAGGAAGAATGATAACATATAAAAATGGAGATTTATTAGAAAGCAAATGCGATATAATTTGCCATCAAGTTAATTTGCAAGGTGTTTTTGGTGGTGGGTTAGCATATCAAATATATTGCAAGTTTCCTAATGTGGAAAAGAATTTGCAAAAGGCTTTAAACAAAGACTATGGTCAAGTGGTTTACAAAAATAGATTTGACTTGCAATTTTGTGGTTTACGAAGTGGTTTACAAGACGATAAAAAGCCACAATACATAGCAAATATATTTTCGCAAGACGAATACTTTAACACCAAGTATGATTGGCTTGATATTGCTCTAACAAACTTAATTAAGCATATAGAGAAAATTGAAGGAGTATTATCAATAAAAACTTTTGGTTTTCCTTACGGATATGGTTGCGGAATAGCAAATGGCGAGTGGAAAGAAGTAGAAAAAGTGTTAAAAAAATATTTTGACGGAAACACAAAGTACAACTGTGAAATATGGAAATATGAAAAATAAAAGGGGTAAAGAAAATATGTTAGTATATATAAGTGGTAAAATAACAAATAACAAAAATTATGAAGAAGATTTTAGAAAAGGCGAGGAGTGGCTTAAATTAAACGACTATACGCCTATAAACCCTTGTAAACTTAGTACGGCTTTACCAAACACTTTAACTTATGAACAATATATGCAAATAGATTATAAGTTAATAGATATATGCGAAGCAATCTTTATGTTAGAAGGTTGGCAAAAATCAAAAGGTGCTTGCGCAGAACTTGCTTATGCAAAAAGTATCGGTAAAGTGATACTTTATCAAAAATATTTTAAAGAATTTAGAAAAAAACAATTAAAATAATTTGAGGAATAAAATTATGGAAAAATTAAAACATACACACAAATACAAAAGCCCATTTATTATACATATTATAACGGCATTAGTAATGGTATTGATTATGACAGTTCAAATAGTTATTTGTGCATTATTTAAAGAAACGATTTCATTGTTTATATCTGTTGCATTTAATATGGTATGGACTTTTCTTTTAGGAATATTTGTAAACAATCATACAAGATTTTTAATGGAAGTAAAAATTCTTGAACAAATAAAAGAAAATAACCCTAAATTTGCAAATTATAAAGATACAAAAGGAAATTTTCAAGAAGAAGAAATAGAACCTTTTGAATTTTTTAAAGAAAACATAAAAGAAAGTAACAAAGAAGAAAACCAACAAAAATAAGCAAAGTAAAAATAAGTTTACAAAATACTTGATTTTATCACAAATTTGTGTTAAAATACAATAAAGGCTATGAAATAGCCTTGCTCCTGATTATGGGGAAGAAATGTCTGCCCATTGTTTCTTCCCCGACATATAGGCGAATAGTGTAACGGTTAGCACAACGCCCTTTGACGGCGTTAGTAGTTGTTCAAATCAACTTTCGCTTGCCAAATAAAAAATTTTATAAAAAACTATATTTTTCTTGACAAATAACAAAGTTTATAGTAAAATATATGTGTAGTAAATAGTGCCAGATATTTATTATAAATTTAATATTGGTAAGTTACCCTTATATTGAAAGAACTGGCATTCGAGTAGATATAGGGGTTTTCTTTTAAATATAATGTCAAGGAGAAAAGAAAATTATAAACCTAAATCGTTTGAAAGCGACCAAAACAAAAGCGATACAAGTGCAAATATTTATATGTCAATGCTAATGAGTGAAAGTTGGCAAAGATTAACTAAAAACGCACAAATTTTGTATATTTATTGCAAAGCACAATATTATGCCGAAAAAACAAAACCCAAATCACAATTAAGACAATTAACCGAACAAGAGCAAAGACAATGTTTTACAATGAATAAATCTAAATGGCAAAGTTTATATGGAATTTATAGCAATGAAAGGCAGTTTTATAAAGATATGAATATGCTTATTGAAAATGGTTTTATAGAACTTGTAGAAAATGGTAAAAATACAAGGACTAAAAGTATTTATATGTTGTCTAATAAATGGAATAAAAAGCAATAGCCTATGGCTATATATTTATTAAATGTATGGCAAAATTGCCATAGTGTATTTTATCAAAAATCATTAACAGTTATGGCAAAATTGCCATAGTACAAATAAAGAAAAAGCATTACACTATTACAAAATTGCCATAAGATTTGACTTTACACTATGGCAAAAATGTAATAGCCAAAATAGTTTTACAAGGAAACAAAAATGATATTCACAATACCAATAGCCCCAAGAACTAAAAAAAATCACTCTGAAATTTGTTATAACCCTGTAACAAAAAAGAGATTTGTAACCCCAAGCAAGAGTTATCAACAATTTGAAAAAGATTGTGGGCATTTTATTCCAAAAAAACTTTTAAATGCAAAAATAAATATACCTATAAATATTAAATGTACTTATTATATGCAAAAAAGAAATTCAGTTGATTTGCCAAATTTATTAAATGCAACTGACGATATTTTAGTGCATTATGGCGTATTAGAAGATGACAACTGCCGTATTATAGTTTCTCACGACGGTTCAAGAGTTTATTATGACAAAGAAAACCCAAGAACAGTCATAGAAATCACGAAATCGCAAGATACGGAGTTTTTCCCAAAGGTAGAGAAAAAGCCGTCTAAAAGGGCTAAACGGCTTAAACAAATAAATTAAAATAAAAGGAGCAAAAATATGTGGAAAAGGTATAAAGATTATACTATTGAAGTAAATGAGAATGGGCAAGTTAGAAATTCTAAAACTAAAAAGTTAAGAACTTTAACAAGATTAAAGTCAAGAAAAAAAGAAGGTTATTATGTTGTAAGTGTAACTAAAAATAACAAGTCAACTATTTTATATGTACATAGACTTGTTGCAGAACTTTTTATAGAAAACCCAAATAACTATCCTTGTGTAAACCATATAGATAATAATAGCACTAATAATAACGTAAAAAATTTAGAGTGGTGTACATATCAACATAATACTCAAATGGCTTTTCATAAGCAAAACGCTTTTAAAAATTTTGTTTGTAAACAATGTGGGAAAAAAGTTTTTGAATTGGGAAATGGAATAAGAGAATTTTGTTCAGATTGTAAAAAACAAATACAAAAAAAAGAAAGGCATGAAAAAAAGAAAGAAAGACTTTTTAAAGAAAGGCAAAATTTTTTAGATATAGTTAGAAATAATAACGGAAATATTTATTATTATTACTTAATTCATAAAAACTTGTTTGACGGTTGGGGCAAATGCAAAAATCAAAAAGAATTAGCAAAAGAACAAAATTGTTCACACCAAAATATAAGTCAAATAATTTTATATATGAAAGAATTAAGTAAATATTCATTAGGAATATCATTAACATAACTACACACAAAGGCATTTTTGTTCTCCAAAAGAAAAAAGGCACTCGTATAGGGTGTCTTTTTTCTATATTCTATGAAACTATCCAAAAACAGTCAACAAGTTTATCTGAACAATCCCAAGTGTCGGCAATAACTCCCATTACCGAAGTTGTAAGGTGTCCTTCTATTCTTATAACAACTGTATTGTAAGGATAACTTTTTGAAATTTCTTTTACTGTTTTTTGATAATCACAATAGCGAATAGGAAAGTTAAAAATTTCCGATAAAAGCCTTCCATAGCAATTTACACAAAGTCTATCGCAATCGTAGTAGTAAGAAGCCATATCAAGCAATTTAGCAACGGTTGTATAGGATAAACCCGTACCAAGTTTAATAGCCCTTGTTACACAATCGTTTTCTTCGTTGCCGTCAATATTAGCATTATAATACGCAAAATCACTCATATTATTTTTTCCTACGCCGAATAATAAATTTTCTTAAAATTTTTCTACGCATTATTCTTCACTTGCAATACACTTGTAATAAAGCCACAATTTTTCTTCAGGGTTGCCTTTATAATCTTTGTCGTGTAAAAATGCTTTTGCTAAATCGGCATAATATTCAGGGCGGTCAACACCGTATTTTCTTGCAACAGAACAATAATCGGCATACATCATATTCATAGCCATAGCAAAAACTTCTGCGCCACCTAAATTATGAACATCAACACCCATTTGTTTTGCAATTTGTTCGGTTTGTTCTTTTTTGAAATGTTCGCCACGAGTTCCATCTTCGTTTTGGATAGATTTGCCCCATTTTTCGTAGTCTTTTTTAGACATTTTGCCATATTCCATTTCTTCGTCATCGCCATAATCACGACCACGCATATCTCCACGCATATCGTAACCAAAGTCCATATAAGGCATACCGTAACCCATACCGTAAGGATAATGATAATCTCTTTCGCCACTACGAGCATAATCACGACTTCTCATATTTTCTTCGTTGTAATCACGGCTTTCTCTATCTCTACCACGAGCCATATCGTAGCCATAATCCATATCGCCACGCATATCATAGCCATAATCACTACGAGAGCCACCACGACTACGAGAACCCCCACGAGCCAAATCTTCTCCGTAATCTCCATAATCGCCCATATTTCTATCTCTACCACGACCACGAGAAGAAACTACATATCCACCACGAGAGCCATAAGGGTTTCTACCGTCTTTCATACGACCATATTTTGCACGAAGCATATCCTCTACAAATCTTCCCATATTACACCACCTTTTCTACATTTACAATAACGCTTGTAAAGGTTGCCGTAACAGTATCGCTCGTATTTACTAAAG
>JAZQVG010000051.1:0-5307 GCA_045631625.1 Christensenellaceae bacterium
CGCCAAGTGGTTCACCCGTAGACAACAGTGTTGTTGAAAACTTTATTGAAGACACCATAAGTGATTTGAAGAAAGTAGGCAAAATAGACGGTATACTTATGGAAATGCACGGTGCAACCGTTTCTAACGTTTCTGACGACGTTTGTGGAGATATATTTGAAAAAATAAGAAATTTCGTAGGCGATGATATGCCTATTTCCGTTCATTTTGATTTACACGCAAACGTGACTGAAAAAACGGTCAAAAACGTAGACTTTATAAGTGGCTATCAAACTTATCCACATTTGGATATTTTTGAAACGGGCTATCGTACCGCACTTCGTTTAGCAGAAAGGTTAGAAGGTGTGGTTAGCACAACTGCGTACGTAGCGTTGCCACAAATTGCACCTGCCCAATCTTATACGACGGGTAGTGGTAATTTAAAAAAATTGATGGAAAAGGCAAAGGCGTATAAAGAAAGTGGCGAAATTATAGATTACAATATTTTCCAAGTACAGCCTTGGCTTGACGTAAAGGAACAAAATTCTACGGTAGTAATTTGTGCAAAGGATGAAGAAATAGCAGGGCGTATTGCAACAGAACTTGCAAAAGACGAATTTGCATTAAGAGAAGAATTGCAAGGCGAACAGTTAATTTCTGTTGAAGAAGTGGTGCAAAAGGCGTTAAATAACGATACGGGTAAACCAATTGTGTTGGCAGACTCTGCAGACTCTCCAAACGCAGGTGCTTCAGGCGATTGTGCTTATGTATTAGAACGTATATTGCCATATCAAGATAAATTGATTGTGGCAGTAGGGGTTACAGACCCTGACGCAGTTAATAAAGCGTTTGAAGTAGGCGTAGGAAATACGGCAACCTTTAGTATAGGTGCTACTATTGCACCTAAACTTTCCAGCCCCGTTACTATTACGGCAAAGGTAAAAAGCCTAACTGACGGTGATTTTTACCGTTATGGTCCGGCATCTAAAGACCAACTGTATTCACTTGGTAAAACGGCAGTGTTGCAAGCAGGTAAAGTGTTTATTCATTTAGTATCAAAAGGTCAACACGGGGATATAGGGTTTTATAGAAGTTTTGGTATAGAGCCAAAGCGTTGCAATTTAGTGTGTGTAAAGGCTTGTACGTCTTTTAGGGCGGCATATACACCGTTTGCGGCAGAAATTTGTAGTGCAAACACTCCGGGTGCTGCTGGTGCAGAACTAAAAGCGTTGCCATTTGAAAAAATATCAAAGCCAAGGTATCCGTTTGAAGAAATTACAGAAAAGGATATTAAACCTGTAAAATTTTGCAGGAAATAATAAAGAATAATAAAAATATAAGGTAGGTATAAAAATGTTAAAAACAGACGTAGTAGTTATAGGCGCTGGTGCAGTTGGCTGTGCAATCGCCCGTGAATTGTCAAAGTACGACGTTAAAGTAATGGTCGTAGACAAAAACGAAGATGTCGGTGGGGACGCATCAAAATCAAACAGTGCGATTATTCATACTGGTTACGATGCATCGCCTGATACACTGGAATCACAACTAGTAGTAGCAGCAAACCCAATGTATGACGAACTTGTTAAAGATTTGGACGTACCGTTTAAGCGTATAGGTGCAATTTTGCCAGCATTTACGCAAGAACAGTTTGATAAACTTCCAGAAATCAAGGAAAAAGCGTTCAAAAACCGTGTTTACGACGTAGAATATAAATCGGGCGAAGAACTTTTAGAAATTGAACCAAACTTAAATCCAGAAGTAAAGGGTGGTTTATACATACCAAGGGAAAGTATAATCGACCCATTTATTTGGGTTCAAGCATTGGCAGAAAACGCTTATGCTAACGGCGTTGAATTTTTATTAAAAGCAAAAGTTACCGATATTAAAACAGAAAACGGGAAGATTAAGAGTGTTGTGACGACTAAAGGCGAAATTGAAACGACTTACGTTATCAACTCTGCAGGGCTTTATTGTGATGAAATTGCTGAAATGGTTGGCAAAGCAGAATATAAGGTTGTTGCAAGAAAAGGTCAATTCTATATTTTAGATAAGAAAACGGATTGTCAAGTTAATTATATCGTATTGCCAATTCCTACAAAGATTACAAAAGGTAAGTTGATGTGTCCAACAATTCACGGTAATATGTTAGTAGGTCCTACTGCAGAAGACCAAGAATCTAAGGTAGATAAGTCAACAAGTACGGAAGGGCTTGCAAGTATTGAAAAGGACGTTAGAAACTTAATTCCAAACGTAAACTTACGTGATACTATCACTCAATACAGTGGTCTTCGTCCAAACCGTAATCCAGAAGGCTTACACGTAGATACTTATGAAGACTTATACGGCTACGTAAACCTTTCAGGTGTGCGTTCAACAGGTTTAACGTTGTCTGCTGCAATGGGTAAATACGTTGCACAAACACTTATTAAAATGGGTGCAAATTTGACGTTAAAAGCAAACTTTATTAAGACAAGAAAAGGTATCGTTAAATTTAGTGAACAAACACGTGAAGAACAAGATAAGTTAATCCAAGAAAATTCATTATACGGAAACGTAATTTGCCGTTGTGAAACGATTACGGAAGCAGAAATTATGCAAGCAATACATCGTCCATTAGGTGCAAAAAGCGTTGATGCAGTAAAGCGTCGTGTACGTGCAGGTATGGGGCGTTGCCAAGCAGGTTTCTGCGGTCCAAAAGTATTGGAAATTTTGGCAAGAGAACTTGGTGTAGAACCAACTGAAATTAACAAACACAACGACGGCTCGTATATGGTTACGGGCAAAACACGTGAGTAAGAGAAAGGAGAGAAGATAGTATGTATAAAATGTATTGTGACGTTGCTATCGTAGGCGGTGGCCCAGCAGGTCTTGCCGCTTCAGTTGCAGCAAAGAAAAACGGTGCTGAAAAAGTACTTATTATTGAACGTGATAATGCACTCGGTGGTATTTTACAACAATGTATTCACCCTGGTTTTGGTTTAACAAGATTTAACGAAGAATTATCTGGTCCAGAATATTATTCTCGCTTTATTGACCAAGCGAAAGAACTTGGCGTTGAAACGCTTTTGAACGCAATGGTATTAGAAGTTAATGCTGAAGAAAAGCAAGTATATTGTGCAAGTAGTGAATACGGTATGGTTTTAGTACAAGCAAAAAGCGTAGTGCTTTCAATGGGTTGTAGAGAACGTACAAGGGCAAACATCGTAGTACCTGGTACACGTCCTGCAGGTTTATATACGGCAGGCTCAGCACAAAGGCTTGTGAACCGTCAAAACGTAATGGTTGGTAAAAAGGTTGTTATCTTAGGTTCTGGCGATATCGGTATGATTATGGCACGTCGTATGACTTTAGAAGGTGCAAAAGTAGTTATGGTTGTAGAACTTATGGACTATCTTGCAGGTCTTACACGTAACCGTGTACAATGCTTAGATGACTTTGGTATTCCTCTAAAACTTGCACACACCATCACAAGAATCGTTGGTAATGAACGTGTAGAAGGTGTATACGTTGCACCTGTAGATGCAACTAAAAAGCCAATACTTGATAAAGAAGAATTTGTAGAATGTGACACCGTTTTATTCTCAGTTGGTCTTATTCCAGAAAACGAACTTACTAAAGCAGTTGGTATTGAAATGGATAGAGTTACAAACGGACCAAAAGTAAATCAATATATGGAAACTTCAAAGGCTGGCGTGTTTGCTTGTGGTAACGTAGTACACGTAAACGACCTTGTAGATAACGTTAGTGGCGAAAGTGAACAAGCAGGTGCTTGTGCCGCTAAGTATGCAAAAGGCGAATTGGCAGTTGCAGAAAAGACGGTAGTTTGCAAAACGGGTAGAAACGTACGTTACGTATGCCCACACAAAATTGCATTGTCTAACGAAAGTGAAAAAGTTACGTTATACTTTAGAGTATTAAGCCCTGAAGAAAACGTAAAACTTGCAGTTAAATCAGGTGAAGAAGTAATTGCTACTAAGAAAGAACTTCGTGTAAACCCTGGTGAGATGTGCTCAATTAAAGTGGACGTATCTAAAATTTTAGATGACGTTACCGTTGAAGTCGTAAAGGAGTAATAGAAATATGAAAAAAGAAATTATTTGTACGGTTTGTCCTCGTGGTTGTCATATCAACGTTGAAGGTGACGGTAAAAAGGCTGTTTTAATTGAAGGTTACGGTTGTAAACGTGGTTTGACGTACGCAGAAGCAGAATATTCTAACCCTGTTCGTATTTTAACAACTACTGTAAAGGCAGAAGGTAAGGTAAATGAACTTATCCCTGTTCGTTCTAATAACCCTGTTCCACAAGTTAAACTTTTCGATTGTATGGAAGTTATTAAGAAAACTACGGTTAAATTACCTGTAAAGCGTTATGACGTTATCGTAAAAGATATTTGCGGTACGGGTGTTGATATCGTTGCAACAAAAGACGTTTTATAAGCCTATAAAAAATACAACAACTAAAAATCCCCACCTTAATAGTGGGGATTTTTTTGTTAAATTATTTTAAAAACTTGCATATATTATAGTAAAAATATTTGACAAAAAAATTAAAAAAGTTTATAATCAAATTAAAGTAAGTGTTAGCCAATGCTAACAAAAACATAAAATCGTTATTGTTTATCAAAGGATTTATCATTATGGATTTAACTAAAGTTGAAGTTAATAAGTCTTATAAAATTATCCAAATACAGACGCAAGATGAAGAAACTGATAATTTTTTATTTTCTTTAGGTTGTTACGTTGGAGAGGAAATCACGGTTATTTCAAGGCGAAATGGAAATTGTATAGTGGCAATAAACCAAGCAAGATATAGTATTGATAAATACCTTGCAAAATCAATTATGGTACAAGCATAAGTAGTTATTCTACTTTATTTTTTTGATGTTTTGTTAGCAAATGCTAACGAAAAAGGAGATGTTTAATGAGAATTGCATTAGCAGGCAATCCTAATAGTGGTAAGACGACAACTTTTAATGCGCTTACAGGCAGAAACGAAAAGGTGGGCAACTGGGCGGGTGTGACGGTTGATAAAAAAGAGCATTTAATAAAAAAAGCACTAACTAATGGAGAAGAGTATTGGTTGGTTGATTTGCCAGGTGCTTATTCAATGTCGCCGTTTACTAATGAAGAAAGTATTACGAGTTCATATATAAAGGAAGAAAAGCCTGACGTAATTATAAACGTGGTAGATTCAACCAATTTAGGTAGAAACTTATTTTTTACTACTCAACTTTTAGAATTGGGCATACCGGTAGTAGTTGCCTTAAACAAGGCAGATTTAAACAAGAAGAAAAGAATAACGATAGACAATAAACAATTAAGTAAACT
>JAZQVG010000052.1:0-8504 GCA_045631625.1 Christensenellaceae bacterium
AGGTTTGAAAAGGTTAATAGAAAAGGCTGTTAGCGTGGCTGGTAGTAGGCAGTTGGCGCCTTACGTGGGAGATAGCGTAGATTATGCTGATAGAGAGCAAGTTTTAATTGAAGATAAAAAGCGTTTTGAATTTGTAAAAGAAATTGTAAAACAAGTTGAAAATAGAAAAAAAGAGTCGAATAATCAAAACAAACAAGACAAAGTAGATGCAATATTGACAAATAAATTGATAGGTATACCAATATTCGCCGTAATAATGTTTTTGGTGTTTGGTATATCACAAGCGTGGGTAGGCCAACCTTTAGCCGACTTATTTACCGGCTTATTAGAAAGAGGTCAAGACGTGATAAGAAATTTGCTTATGCAAGAAACGGGTACGCTTGGCGTATGGTCAACCATACTTGTTGAAGGTGTTTTAGGTGGTGTTATTGCCGTAGTTAGTTTTTTACCACTAATTATGATAATGTATTTCTTAATTGCATTATTAGAAGATTGTGGTTATTTTGCAAGGGCTTCCGTGGTGTTAGACCCAATATTCAAAAAGGTAGGGTTAAACGGTAAATCCGTTATATCTTTCGTAATTGGCGTAGGCTGTTCCGTGCCAGGCATTATGGCAACAAGAACTATAAAAAATGAACGTGAAAGAAGGGCAACTGCTATGTTGACACCATTTATGCCGTGTGGTGCTAAATTGCCCGTAATTGCACTATTTTCAAGTATATTTTTTAAAAATTCTACTTGGATAGGGGTAATAGTATATTTTGTTGGTATATTTATAATTATGATTTGTGCATTGATAATAAAAGCATTGACGGGGGTAAAAAATAAAAAGTCATACTTTATCATAGAATTGCCAGAGTATAAATTGCCAAACCTACTTTCTGCAACAAAATCAATGTTGTCAAGGGGTTGGTCTTACATAGTAAAGGCGGGTACTATCATACTAATTTGTAACTTAGTGGTTTGCTTAATGCAATCGTTTAATTGGGCTTTTCAACCGGTAGATGCCAACAGTTCTATTTTAAAAGACGTAGCAACGCCTTTTGCCTACTTGATTTCGCCTATAGTTGGAAAGGTTGGTTGGCAGTTTGCCGCATCTTCAATTACAGGGTTTATTGCTAAGGAAAATATAATTGGCACACTTGCATCGTCATTTGGTGGGTATGACTTTGGTATTTCAGCCGTAGCAGGCTTGGCATACCTTGTGTTTAACCTTTTTTCGCCACCTTGTTTTGCCGCAATTGGTGCAATGAAGACGGAAATGAAAAGTGCCAAGTGGTTTTGGGCAGGTTTAGGCTTACAGTTTGGCGTTGGCTATACTATTGGCTTTTTAACTTACTTTATCGGCACTCTTATTACCGGTGCGCAAATGGTGGCTTGGATGGTTATAGTAGGGTTTTTATTAACTTTAGCGTTTTTATTAACCATTTCGATTTTGATAATAAAAAGAAATATTAAAGATAAACAAAAATAAAAAACGGAGAGTAAAATATGCCAAATTCAGAGATTATTTCTTTAATAATTATAATATTATGTCTTGCTTTAGCATTTTTTTGTGTTATAATAAGTAAGAGAAAAGGTAAAAAATGCACAGGTTGTCCGTACTCTAATAAATGTAGTAAGCAAGAGAAAGAAAATAGTAATAATTGTGGGCGATAAAGTTGCATTGTAAGAGGAAAGATAATGAAGTATCGTGAATCGGAAGAAATGTACTTGGAAACGATATTCCTATTAAAAAATAAAAAAGCAAGCGTCCGTTCTATAGATATAGTGACGGAACTAGGGGTTTCACGCCCAAGCGTATCAAGGGCAGTAGGTCTATTGCAAAAAAAAGGGTATATTGAAATTAGACCTAACGGTGAAATTATCTTTACAGAACAAGGAGTAGTAAAAGCAAAAAGCATTTTTGATAGACACAATATTATAACAAACGTTTTAATAAAAATAGGTGCTGATAAAGATTTGGCAGAGGAAAACGCTTGTAGGTTTGAACACGCTATTAGCGATGAACTTTTATCGGTAATGAAAAAATATTTGCAAAATGATTAACAAAAAAACACGCTTAAAAAATAAGCGTGTTTTTTAATTTTAAATTTAATTAGCCTTTTTTATGTGCTGAAAAATAATCTTTTAGAACTTTTACGCTTTCATCTTTTAAGACGCCAGCCGTAATGGAAGTTTTATTGGAATATTTACTAAACACGTTTTTTGCGCAATCACAAGGTTTTCCACCCAAAATATTTTCTAAATCACGGTTGCTTGCCCCATAAACAAGTCTACCAAGTTTAACCCACACCATAGCCCCGCTACACATATAGCACGGCTCACAACTTGAATACAGGGTGTAGTTAGATAAATCGGTAATACCCGTTTTTTCAACGAACTGTCTAATTAGTCCCATTTCTGCGTGGAAAGTGGGGTCGTTTTTAGTGTAAATTTGGTTTTCGTTTGTAAAAACTACTTTTCCATCTTTTACAAGCACGGCACCAAACGGCTCGTTGCCGTTTTTAACGGCTAATTTAGAAAGTTCAATGGCTTGCGCCATAAAAATTTTATCCATTTATTATTCCCACTCAATCGTGCCTGTTGGCTTAGGGGTAATGTCGTAAACTACACGGGTGACACCCTTAACTTCTTTAATAATTCTATCAGTGATATGTTCTAATACTTCGTAAGGTATTCTTTCAATAGTAGCACTCATAGCGTCGGTGGTGTTAACTGCACGGATAATAACAAACCACTCGTCAGCACGCATATCGTTTTTAACACCAACAGTTAAGAAATCAGGGATAGCAGTGAAGTATTGCCATACTTTTTCTGCAAGCCCGTTTTTATCAAATTCTTCTCTTAAAATAGCGTCTGATTCACGTACGGCTTCAAGCCTATCTCTTGTAATTGCACCTAAACATCTAACGCCAAGACCAGGGCCAGGGAAAGGTTGACGGTAAACCATATTGTGTGGTAAGCCTAACGCTTCACCAACCACCCTAACTTCGTCTTTATAGAGTAGTTTAATAGGTTCAACAAGTTCAAATTGTAAATCTTCTGGAAGCCCACCAACGTTGTGGTGTGCTTTTACACCCTTGCTTTCTAAAATATCAGGGTAAATAGTGCCTTGTGCTAAGAAAGAAATACCGTCAAGTTTTCTTGCTTCTTCTTCAAAAACCCTAATAAATTCAGCACCAATAATTTTTCTCTTAGTTTCAGGGTCGCTAACGTCCTTTAACTTGTCTAAGAAACGGTCAACAGCGTCAACGTAAACTAAGTTGGCTTGCATTTCGTTTCTAAAAACTTGTACAACTTGTTCAGGTTCACCCTTTCTAAGCAAGCCGTGGTTAACGTGTACGCAAACTAATTGCTTGCCAATCGCCTTAATTAAAAGCGCAGCAACAACAGAACTGTCAACGCCACCAGATAATGCAAGTAAAACCTTTTTATCGCCAACTTGTTGTTTAATTATGGCAACTTGTTCGTCAATAAAAGCGTTTGCAAGTTCAAAGTTAGTAATTCTTTTCATTTCTTCAGGACGTTTATTGCAATCCATAAAAATCTCCTTAAAGTAAAAGTAATTTATAAAATAAATTATATAAAAAAACGAAAAAAAAGTCAATAGAACAACTATAATTTTTATTTATACAATTTTTATTTGCTATAAATTAAGCAATAAGATATAAGTAGTAATAATAATGAAAGTAAAATATTGACAAAAAGCAAGTAAAATGTTAAAATTAACGATATAAAACAAAAGGATAGTTTAGTATGAAAGCAAAGGAAATACCAGAAGTATTTGGTTCAATGGTGTTTAGTGATAAGGTTATGAAAGAAAGGTTGCCAAAAGCAACTTTTGAAGAAGTATGCCGTGCAAAGCAAGACGGCACGCCGTTATCATTAGATTGTGCAAAAAAGATAGCAGCCGCAATGAAAGAGTGGGCGATAGAAAAGGGTGCAACACACTATACCCATTGGTTCCAACCAATGACGGGTATTACTGCAGAAAAGCACGATAGTTTTATTGAGCCTAAGGGCGAGTCGGAAGTTATTATGAAGTTTTCTGAAAAGTCACTTGTTAAAGGTGAATCTGATGCTTCAAGTTTTCCAACGGGTGGCTTAAGGGCAACTTTCGAAGCAAGGGGTTACACTGCTTGGGACTTGACTTCTTACGCTTTCGTAAAAGACGGCAGTTTGTATATTCCAACGGCTTTCTGTTCTTATGGTGGTGAAGCGTTAGATAAAAAGACTCCGCTTATTCGTTCAATGGACGCTTTTAATACACAAGCACTTAGAATTTTAAAACTGTTCAAAAACGATAAAGTTAAAAGGGTTTACCCAACGGCTGGTGCTGAACAAGAATATTTCTTAATCGATAAAGAAGTTTACGAAAAGAGGTTAGACCTTATACATTGTGGTAGGACGCTTTTTGGTGCGCGCCCATCTAAAGGTCAAGAACTTGAAGACCATTATTACGGTGCAATCAAAGCAAGGGTTGCAGACTTTATGAAGGAACTTGATAGTGAACTTTGGCGTCTTGGCGTGTTTGCAAAAACCAAGCATAACGAAGTTGCACCTGCTCAACACGAACTTGCCGCCGTTTATACTTCGGCAAACATTGCTACCGACCATAACCAACTTACTATGGAAATTATGAAGTCGGTTGCAAATAAGCACGGTTTAGTTTGCTTGCTTAATGAAAAGCCTTTTAGTTCAGTAAACGGTAGTGGTAAGCATAACAACTGGTCAATTTCAACGGATTTGGGCGAAAATTTATTAGAACCGGGCGACACCCCAAGTGAAAATGCACAATTCTTGCTATTCTTACTTGCAGTAATTAAGGCAGTTGACGAATATCAAGATTTACTTAGAATTTCAGTTGCTTCAGCAAGCAACGACCATAGATTAGGTGCAGACGAAGCACCACCTGCTATAATTTCAATTTATCTTGGCGAAGAATTGGAAGAAATTTTAAATGCAATAGAAGCAGGTGCAAAATATAAAGGCAAGTCTAAAGGCGTGTTAAAGATTGGCATTTCAACCTTGCCACCTATTAGGAAAGACTCTACCGATAGAAACAGAACTTCACCATTTGCATTTACGGGTAATAAGTTTGAATTCCGTATGGTAGGCTCATCAGCAAATATCGCTTGTCCTAACTTTATTATTAACACAATCGTTGCTGAAGAACTTTGTAAGTTTGCAGATATCTTAGAAAAGTCAAAAGACTTTAATAAAGATTTAAATAAACTTTTAAGTGATACTGTGAAAAAACATAAACGTATTTTGTTTAGTGGCAATAACTATTCTAAAGAGTGGGAGACTGAAGCAGAAAATAGGGGTTTATTAAACTTAAAAACTACTGTTGACGCATTGCCACTTTACTCTCTTGAAAAGAACGTTAAGATGTTTGTTAAACACAAAGTATTAAGCGAAAGTGAAGTTAATTCAAGAAAGGAAATCTTGCTTGAAAATTATTCAAATATCGTACATATTGAAGCGTTGACGGCATTAGATATGGCAAGAAAAGAAATTACGCCTGCAGTTATTAAGTACGAAAGGTTCTTATTGAAAGAATTGAAAATGAAAAAAGACCTTGGCGATTTTGATACGGGGTTAGAAGAAAGCGTGCTTAAAGATTTATCTAAACTTTCTGGTAAGTTTGCAAAACTTGTTAAGAAGTTTACGCTTGACTTAAATAAATACGACAGCGCGTCTTCAAATTTAGAAAAAGCAATTTATTGTAAAGACGTATTGCTAAAAGATATGAATAAACTTCGTGAAGTTGCAGACAATATGGAAATTATTTTGGGTAAGGAATATCACCCTTTCCCAACTTATGAAGATATTTTGTATAGCGTAAAATATTAAAAGGATAAAGTGGAAAAAGATGAGTAATAAAGGTTTAAAATTAGACGTTAAAAAGACGATATTCGTAGGTTTTGCCTTCTTCCTAATTTCAGCATTTTGGCAAGCATACGATAAAACTATGCCGTTAATTATGACGTATAGGTTCAATATGAATCAAACTATGTCGGGTATAATTATGGCATTAGATAATATTTTGGCAGTGTTTATGTTGCCACTTTTTGGTGCTCTTTCTGATAAAACTAAAAGTAGGTTTGGTAGAAGAACGGTATTTATTTTCTGTGGTACTATTTTAGCCATAATTTCTTTTATATTTATACCATTGATTAATAACGTTTGGTTTTTTATTGGTATCTTATTAATTACTTTAATATCAATGGCAACTTTCCGTTCTCCAGCCGTTGCATTGATGCCTGACGTAACTGTAAAACCGTTAAGAAGTAAAGCAAACGCTATAATAAACCTTATGGGTACGGCCGGAGGTATATTGGTGCTTGTGCTTGGCATGGTGGTTACCGTAAATGAAGAAAATATGGGTAATTTAATGCCATACTATATAGCAGTTTGTGCAATAATGCTTTTAGGTTTAATAATATTCTTGTTGACTGTTAAAGAGCCAAAATGGGCAAAACAAATGCAAGAAGACACAGAAAAGTATCTTATTGACGAAGAAGCAGAAGAGCGTGAAACTGCAGGCGGTAAACTTACTAAAGGTCAACTTATTTCTTTGTTTTTAATATTGGGTTCAGTTGCACTTTGGTATATGGGTTATAATGCAGTCACGTCAAAATATTCACTCTATGCAGATGAAGTTTTAAATCAAAGTTATGATATGACTTTACTTATAGCACAAGCAGCCGCAATCATTACTTACGTTCCTGTAGGTATTATTGCAAGTAAAATAGGTAGAAAGAAAACTATTTTAGCAGGTGTTGCTATCTTGGCTTTATCTTTTGCGTCTGCTTCATTAATGACAGATAAAAGTAGCCCTATATTTATGACTATATTGTTTGCTTTAGCAGGTATTGGTTGGGCAACAATCAACGTAAACTCTTTCCCTATGGTTGTAGAACTTTCTAAAGAAGGGGATGTTGGTAAATATACAGGCTGGTATTATACTGCAAGTATGTCGGCGCAAATTTTAACCCCTGTTTTATCGGGTATTCTTATGGATGCGTTTACTATGAAGGTGTTGTTCCCTTATGCTGCAGTATGCGTTGCACTTGCTTTTGCTACAATGTTCTTCGTTAAACACGGCGATAGTAAACCTATTAAAAAGGCAAGCGCTTTGGAAAATTTTGATATTGACGACTAAGTAGTAAAAAAATAAAGGATAGCGAAATATTCGCTATCCTTTATTTTTTTAAAAGTATTATATTCAATAAATTCAAAATTATTTAATTATTTTTTCATTTCCATATACGGTAAAGCGTCATATCCACATTTTTTGTAAAAATTTACGGCTCTCTCATTTTCACTTTCAACTTCTAAACGAAACAATGAATTAGGGTATTTGTTTTCGATAAAGTTAAAGAAAAGGCTTCCTATTCCAAGTCCACGATATTCTTCTTTGACGTATATGTCTTCAATCCAAATACAAGATTTTCCAAATTCGGTTGAGAAACTTTTTGCCAACATTGCATAGCCTTGTAGGTAACCATCCTTTTCAAAAACATAACCCTCAAGATAAGGATTTTCACTAAGACAATTATCTATATCTGCTTTAAATATTTCTTCCGAGCCGTTTGTAAAAACTGCATCGGATGCATAAAATATTCTCATCATTTCAATAATTTGCTGTCTGTCTTTTTCTTCCATAAATCTAATTTTGCTTTTCATACATTTTACTCTACTTCTTTAACGGTTAAAGTGTCTTTTTCTACTTTGAATTTTATATTATATTTATCATAAACCATACCGTATATTCTTTCGTTATCGTCAATATAAGTAGGCCTTGGGTCGTCGGCTAAACACTCTATAAGTGCGTTTCGCTTTTCAATTGGTATAATTTCAAGAAACTCAGTAGGAAAGTCCACTTTAAGTTTATAATCGGTAAATTGGTCTGCAAACCCACCAATAGCGTCAGTATGGCAATCGCTTGACGGTACGTACGGTTTTATATCGAATATTGGCGTTCCGTCAAGTAAATCTGCACCAGATACGATAAGTTCGCCATTATCTACTTTTATAAGTTTTACACTGGAAAGCCCAAGCGAGTTGGGGCGGAAAGGGGAACGTGTCGCAAAAACCCCAACACGCTTGTTTCCACCAAGTCTTGGTGGGCGTACTGTTGGAGAAAACTTTTCAACGTGCGACAATGAAAAGTCAAATATAAGCCATAAATAATTAAATTGTTCAATACCTTTAATCGCTTCCTTAACGTTGTAAGGCGGCTTAAAAACAATTTTTGATAAAAGGGAAGGGGCCCTGCCACTTTGACGTGGTATGCCAAATTTTTCCTTAAAATCATTTTTAATGTAAGCAATAGGTGCAATGTTAAAATCTTTCATATAAACATTGTATCATAAAAACTTAATAAGATAAATAAAAAAGCAAAAGAAATAAAAAAAAGTTGCTTTTTTTAGTAAAATACTGTATACTTTTTTAAGAAAAAAATAGACACGGAGAGGTGTCAGAGTGGTCTAATG
>JAZQVG010000053.1:0-4736 GCA_045631625.1 Christensenellaceae bacterium
AATAGAAGCAATGCTAATGATACAACTAAAATAGCAATAGAAGTAATTAAACTTGCTAAATTTTTACGACAAGTTTTCATAAAAGCACCTCCTTAAGTTAAAAATGGCACAATACCACATTATATTTTTTTCATTTTAACACAATTTTTTTATTTTGTAAATAAAAAGCCTTATTATTTATATCTATAAAAAAATATTTTTAAAGCGAAAAATGACAGATAATTTACTTTAAATCTCAATATAAAAAAGTGGCTTAACGAAAAGCCACTTTTTTACTTAGTTTTCCAAATTAATTTTTTCAATTAGACAACTTATATTATCTGCAATATTTTCATTTATTTTTTCGTCTGGGCTTTCTACCATAATTCTAATTTTAGGCTCTGTCCCAGAAGCCCTAATCATTAGTCTTCCCTTACCTGCCAATTCCGTATTATATTTTACCGTTACCTTAGATAATTCTTCACTATTAATTATTCTAAATTTATCAGTAACGATTACGTTTTTATTTGTTTGTGGATAAAGTTTAACTTTAACAATCTCAGAAAACTTTTTATCTTCTTCAATTATCATATTTGCAACGGCAATTGCAGATAAAATACCATCGCCCGTAGTTGCTAAATCTTTTAATATTATATGTCCGCTTTGTTCTCCACCTAATGATAAATTCTTTTCAATTAACTTTTGAAGAACATATTTGTCACCGATATCAGTTCTAAGCAATTTAACGCCATTTTCATTTAAAGCGTTTTCAATACCCATATTTGTATGACTTGTGCCAACAACCGTGTTTTCCTTTAATTTACCTAACTTTTTAAGATATAACGATAAAGTGTATATTATCATATCTCCATCAATAATTTCACCTTTCTCCGTACAAGCGATAAGCCTATCTGAATCGCCATCAAAAGCAAAGCCCATATCTGCTTTATATCTCTCTACTCTTCTAACTAAATTTTGTGGATAAAGTGCCCCGCATTTATCGTTAATTTTTAATCCTTCTTCCGTACTATTAGAAGCAATTACAAACGCCCCTAATTTTCTAAACACTTCAGGTGCTATACGAATTGCCGCCCCATGCGCACAGTCCAAAACAATCGTTTTACCCACCAAGGAATTTGCACTTTTTGAAATAAGAAATTTTTTATATTCTTTAACTAAATTAAGATTTTGAGTAAAAGTTCCTATTGCAGGAAAAGAGTTAGTTTTATCGTGTATAAACTGTCGTTCTATCCTTTCTTCTTCCTTGTCGGAAAGTTTATATCCATCACTATTAAAAACCTTTATACCGTTATATTCAGCACTGTTATGCGATGCCGATATTACAACGCCGTAATCTGCTTTAATAAGTTTAGTTAAATATGCAACGCCGGCAGTTGGTACTATACCTACATCAATAACGGAAGCACCACCACTCATTGCACCACTTGCAACACCAAGCGTTAAATAAGAACCTGAAATTCTTGTATCGCTACCTATCAAAATAGTCGGCTTGTTCTTTAACACAGACAAAGCATTACCAATTTTATATGCAATATCAAAAGTTAAATCTTCGTTTACCTTTCCTCTTAAACCATCAGTTCCAAAAAATAATCCCATTTACTTATTCTCCACTATTTTTTTAAGATACTCGTGTGCTCTTTTTTCTTTAATTTCTTGGCGTAATCTACCGATAACGAAATCGTCTTCCTTAACGTCGTTAGTAACGGTGGTGCCGGCACAAATATACGAATTGCTTTCAACGTTAACAGGTGCAATAATATTGCAGTTGCTTCCAATAAACACGTTATCACCAACAGTCGTTCTCTGCTTGATTTTACCGTTATAATTAACGAAAATTGCACCACAACCAATATTACAATCACTACCTATATCAGCATCCCCAACGTATGCTAAATGACTAACTTTACTACCTTCACCAATAGTTGCGTTTTTTATTTCAACGAAATTGCCTATTTTTGCACCGTCTTTAACGTCTGCATTAGGTCTTAACCTTGCAAAAGGCCCAACGCAACAATCGTTTCCAACCTTAGCAGTTTCAAGTTGGCTAAAGTTTATCGTTGAATTTTTGCCAATTATACTATCTTTAATATAACAGTTAGGCATAATTATGCTACCATCTCCAATAACCGTGTTTCCTTCTATCCGGTTATTTTCGTATATTATAACGTTTTTTCCAATCTTTACTTTTGAATCGATAAAAGTTGATTTTTTATCTAAAATTTTATAAAATTTTTTGGGCATAAAACTTCTCCAATTTTAATTTTCATAATTTAATAATATAGGGTATCGTTTTGTTTGTCAAGCAAAAAAAATGCCGTTTTTTGACACTGTTTATGAAAAAAGGGTGTATTTTAGCCTTTTTTTTAATTTCACGATTTCATTTTATCGGGGTAAAAACTTATAAAATAAAGCAAAATTTTGATTTCTACGTAGCAATTTTAATATCGTGAATTCATTTTTACACGCTTAATAAATAATTAAAAAATTTTTAATTTAAATTGACTTTGTTTATATTTATATGTTAAAATTAGCATAGAGGTTAAATATGATAGGTATAGTTGTTGCTTTAAAGCCAGAATTAAATAGTCTGTTAAATTTTGCAAGCGATATTAAAGAACAAAATATCAGTGGCAAAACGTTTATTACTTGTAAAATAGCAAATAAAGACGTGTGTATTGCCATTTCAAACGTAGGCAAAGTTGCTTCTGCTATGACAACTCAAATTCTTATTGATAAATTTTCACCTAACATCATAATAAATTTCGGTTCTGTTGGTGGGTTAAAAGAGAAAGTTGAAGCGCTTAATTTATATTCTGTTGAAAAGTGCTGTCAATACGATTTTGATTTAAGCGAACTTGATAAATGCCCTGTTGGTTTTAATCAAAATTACGATAGCCTTTATATCGACCTCGACAAAAGAAACTTTAACTTAAAAGGCGTTAAACTTGCCACTTCCGATAGATTTACTTGTAAAGAAAGCGATATTGCATTAGTAAATACCGTTGGTGCTGATATTTACGACATGGAAGGATGTGCAATTGCACAAGTGTGCTTAAGCAATAAAATACAACTTATTATGATAAAGGGCGTAACGGACGTATATGGTAGCGGAATTGTTAGTGAACAATTTATAAAAAACCTTAACAAAGTTAGCGAACTTTTATCTGCTAAAATTTTAGAAGTAATTGAAAAAATATAAAAAATAAAACCACGATTAAAATCGTGGTTTTTTGTTTGGAGCTGCTAACCGGAATCGAACCGGTGACCTCATCCTTACCAAGGATGTGCTCTACCATCTGAGCCATAGCAGCAAGTATTTAATTCAAACGCTTAATTATTATATATAAATAAAATTTTTTTGTCAATACAAAAACACACCAATTTTATAAAAAAATAAAATTAAAAGGACTACTTTACAATTAAGTAGCCCTTTTATTGTTTTTTACTATTCTTTCACTTCCGTTTCATCAGCAAACTCTTCTTCATCTGCCTTTGGAGAAATTGCAATTTTAGAAACGGTTGAATCGTCAATCTTCATAACTCTTACGCCTTGAGTATCTCTACCAATACAACTAATATCGCTTGAAGATACCCTAATAATCACACCCGCACTAGTTATAATCATAACGTCTTCATCTTCACTAATAAGTTTTAGACTTACAAGTTTACCCGTCTTACCGTTAAATACGCCTGCTTTTACGCCCTTGCCGGCACGAGATTGCAACCTATAATCATCTATATCAGAACGTTTACCGTAGCCGTTTTCCGTCATAGTAATTACTTGGTAACCTTCCTTGACAACCGTCATATCAACTACGTAGTCGTTAACAAGTTTCATACTTCTTACGCCTTGAGTATCTCTACCCATTGGCCTAACGTCTTTTTCGCTAAATCTAATGCACTTACCTTCGTGTGAAGCCATAATAATTTCGCTATCACCCGTAGTGAGTTGTGCAGAAATCAACGTATCGCCTTCAACTATACTAATCGCAACCTTACCAACCTTTCTGATACTTCTAAATTCTTCTAAAGAAGTCTTTTTGATAAGTCCGTTTTTAGTTGCCATCATAATATAGCCTTCTTGATTTTCCTTCATAGGAAGCATTGCACAAACTTTTTCGCCTTCTGATAATTGCAATAAATTAACTATAGCCCTACCCCTAGCAGTTCTTTGTGCTTCAGGAATAAAGAAGCCTTTTATGCTGTAAACTCTACCCCTATCCGTGAAGAATAAAATATCGTCGTGAGAAGATGCTATAAACATATTGTCAACGAAATCTTCTTCCTTAGGTTTATGCGCAGTGACGCCCTTACCACCCCTTCTTTGAGTTCTATACTCAGAAACAGGTACACGTTTCACGTAACCAGAATAGGTTAAACTAATAACAACGTCGTGCACAGGTATCATATCTGCAATATCGATATCGCCGTAATCGTAAGAAAGTTCCGTCTTTCTTTCCGTTGGGTATTTTTCTTTTATAGTTATTAAATCGTTTTTGATAATTTCAACAACTCTACTTTCGTTTGCTAAAATATCCTTTAAGTCTTCTATAGTTAACTTAAGTTGTGCTAATTCTTCTTTTAATTTTTCAACTTCCATACTTGTTAAGCGTTGCAATCTCATTTCAAGTATTGCATTTGCTTGTTTTTCAGAAAGTTCAAAATTAGCAACTAAACTTTCAACTGCTTGGTTTTTATCTGCAGATTTTTTAATTACTTCAATTACTTCGTTGATA
>JAZQVG010000054.1:0-11178 GCA_045631625.1 Christensenellaceae bacterium
CTTTTTATTAGTATTATCTTTTTGGTTTTGTTTTTTCAAATTAAGTCTCCTAAATTTTAGTAAATTATATAAAAAATTAACTGTTATTTAATATTATTTCCTTTTAATTATATCTCATTTTTGAAAAATTGTAAACCTTATTATTTATTAGTAAAATAAAATATGTAAAAAGGCTTGTAAAACAGTTGAAAAAAAAGTCGTATAATAGTATAATTGTTATTATCAATTTGATATAAACTAACTCTATACTTTTTTGGAGGTTATTATGAGAGTATATAATTTTGCAGCAGGTCCATCTACTTTGCCATTGCCTGTTTTAGAACAAGCACAAAAGGAACTTTTAGATTTCAACGGCACGGGTATGAGTATAACGGAAATGAGCCACAGAAGTAAACCTTTTATGGCTGTTAACGATGAAGCAAACGCTTTACTTCGTGAACTTATGAATATCCCTGACGATTATTCCGTACTTTTCGTTCAAGGTGGTGCTTCTCAACAATTTGCTGCCGTTCCACTTAACCTTTTACAAAAAGGCAAGGCTGACTATATTTTGACGGGTAACTTTGCTGAAAAGGCTTATGAAGAAGGTTTAAAATATGGAGATATGGCCATTGCAGGCTCTTCTAAAGAAGCAAAGTACACTTATATACCTGATATGGACAGTCTAAATATTAGAAAAGATATCGACTACGTACACTTTACTTATAACAACACAATTTTCGGTTCAAGGTTTACGTCCCTTCCAAAAACTGACGCTACGCTTGTTACTGATATGAGTTCTTGTATTTTAAGTGAAGAAGTTGACGTTAGTAAGTTTGGTTTAATTTACGCTGGTGCTCAAAAGAACATTGCACCTGCAGGCGTGACTATCGTTATCGTTAAAAAAGAATTGCTTGGCAAACATAAAGATATTTGTCCAACTATGCTTCGCTACGATATTCAAGATAAAAACGACAGTTTATACAACACCCCACCTTGCTTCCCTATGTACGTTGCTATGTTAGTATTTAGACACTTAAAGGCTTTAGGTGGCGTAAAAGTAATGCAACAAATTAATGAAGAAAAGGCTAAAATGCTTTACGACTTTATCGATAATTCTTCTCTATATAAAAACAACGTTGCCGTTAAAGACCGTTCGCTTATGAACGTACCTTTCGTTACGGGTAATGAAGAATTGGACGCTAAGTTTGTTAGCGAAGCAACTAAGGCTGGTTTAGTTTCACTTAAAGGTCACCGTATCGTTGGTGGTATGAGGGCTTCTATTTACAACGCTATGCCTGTTGAAGGTGTAAAAGCACTTATTGACTTTATGAAGAAATTTGAATTGGAGAATAAATAATGTATAATATTTTAACGCTAAATTCAATTAGCAAAGTAATTGACGACGTTTTTGATAGAAATTATAAAGTTAACGGCGAAGTTAAAAACCCTGTTGGCATTATGCTTCGTTCTTTCAAAATGCACGACTATGAATTAGATAAAAACACTATTGCAATCGCAAGGGCTGGGGCTGGCGTAAACAATATTCCTATTGAAAAATACGCAGAACAAGGCGTGGTTGTTTTCAACACCCCTGGTGCTAACGCTAACGCTGTTAAGGAATTGGTTTTAGCAAGTTTATTTTTAGGTTCAAGAAAGATTGTTGACGCTATTGAGTGGGTTAAAACTCTTAAAGGTCAAGGTGATGAAGTTGGTAAACTTGTTGAAAAAGGCAAATCTAACTTTGCAGGCTACGAAATTAAGGGCAAAACGCTTGGCATTATCGGGCTTGGTGCTATCGGTGCGTTAGTTGCTAACTCTGCTATCGATTTAGGTATGCAAGTTTACGGATACGACCCTTTCCTTTCTGTCACAAGTGCTTTAAGGCTTTCTTCTAACGTTAAAATCGTTAAGGAATTAGAAGAACTTTGTAAAAAATGTGATTATATCACTATTCATATTCCTTACATTGCAGACCAAAATAAAGGCATTATCAATAAGAAATTGATTTCTAAAATGCAAGACGGTACCGTAATTATCAACTGTGCAAGGGGCGAACTTGTTAACAACGCTGATATTATTGACGCTGTAAAATCTGGCAAGATTGGTAGATACGTAGTTGACTTCCCAAGTGACGACATTATCGGCATTGAAAATATTATTGCAATACCACACCTTGGTGCTTCTACTGAAGAAGCAGAAGACAACTGTGCAGTTATGGCTGCTAAACAACTTATCGATTATATTGAAAATGGTAACGTTGTTAATTCTGTAAACTACCCAACTTGTACGATGCCAAGGACAACTGATTTTAGACTTGTTATTCTACATAAGAATATTGCAAATATCTTAGCACAAATTACAACTGCAGTTGCTAAAGACAATATAAACATTTCTAACCTTACAAACCAAAGTAAAGGTGCTTATGCAGTGACTATACTTGATATTGACCAAGAAGTTTCTGATGAAATTGTTTCACACATTGCTTCTGTTGACGGTATTATTAAAATTAGGGTTATTAAGTAATTTTAACTAAAATTAAAGGCTGTTGCATTTTGCAACAGCCTTTTTTATTGTTTTATTTACGCTTTTTACCTTTGGTTATTTTATAAACGGTAGCACCCGACACAACTAAAACTATAGCAACTATAATAATTATCATTTGTGCTGTAGTTAAGGTTGTTAGTTTAATTCTTTTCCAAGCGGCATTTATTGCATTTAACCCTTCCCCTTCAAAGTCTTGCATAACTGCACAACGGTTGATAATTTCTTCAGTTGGGTATTGTGCCATAAACATTTGCTTTGAAAAATCAGATACGTTTAAGGTATACTCCCCTTCGCCAAAGAAGTAAGATAAATCAAAGTCAGTACCTTCCCCTTCTCCGTCATCGTAAGTTTCTAAAACGTAATCAAACACTTCGTCGCCTGCCACACAAGATGTATAGCCCGTTTCCGTCATATTAAGTACTGCAACGTCTGGCCTTGAAATAAACTCTAAAAACTTTCTTGATGCTTCATACTCAGCGTCTTTTGTCATTACGTAAGCATCAAACCAGATGTTTGCACCTTCTTCCGGCACTGCATAACCTAAATGAACTTGCTTTTCCTCTGGCAATTCTTCCCAAGTTTCTTCATCGTATAAACCTTGTTGAAGTGCGTATACGGCGTCGCCCGACCAAGCAACGTTTATATCGATTTTGCCCGTCAATATGTCAGTTTTACCACCGTCTACTTCAAAGCCGTACATATTCGACTTTAATTGTACTAAACTTTCTTCTGCTTTCTCCACGCTTGTAGTGTCCGTTCTATTAAAAATTTCCGTAATTTTTTCGTTATATTCTAAAGCAGAAATTTCGCCTTCTTCAAACTGTGCTTTTAATTCAAGCAACTCGTCTTGATAAACGTACGCTAATGCGATTATATAACTATCTCTAATACTATCTTTTATAGTTTGTCTGCCCTTATACTTAGTATCCCAAAGTTTAGCCCAACTATCAAGTTCGCCTTCACTAATAGCATCTAACCTATAAATCATACCAAGCGTGCCCCACATATAACCTACGGCGTAACTAGAACTTTCATCTTCCGTCATAAAAGCAAGTTCGTTGTTTTCGCCATCTTTTATTTTTAAGCCCTTAAATACGTCTTTAATATAAGGTGAGCCGTACTCTTTAACGGTATCAGGCGTTTCAAAAGAACGCACGTAACCTTCTCTCATCATCTTCATAATTAAATATTCAGACGTGCAGATTAAGTCGCAATCTTCAGGTTTTTTTTGTAATTCGTTATACATTTGCTCATTTGTGCCAAACGTATAATAGTTTACTTTTATGCCCGTTTCTTGTTCAAATATATCTAAAACACTCTCTCTACCACTACTTTCATCGCCCAAATCTATATAATCTTCCAAACTGAATACCGTAATTTCCGTAACAGGCTCTTTAGCAAACACAATAGTTACAGGGGCAAACAACGTACAAACAAAAACTAAGCACAGTATAACGGCTAAAAATCTTGAAAAAATATTATTCTTCATTATACCACCCCTTGTGCCTTTTTGCTTTTCTTTGAAGCGTTTATATTCATAATTACAACAACTAAAATGGTTGCAAAGAATATAATTGTAGTAACTGCCCTATAAATTGGGATTGTTTCCGTCGATTCTTTAGTTGTCAACGCTAACGATTTATAAACTGCAGTACTTATAGTATCAAAGTCAAGTGGGGCTAGTGTTGCAGTTACAATATAATCGTCAAGCGATAAGGTAATTGCAATCATAAACCCAGAGAAAATCCCCGGTAAAATTTCTGGCAATACCACCTTAAACAACGCTTGCATTGGCGTTGCGCCTAAGTCCAAGGCTGCTTCGTACAAACTGCTGTCCATTTGTTTTAATTTTGGCATAACGGAAAGCACAACGAAAGGTGCCGTCAATGTAATATGACCAAGGTATACACCGAAAATTGACCTATGTGCTACGCCTAACACCATAAACAACATAACTAATGCGCAAGCCGTAACAATTTCACTATTAACAACAGGTATTTGAGAAATGCCTTTAACTGCTTTGCCTAATCTACCTTTGCTATAATACATACCGATAGCACCAAGTGTACCAAGTAAAGTTGCAATTAGCGAAGAAATAATTGCTAAAACTATAGTGTTAAAGACAACGTCTTTAACTTCGCCAAGTTTAAGATACCAATAAAATCCAAACTTTTCCCAAAGACCAAACGTTTTGCCTGTGTTAAAACTGTATATTACTATTAGAATAATAGGTATATACAAAAATGCAAGGATTAGGAAGATATATAATCTTGATAAAATTTTCTTTATCATAAGTTCGTCCCCCTACCCGTTTCTTCATTTTCAAAACCACCTGTAAGCCACATCGCAATAAACATAATTACAAGCATAATAAGTGCAATAGTTGCACCGCCGTTAGTATCGGCTTGTACGCCACCTTCACCTACGAAACACCAAGCGATTAGTTTACCAATTACCGTAAAGCCCGTACTACCACTAAACATATCGGTAATTACGTAGCAACTCATTACAGGTAAAAACACCATCATTGCGCCACTTATTATTCCTCCAGAAGAAAGCGGCAATGTAATTTTTAAGAAAGTTTTTGCCTTGTTTGCACCTAAATCTTGCGATGCTTCTATTAGGCTTTTATCCATTTTTATTAGCACTGAATATATTGGCAATATCATAAATGGCAAATAGTCGTACGTTAGCCCTATAATATTAGCAAGGTTGCCAAACGGTACGTTTAAAAAGGTTAATAATTCTTTCATTGCCATTGCACGAAGTACAAAGTTTATCCACATTGGCGTGATAAACAACAATAAAAAGATAAACGCTACCTTTTTATCCATTTTAGATAAAATGTAAGCAATAGGGTATGCAATCACTATACATATCATAGTCACTAAAAACGCCACTACGATACTTATTAAAAGAGTGCTTACCTTTGATGCGTCTGAGAAAAATTCTCCAAAATTTCCAAGATAAAAATTTCCGTTTACATCAGTAAATGCGTAGTAAACTACTAAAAGCAAAGGGATTACTACGAACAACACTAAAAATAGTGCATACGGGATGCAAAGGTTTTTTCTTGAAAAAGAAAACCCTTTTTTCATCTTCTAATCTCCTGCTTTAATGATAATTTAATTTTTTCTTTAGGAATAATTACAGATACCCTATCGTTTTCGTTCCAAGTATCTTCCGTATCAAATACGTAGTCTTCTTCATTTTCGTTAGTTCTAACAATCAATTGATAGTGGTCGCCCTTATAAATCATTGAAATAATGTTACCAACTGCGCCACCTAAATCTTGGTCGTCTGAAATTTCTATGTCTTTTAAACCAACTTCAACGTTTACGTCTACGTCCGTTAAGTCAATCTTTTCCCCGTCTAATGTAATCAAATACCCTTCTTCATCCAAGAAAGAACCTGGGTATAATTGCGTTACGTCACAGTCAAATTCTCCATCGCCAAATACAACGGTATTTTTCTTTGTAATATACCCTTCGTATTTGTTTGAAGAAAATTCCTTTTCCATAATATGAATATTATTTGGCTTAATTTTAATGCTTACCTTTTCACCTACCTTTCTTTCGATAGTATCTTGTATAACCACTTCAGTTTTGCCAACTTGCATAATCATTTCATAGTGTACGCCTTTAAATATAGAACTAATAATTTTGCCGTCCACAATACCTTGACCTTCGTCAAAAAGTTCAACGTCTTCAGGTCTAACTACAACGTCCACCTTTTCGTTCTTTTTATAATTATCTACACAATCAAATACTTTGCCTATAAATTTAACCTTTTTCTCATCAGCCATAGTGCCAGAAAAAATATTACTTTGACCGATAAAGTCTGCAACGAAAGAGTTTTTAGGTTCGTTATAAATATCTTCCGGCGTACCAATTTGTTGTATAACACCGTCTTTCATAACTACGATAGTATCACTCATAGTAAGTGCTTCTTCTTGGTCGTGCGTCACGTAAATAAAAGTTATGCCCAATTTTTTGTGCATTTCTTTTAATTCTAACTGCATATCTTTTCTCATTTTTAAGTCAAGTGCCCCAAGTGGTTCGTCTAAAAGTAGAATTTCTGGTTCGTTTACAAGTGCACGGGCAATTGCAACCCTTTGTTGTTGACCACCTGAAAGGGTTGAAACGTCACGTTTTTCAAAGCCTTCTAAATCAACCATTTTTAAGACTTTTTCTACCTTTTCGGTAATAACTTTTTTATCTAATTTTTTAAGTTTTAAACCAAACGCTATATTTTCTGCAATATTCAAATGTGGGAAAAGTGCGTAGCGTTGGAAAACCGTGTTGATTGGACGCTTGTTTGGTGGCAAGTCTGTTATATCCTTACCATTTAACAACACTTTACCTGTGGTCGGCTTATCAAAACCTGCTATCATACGTAAAGTTGTAGTTTTACCACAACCAGATGGGCCTAAAAAGGTAATAAATTCACCTTTTCTTACGTATAAACTTAAATCGTCAACGGCAAAAACGCTACTTTCAAATTCCCTAGTAACGTTTACAAGTTCAATTATCTTTTCATTTGTTAAATTTTTCATACTCACACTACCTTTACAAAAAAATTAAAATGATGGTGGTGATGACACCCATATAATTTCGGCATTAGTTTTGCCGTTGTTTTTTATACAATGTACTTTATTTGCAGTAAAATAAAAACTTTCGCCTTTTTTTACTTTGATTTTACGCTTGCCAATTATAAGCACGATTTCACCCTTTATAACGTACCCAAACTCTTCACCTTCGTGTGGGAAATCTTCGTCAGTACTTTCACCTACGTTAAGCAAAATATGTATAGGCTCCATTGCGTTTTTTTGTGCGTTAGGTACTAACCAATTAAGAGTATATCCATCAGTAACCTTTTCTATAAATTCATTTTTGCTAAAACTTATTTTCTCTTCATCGTCAACACTGTTAAAAAACTCTTTCAACGAAGTGCCAAGCGCTGATAATATATCAATAAGCGTTGCAATGGACGGACTAGTTAAGTCGTTTTCAAGTTGTGATATGTACCCCTTAGTCAATTCACATCTATCGGCAAGTTCTTCTTGGGTAAGTTCACAAGATAACCTTAAATCTTTTATTTTTTCGCCTAAAATCATTATTTCACCTTGCATAAAAATAGTTTAGAGATTATTAACCAAAAGTTTAATAAAACTAAACTTTCATTATGAAATATATTATACAAACTGATATAAGTCTTGTCAACAATTTTATACATATATTATTTAATATTTATATCTTTTTACTTGATTTTTTTAAAATGATTGTGATACAATTATCCAAGTAAAAGGACTATTATGCCAGAATTTATTATTGCACAAGTTTTAGGCTTTATTGGAATATGCCTAAACCTATCTTCTTTACAATTTAATAAACATTTTCAAATCCTAACGATGAGAACGCTTGGTACGTTGTTTTTCGTTGCTCAATACGTATTGCTTAAGGCTTACGTTGGTGTTGCAATGGACGCGGTGGGAATTATAAGAAACATTGTTTTTACTGTTTTGGTTGCAAAAAATAAAAATACTAAGCCTGCTATTTGGATTTTTTCTTTCTTAGTACTTCTTTCAGGTATAATTACCGTTTTGATTTCTTGGGACGAAACAGTTTTGCACTTATCTAAAACTTGGAGTATTGACACTAATTTTGCGATAATCTTTGCCATATCTTTAAGTCTATTATCTATATGTGCTAAGTTAATTTCTACAATTTCATTTGGAATAGACAATCCACACGTTATAAGGATTATGAATATTCCTGCTGCTTCCGGTTGGTTACTATACAATCTAATAAACTTATCGCTTACAGGCATAATAAACGAAGCCTTTTCAATCGGTTCGTCTATAGTTGGTGAAATTAGATTTAAAAAAACAAAAGAATAAATAAAAATTTACAAATAAAAAAACCGTTCTAATTAGAACGGTTTTTTTTATTAGTTAAAATTAGTCAACCAATTCGATAATAGCAACTTCTGCTGCATCACCTTTTCTAGCGCCAAGTTTATAAATTCTTGTGTATCCACCACCTTGACCTTTTTCTTCTTTACGTGCAGCGTATTTAGGTGCATACTCATCAAAAATCTTTTCGATAAGTGGGCTCTTAACTGCTTTCGTACGTGCTTTGAAGTCTGGTTTGCTTTCCTTAAAGCCTTTTACTTCTTGTAAATCGTTTACAAGAGAAATGATTTTTCTTCTAGCATTTAACTTCTTAACGCCGTCTTTAATTAAGGTTTTTGTGGTTTCTTTACCCTTTTCGTCAACTACCTTAACTTCACTTTCAACAGTGTCAGTATAAGTGTTTACTGCAAGAGTTATAATTTTTGATACGTAAGATGCAACTTCTTTAGCCCTTGCTTCAGTTGTTTCAATCTTACCATACCATAAAAGTGCTGATGCTTGGTTTTTTAATAATGCTAATCTTTGCGTAGCGTTTACGCCTAATTTTCTTGCCATTGTTTAGTCCTCCTTGTCCTTTAATTTCAAGCCGAAACTTTCGAGTTTGAATATTACTTCGTCTAAAGATTTCTTGCCGAGATTGCGGACTTTAAGCATATCTTCTTCAGTGTTGCTTGTTAAATCTTCTACCGTATGAATATTTGCTCTCTTTAAGCAGTTGTATGAACGTACTGATAAGTCCATTTCTTCAATTGCCATTTCAAGAATTTTAATCTTCTTATCTTCTTCTGGTGGTACAAGTATACCCATATTGCCAAGTTCTGATAAAGATACGAACATTTTTACGTGTTCTTCTAAAATCTTTGCTGCAAGACTTACGATATCTTTGCCTGAGAAAGCACCGTTTGTCCATACTTCAAGTGTCAATTTATCAAAGTCTACGCTTTGACCAACACGTGTTGCTGATACGTTATAACTTACCTTTTTAACAGGGGTGTAGATACTGTCGATTGCGATTACGTCAATAATATCTGACTTATGTTCGCTTGCACCTTGGTAACCTCTACCTCTACCTACGGTAAGTTCCATATCAATTTTGCCACCTTCATCAATTGTACAAATGTGAAGGTCTGGGTTTAATATTTCCAAGTCAAAATCGCAAACGATGTCGCCTGCTTTAACTTCTGCAGGACCTTCTTTTACGAGTTTTACAGTTTTGATATAATCCTTATCAAAACTTGTTGACTTGATTGCAACGCATTTTAAGTTTAAGATAATTTCAGTTACGTCTTCTTTAATACCTTCGATTGAAGAAAATTCGTGTTTTACACCTAAATTTTCTGCAAACTTAACGTCTTGAATCGCTACGCCTGGTAATGCTGATAATAAAATCCTTCTTAAAGCATTACCTAAAGTTAAACCAAAACCTTTTTCTAAAGGTTCTACTACTACTTTCGCATAACTTTTATCTTCGCTTTCTTCCACTGCTATTTTTGGCATTTCTATTTCCATCATAAGAAAATATCCTCCTTTAAATAGTTTCGATATAGGTGTTTCAGGGAATTCTTGTTAAAGCGTGGAATCACTTTAACTTTCCCCCCTGAAAGCCCATCGATATTTTAATTTAATTTTTTTATTTAATTATTTAGAATATAATTCGACAATCATATGTTCAGCGATTGTGATATCAACGTCGTCCCTTTGTGGTAATGCTAAAATCTTACCTTCTAAAGTTTCTGGGTTGAATTCTAACCATTTAGGCATATTAGCAACCTTCATAGTTTTGATTTCGCTAAAGTACTTGTTGTCTTTCTTGCTTTCTTTAACTGCGATAACGTCGCCAACTTTTACATTGTAAGAAGCAATGTTTACGTTCTTACCATTTACAGTAAAGTGTGCGTGTGTTACTAATTGACGTGCTTGGCTTCTTGATGAACCAATACCCATCCTGAAGATTACGTTATCTAATCTTCTTTCTAATAATGAAAGCATGTTTTCACCGGTAATACCCTTCATTCTATCAGCCTTTTCATAATACTTTCTGAATTGACCTTCAAGTACACCGTATATTCTCTTACATTTTTGTTTTTCACGAAGTTGTAAGCCGTATTCTGAAACCTTCTTTCTTGCCATACCGTGTTGGCCTGGAGCAGTTGGTCTCTTTTCGAAAGCACAAGAACCCTTAAAGCATCTTTCGCCTTTTAAGAATAATTTTGCACCTTCACGTCTACATAAACGACATTTTGAATCTGTATATTTAGCCATTTTCTATTCCTCCATTATACTCTACGTTTTTTAGGTGGTCTGCAACCATTGTGTGGAATTGGAGAAACGTCTTGAATTAGAGTTACTTCCATATCGCAGTTTGCAAGTGCACGGATTGCTGATTCTCTACCTGCACCTGGACCCTTTACGTAAACTTCTACGGAACGCATACCTTGTTCTCTTGCAACTTTGCCTGCTGCTTCTGCTGCCATTTGTGCTGCAAATGGTGTGCTCTTTCTAGAACCTTTGAAGCCTAAACTACCTGCACTTGACCAAGATATTGCATTACCTTGCATATCGGTAATGGTAACTAAAGTATTATTGAAAGAAGCCTGAATATGAACTTGTCCTTTATCAACTTTTCTGGCGTCTTTACGTTTTTTCGTTGCATTTTTTGCTACTGCCATAATTACTTACCTCCTACCGTTATCTGCCTGCCGTCTTTTTCTTAGCAACAGTGCGACGAGGACCTTTTC
>JAZQVG010000055.1:0-8746 GCA_045631625.1 Christensenellaceae bacterium
CGAGTATATAGAAAACTTAAAGATTGGCAATTTTGCATTTATGCCAAGAAACAATGGCAATTTATCTTTGAAATTATCAACGGCAACAACACCAAATATTGAAGACGAAGACACAGGCACAGAATAGGGGGCAATATGGCATTAAGCGGAACAATTAGCGGAAGTTATAACGCAAACTATGATTGCGAGTTGCGTTGGAGCGCGACACAAAGCATATCAAATAATACATCTACCATTAAAGCGCAATGGTATATGAAAAAAGTTCAAAATTATGATAGTTATAACAACACAGGCGATAGCAAAGTTGTTTTAAATATTGGCGGTTCTACTTATACCAAATATATTAACTTTGATTTTAGAGATAAAGCCGTTGGTACAACCATTTTGCTTGCAACCTATTCAAAGACTATTACACATAATAGCGACGGCACAAAGTCGGTTAGTGTAAGCGGTACACACACAACGGGGCTAGATAGTTTAGGCACAAAAACATTGAGCGGAACGGCAAGCCTTGATACAATACCGCGTGCAAGTTCGGTTAGTGCAAGCAATATGACAATGGGAACGGCTAGCACAATAACCGTTACAAAGAAAAATAGCAGTTTTACACATAGGGTTTATTATTCATTTGGCAGCAAGTCAAATGTTGAGATAACAAGCGGGGCCGTTAGTGGCAATGTAAGTTTTACACCGCCGTTAAGCCTTGCAAGTGAAATACCAAACGCAACAAGCGCAACCATAACAATTAGGTGTGTAACATACAACGGAAGCACGCAAGTTGGAAGCGCCACAAAAAGCGTCAAATTAAGCGTGCCTAGCAGCGTTAAGCCAACGGTTAGTAGTTTAACCCTAGCGGAAGCAGTAGACGGCTTAAACGGGCGATTTGGGGCATATATACAAGGGCGTTCAAAGATTAGCGGCACAGTAAACACAACAACGGCTTATGGGAGCGCAATTGCAAGTTATAGGGTTGAGATAAACGGCGCGGTTTATACAAGCCGAACATTTACAACAGACTTTTTAAGAAATAGCGGAAGCCAAACAATAAAAGTTGCGGTTACGGATCGAAGGGGTAGAACAAGCAACGCATACACAACAACTTATAATGTTTTGGCCTATACCGAGCCTAAAATAACAAGTTTTAGTGTTGTGCGATATAAGGACGCTAACACGCAAGACGAAGACGGCGAATTTGTAAAGGTTACAATAAGCGGAACGGTTGCGGGGTTATCAAACAAAAACACGATTGCTTTAAATTATAAATATAGATTAGCAAGCCAAACAACATACACCGAAGCAAGCGCGAGTGTATCAAACTATACATTTACTTATACAAGCGAGTTGTTAAGCGGGTTTAATTCGCATAGTTCATATATTTTTGAAGCAACTTTAAGCGATCATTTTACAAGCACAATAACAACCTTTACTTTACCAACGGGGTTTGCAACATTAGACATTTTAGCAGACGGCACAGGCGTTGCATTTGGCAAGGTGGCGGAAGAACAAGATTGCCTAGATGTTGGCTTTCATAAAGTGAAGTTAGGGCGAAGGGTTTATTTAGCGCCAAACACCGACAATGAGAAACAAATAAGGTTTTCAAACACGGCAACCGAAACGGACGCAGACAACGGCGTTTATGCGCACAATATATATATTTATGGCGGGCGTAAAAGCAGCCCTATAAGTTGGGGTGTATACGATTATACAAACTCTAAAAGGGCGTTAGCATATCAACAACACCTTAAACGCCTAACAACCGAAGCAGACGAGTTTAATTGGGGTGGCAAAAGCGTTGATAGAATTATTGAAAGTACAAACAGCGACGATTTTACAAGCGTTAGAGTTTGGGGCGACGGCTATTGCGTGATTTGTGGAAATGTAAACATAACACCCGACGAAGCGGGCGTTGCGAAAGCGGTTGCGGTTAGTTTTGGAAAAACATTTTTAAAACGGCCAAATGTGCAAGTTACAGCAAATACAAGTGTGCCAGGCAGTGCGCTTTTAGAGTGTTCATTTACGGACTTGACAACAACGGGTATGAAAGTTGTTGCAACTAGAAATTCGACCGCTTCAACGGGTATAAATTGGCGTGTAGAAGGCTTTATTAAGGTTTAAGGGGGCAAATATGAATAAAAATATAACAGTAAACGAAGACGGCACAGTTGTAGTTGAAAAATGCGCGCATAATTCGGTACAGGGCGAAACAAATATTGTTTATTTAAACTTTACTTTGCCAAGTACAATATGCGGCATTGATATTGGCGAATATCAAAAATTTATTGAGTTTAAAGAGTGTAAGCAATTTGGCGAATGCAAAAAGTTTTATGACATTATAGACGGCACAACATACGCGTTGCTAGATACAATTACAAATTACGGCAATGTTAAAACGCAGTTGCGTTTTGAATATGAAACGGAAGCGGGCGAAATTAAGCGTTGGAAAAGTGAAATATTTGAGTTGTCTTTTGATGAAGCGATAAACGCGGAAGAAACAGCAGCGGCGCAAAATGAATTATTAAGTTTAACCGAAATATTAAACGAGTACGAAGGCGATATAAAAACAACAAAAGAAGATTGGGAAGCATATATTAAAGACAATACATTTAGGGTTGTTTCTAATTATGCAAGCGTGCCAGTTGCGGACGCGGACACATTGGGCGAAACAATATTTTATTTAGGCAGCAATATACCAGATCCAAACAACCCTGAGATTTATTTATTTGAGTTTGGTTGTTATTACAGGTGTATTGCAGCGGAAGAAGGCGGCGTTGTTACTTATTCGTGGAATTGTATAACGAAAGACCCAAATTTTAGCGCGGTGGCATATGGCATAAAAGAAGTAAACAACCAAAAAACAATGCAATTGTGGGTTGGTACGGAAGAAGAACGCGAGAACGAAGTAGCACAGCCAAACACAATTTATTTAACGGAAGATACCGATTTAAAGCCACTATTCTATGAAGTTTTAACCGAAATGCTAAACGATAGTAACGGGCTTTTAAAATGTGGAGATTATACGCTATTTTGTAAAAAACCAATTTTTAGCGGCACTTTAAGCGCACACACTAGCGCAGAAAGTAGGTATTTAGAAATAAACACAAGCTCAAACATAACTTTTGAAGTTGGTAAAAAATATCAATTAGAAGGGTATACCACTACTTATGGTTTTCACACTTATAATTTTTGCACACCAACAGGACTTACTAGTGTAGACCAAGCCAGCTTGCCTTGCCCTTCAATGTTTGCGCCTATAACTTTACGATATGTAAATAATGGCGAAACATTTGAAACTTGTTTAAATTGTGTGGTGTATATTGGAACTAACAAAATATATGTTTATGCCCCTAGAAACCATACATTTGCAAGCGGCGAAACTTTTGTAATTACGAATATATACGAGATTATTGAGTAAGGTGGTGCAAAATGATTTATATAGGAAATAAAAGATTAGGTGCAATTACATTTACAAAAGAAGTTGAAAAATTAGGCGAAGAAAAAACAATTGCGCCAACTACAAACGAACAAGTAGTAACACCAACGGACGAAAACCACGAATTAACGCAAGTAACGGTTGAAGCAATACAAACGGAACAAAAGACCGTTGCGCCAACTACAAGCGCGCAGACAGTAACGCCGACGGAAAACAAATATTTTGACAAAGTAATAGTTGAAGGTGTAACAAGCGGAATTGACGCGAATATACAGGCGGAAAACATAAAAAAAGATGTGAGTATTTTAGGCGTTACGGGAACGCTTGAAGAAGGCATAACACCAACAGGCACGCTTGAAATTACAACAAACGGCACGCACGATGTAACAAATTATGCAAGTGCTAATGTTAATGTTGCGGGTTCGGGCGGTGGCGAAGATATGTTGCAAGCAATGGTTGACGCTACTAACAGTTGTTATTATTTATGTTATATATATCAAGGAAGTAGTTTAAATTTGAGCAGACTTAACACCACTAATGTAACAACTATGAAGTGTATGTTTAGTGGTTGTGCAAACCTAGAAAGTTTAGATTTAAGTAATTTTGATACAAGTAATTTAATAGAAATGGAAATTATGTTTGTTAATTGTGCAAAATTAAAAAGTTTAGATTTAAGCAATTTTGATACAAGCAGAATAACAAGTATGTATAGATTATTTAAGGAGTGTAATGCGTTAACAAGTTTAAATTTAAGCAGTTTTAACACAAGTAATGTAACAAATATGCAAGAAATGTTTAGTGGTTGTGCAAACCTAGAAAGTTTAGATTTAAGCAGTTTTGATACAAGTAAAGTAACAAATGTTTCTGGTATGTTTACTAATGCTAAAAAATTAGAAACTGTAACAGGTACTATAGATTTATATTCAGCAACTAATAATGTAAGTAATTTTGTATTAAATTGCACTAACTTAAAAGAGATAAAATTAAAAAATATTAAAATAAGTTTAACTCTTGGTTCTGGATCCACTTACGGCCACTTATTAACAGTTGATAGCCTAGTAAACACTATTAAAGAGTTATGGGACTATTCAAGCGGTACAAAAACTTACACATTAACAATGGGCAACAAAAATAAAGCAAAATTAACAAGTATATATGTAAAATTAATAACACCAACAGCGGAGCAGATAGCAGCAGATCCATACATTGAAAGCAAAATGCCTTGTGAAGTTTGCGAAAGCACGGGCGAAGGCGCAATGTTGATAACTGATTATGCACTTGCGAAAAATTGGAATATAACATAGAAAATTAGGGGGAAATTATGGCACAAATAATACCAGAAGGAAGCATAGAAATACAAACAGGTTTATATTTACACGAGAGGCAAGCAACAATAGGCGGGGTTTTGCGTACTATTAGGACATTATATTCAAGTGAAGGCTATTGTTTTTATGATATAGAAGAAGAAATTTATGACGAAGAAGGCAACCTTGTTGCGCCCGAAGATGTACAGCCACAACAAAGGACATACTCACAATGGATGTCGTTAGCACTTGTATTGAGTTCGTGGACTTATGAGCAATTAAACGCAAGGTTTATATCAGTACCAGTTGATCCAAGTTATGAAATAGTAAGCGTTGGCCAAGAAACCGAAACAATGTAAGAAGGTGGGAATATGAGCAACGAATTGACATTAATAATAGCAATAGTTGGGTTTTGTAGTTCGCTTATAGCCATTATATCTTTTGTTTTAACCCGAAAGGAAAAGGGCGAAAACAAAGGCGAAGAACACGGCGAAATGGTGCAAGATATAAAATATATCAAGCAGACACAAACCGACATTTTAGTAGGGCAAAGGGAACTAACAAACAAACTAGACGGAACAAAAGAGCGTGTAACACGAATAGAAGAACAAGTTAAAATGCACGAGAAACGCATACAAAAATTAGAGAAATAGGGGAGTTTAAAGTATGGCAGAAACAATTATAAATATTGTGCTTGCGCTTTTAAGCGTGGTGTTGGCGTATGTAACATATTTTTTTGACACCAGGCGAAAAATACAAGAGCAAGTAAACGGCAAAATTGATTTAGCGGAAGAAACAGGCGAAGTAGGGGCGGAAAAATTAGCAATGGTTGTTAATAGTCTTTATGGCATAGTACCCGCAATATTCAAGCCGTTTTTAACAAAGGCAGCGATCGAAAAAATTGTGCAAAAAGCGTTCGATAAAATGGAAGAATACGCGCAAAAACAAGTAGAAAAGAAGTCAAAATAATTAAAATTATTGTAGTATAATAAAATAAAAGACAATTAGAAAGGAATGTTTTACGTGAAACATAAAGGCATAGACGTTTCACATTGGAACAACAATATTAATTGGCAGAAAGTAAAGGCAAGCGGCGTTGATTTTGCTATTTTGCGGTTAGGGTATACGGGAACTAAAAGCCGTAAGCCAACACTAGACGGCAAATTTGGGCAGAATTACGCCAATTGCACAAAGTTTGGTGTAAATATTGGCGTTTACTATTATTCGACCGCTACAAGCCTAAAACAAGCCCAAAACGAAGCAAAATTTGTTATTAAACAATTGAAGGGCAAAAAATTGCAATACCCAGTTTATATTGATACCGAAGACGCAATGCAAGCAAAGTTAAGCAAAACATTATTAACAAACATAGTTAAAGAGTTTTGCGAAACAATGGAAAAAGCGGGTTATTATGTGGGTATTTACGCAAGTAAGAGTTGGTATGCGGATCAATTACACGATAGCAAATTAAAGGCTTATGATAGGTGGGTGGCACAATATAACGACAAATGCACATACAACGGCAATTATGGTATGTGGCAATATAGCGATAAAGGAAAAGTAGCGGGTATTAACGGCAATGTTGATTTAAACAATTGTTATAAGAACTACCCAAGCATTATTAAAAAGGCCAAACTAAACGGCTATAAGTAGTGTAAAATTACACCTTAAATACTATTATAAATTTTCTTAAAGCAGCGAATATTCGCTGCTTTTTTGTGTCTTTTAGGAGCGAATTATTGAATTATATATAAAATATGTTATATAGTAAAGAAACAAAGAAAACATTTTTTATATATTTATATATGTTTTTCATAAAAAAATTATTTTTAAGGGTGTGTTAAAAATGGATATGGTGCAGTTTGGCAACAAGTTAAAAGGGTTGCGAAAAGCACGACATATTAGCCAAGACGAATTAGGGGCAATTATAGGCGTTTCGCGTGCGACGGTTGGATCGTGGGAGAGTGCGCGCAGAAATATTAGCATTAAACATTTAGAGTTGATATGCGCTTATTTTAAATTAGATATTAATTATTTTAGGGACGAAACGACGAAAGACGAAATAATTGATTTATTGGAGCGGGCAAGACTACTTTTTAATAATAAGCAACTACCATTAGAAGAAAAGCAAAAGTTAAGCGAAGAATTAATGCGACTATACTTGCAAATGAAAGGTTGAGAAAAAATGAAGAAAAAGGGCGTTATATATTCAAGGTTTAGCGACGATATGCAACAAAGCGAAAGTATAGAAGCGCAAAACGCAAAGTGCGAAGAATACGCGAAAAAGCACGATATTAAAATAGTTAAGTATTATGCAGACGAAGGCTTTACAGCGTCAACAAAGATAGAGAAACGCGAAGAATTTAACAATTTAATTAGAGATAGTAAAAAAGGGTTGTTTGATATTGTTTTGTGCCATAAGGTTGACCGCTTCGCGCGTGATAGTGTTGATTTTTTAGTAACCGAACGCGAATTAAACAATTTTGGCGTTAAGGTTATTGCGGTTGCTACACCGTTCGAAGACGACCCAACGGGTATATTAATGAAGCAAATAATGGTTGCGCAAGCCGAATTTTTTAGCCGAAATTTAAGCGACGAAGTACGCACAAAGTCATTGGCACACGCACAAAAGGGCAAGAATATGGGCGGAAAGGCCAATTTTGGCTATTATTACGACGAAAACGGAAGTTATCAAATTAACCCCGTGGAAGCACATTTGGTGCGCCAAATGTTTGAGTTGTATTTACAGGGTTATGGCTATAAAGCAATATCAAATAAATTGAATATGGAAGGCCACAGGAACAGGGAAGGCAAACTATTTTCAAAAAACCTTATTGGCAGCATTATAAGGAACGAAAAATATAAAGGTTGCTACACATACGGCAAAGAAATAAGCGACTTTAAAACAAAGAAACGAATTAAGAACAAAGCGCCAATTATACTAGAAGATCAAATACCCGCCATTGTAAGTAAGGAAATTTGGAGCAGGGCGGAAAAGTTAAGAGCCAAAAAAGACGGCAGCTTCGCGCGTTGGGGCGAAAAGAAGATACACGACTTTATATTAACAGGTTATTTAACTTGTAAGACTTGCGGCGGGCGTATGCGGGGCAGCAGCCATAGCACAGAGCATTGTTATTATAGATGTAGCACGCGGACGGAAAAAGGGGCGTTAGCGTGCGACGCAAAGGCCGTGCGTGCAGACTTGTTAGAAGATTTAGTAATTAACAAAATTAAGAATTATATATTTACGGACGAAATGATTGAGTTTTACACAACAAGCATTTTAGAAATGTTAAAAGAAGGAAACGGCGTTAGTGTTGACGAATTTATACAAAAGCGGGACGAATTGAAAGAAGCAAAAAGCAAGTTATTAAGCGTTTATTTGTCGCCTAAAAGCCGTATGAGTGAAAGCGACTACATAGACGCTGACAACGATTTACACGACCAAATAGAAGCGTTAGACGCGGAAATTTACGAAATACAGGCAAACGCAAAAGTTGTTATAAGCGTTGAAGATGTGAAGAAATATTTAAACAACCTTAAAAACGAAGTTGCAACAACCGAAGAAAAACGGGCGCTTGTTATGGCGGTTGTTGATAAAGTGGCCGTTGATAGCAAGACAAAAGACATTGAATTATTTTTTAAAGTCTATACGCCCGCCAATTATGTGTCGAAGGGTGCGAACGGGAAACCGAACAATACCTTATACACAATAGAAAATATGCAGTTTGTAAGGTATGAAGACAATATTATATTAGGCGTTATAAAATGCAAGTTGCCAAAAGCAGATCGTAAAAAATGGAGCAAGCAAGGTTAAACACTTTGCTTGTTTTTTTATGTGTGTTGACGATACGTGGACGATACGTGCCACGATACGTCGACGATACTGTCATTGTCATTGTATATGTATTTTTCTTTGTATATGTATTTGTTTTTATTCTTTTATTTTAAATAAGAAGATTAATATATATAAATATAAGTTATTAGAATATATAAGGAAAACAGCCTAAAA
>JAZQVG010000056.1:0-8911 GCA_045631625.1 Christensenellaceae bacterium
GGTGGAATGGGTATGGGTGGTGGAACTATCTTAATTCCACTTTTAAGTATCTTTTTTAATGTAGGTCAACATTCCGCCCAAGCAATAAATTTAATTAGTTTTATACCAATGGCCGTAGTTTCACTAATATTTCATTTCAAAAATAAACTTATAAAATTCAAGGGCATCTTGTGGATTATTTTACCAGGGATTTTATCTTGTGTTGTAGGTTGCTACGTTGCAAGGGCAATTAGTGGTGATTTGTTAAAAAGACTATTTGGTGGTTTTTTAATTATTCTTTCAATTGTTCAACTTGTACTAGGTTTTAAGAAGAAAGCATAAAGCCTTTGTGCATATTGCACAAAAAAACAATTGTCAAAAAACGACAAAAAATTGAGGTATTTGTAAAAAAAAGTTGATATATAAAAAACTAATTTTCTTTTGTAAACTTCTAATAAAAAGTGGTATTGAAAAAAATAATAATTATGCACAAAATTTAAAAAACGTCTTTACAAACTTGACTTTTTATTATATAATTTCATAAAGGTTGTAATTTTTTAAATTTTACGGTCTGAAAAATACTATAAGATGGTGATTTAAGTGGAAAGGATTGGAATTATTGATTTAGGCTCAAATACCGCAAGATTACTTTTAGTAGACGTGCATGAAGATGGTTATTTTCATATTGTAGACCAATTAAAAGAATCTCCAAGGATTGGAGAAGGTATGGAAAAGGATGGTTTTTTAAAACCTGCCAGAATTCAAGAGACTATAAAAACGTTAAAGTTATTTAAAAAACTTTGCGACGTTAATGGTATAGAAAGAATTATTGCAGTTGCAACTGCTGCAGTTAGACGTGCAAAAAATCAACGTAGTTTTTTGGATGAAGTTAGTGCTGTTTGTGGTATTAAATTACGTGTTTTAAGTGCAGAAGAAGAAGCGATATACGTTTATCGTGGTGTAATTAATACTATGGATATCCCTAAGGGGCTTATACTTGAAATTGGTGGTGGTAGTACTAAAATTGTGTACTATAATAGGAGAAATTTACTCAACCACCAAACTTTGCCGTTTGGTGCTATTACTTTGACGGAAATGTTTAACCAAGATGGCTTAACCCCTACACAAGTTGCTGAAAAGATTGAAGAATTTTTCACGGAACAATTAAAAAATATACCGTGGCTTGAAACGGTTGACCCTGAAACACAATTGATTGGTGTTGGTGGTTCGTTTAGAAATCTTTGCAGAATGACTAAAATTATGAAAAAGTATCCTTTAAAAACAATTCATAATTACGTTGTTAGCGACAATGACTTTAATCACGTTTACGATTTGGTTAAAACGCTTGATTTAGATAGAAAAAAGAAAATAAAAGGCCTTTCAAGTGGTAGGGCGGATATATTCCCTAGTGCTTTGGCAGTTGTTTCTGCGTTCAAAAAACATATGAATTTAGGAAACGTTGTCGTTAGTGGTAGTGGTTTGAGGACAGGGTTATTGTTTAATTACGCTGTTCCTAGTACTTTAGATAAGCCTGTTTCTGACGTTTTAACGTATAGTTTAAGTAATTTAGTGCATTTCTATGGTTATAATTTAAAACATACGGAACAAGTTGTTTCGTTATCTGTTCAATTATTCAAACAACTTCGTGTATTGCATAAATTCCCAAGGAATTACTTAAAAATATTAAAAATTGCTTCATATTTATATGATGCAGGTAAAAACGTAGCGTTTTATAATTTTGAAAAACATAGTGGATATGCGATATTAAACGCACAAATAAACGGCGTTAGCCATAGAGATTTGGTAATGGCTTCGTTTGTGGCTTCAAGTACGGGCATAGAAGATATAAACTTGGCAGAATGGGCTAAATATCGTGAACTTGTTAACGATGAAGACGTTGAGGCTGTTAGGAAAATGGGTATAATGCTTCGTATTGCTAGCAGTTTAGATAGAAGTTTATCTTCTGTGATAAAAGGTGTTAATTGTGACATTTTAGGTGATTCTGTTATTATGAAAACGGAAGTTGAAGGGGATGCGACTTTAGAAATCAATTCTGCAATGGAAATTGGCGCAGACTTTAGAAAAGTTTTCAAAAAGAATTTAGAAATACTTTAAAATTAAAAGAACGCTGTAAATTTGCAGCGTTCCTTTTTGGTGGGTGAAATATGGCGAGTGTAAAATTGGCTATTGATTTTAATAGTTCCTTTACAAATATCTATATGAAAGGTAGTGGGCTTGTTTTAAGTGAGCCTACTGTTGCTGCAGTTGAAGACGTTGAAAATGGACAAGTAAAAGCAATAGGTTTGGAAGCAAAAAAACTTATGGGAAAAACGGCTAAAAATACAAAAATTGTTTTTCCTATTTTTGAAGGTGAAATTGTAAACGAACGTGTTGCAGTTGAAATTTTAAAGGGTTTACTTGCAAAAATAAAGGCAAATGAATCTTTAACGGGCATTTATGCGATGTTTTCCGTTCCTTGTGGTGCGGGTGCAGATATAATTGATAAATATTATAGGGTTGCAAAAAAAGCCGGTATTTCAAAAGTAGATTTTGTGGAAAGTCCGTTGCTTTCTGCTTTAGGACAAAGAATTTCGTTGAACGAATCTTCACCTTGTTTTGTTGTTGATATTACAGGGGGTACTACTAATATTGCTGCAGTATCGTTAGACGGTGTAATTGCGGGTATTTCCGTTAGTTTTGGTGGCAATAAAATTAGCACTGACATAATTGACTATATTGCAGAGTTCTATGGCTTACAAATTGGGCTACTTACTGCTGAAAAGATTAAAAAGGAAATTGGTAGTGTTGATGAGTCTGATTCTCTTGCTATGGTTGTTAATGGTAGAGACGTGGTTACGGGTACGCCAAGGGCTATATCAGTTAAAGCACTCGATATTTGCAAGGCCACAAGAAAATATTTTGATAAAATATCTGAATTAATTTTAATGGTTCTTAAAAAATTATCGCCTGAAGTATCTGCAGAAATAAAACACGCAGGTATATATATTTCTGGCCAAGACATAAATATTTACAATTTGAAAGAGTATTTAGAAAATAAACTTCAAATTGCCATTAATTTGGCAGAAAATGGTATTTTTAGCGTTGCACTTGGTGGTGGAATTGCGATTGGCAATAAAGAAATAACCAAAAAAATCGCTTTAAAATATTTCTAAAATAAATAACCGACAATTTATCGTATGTTTTTTCTTAAAAAGTCAAAACATACGTTTTTTTTATTTTTAAAATAAAAGAATAAAGGAGAATTGTTGTGGGTAAGAAGATAGTTATAACTTCTGGAAAAGGTGGGGTGGGTAAAACTACTTTCACTGCTAATATTGGTAGGGCGCTTGCTAATTTAGGGGCAAGCGTAGTATTGGTTGACGTTGATTTTGGGCTTAACAATCTTGACGTTGTTATGGGTGTTGAAAATAGAGTAGTCTTTGATTTGCTTGATGTTTTTGAAGGTAGATGTAGAATTAAACAAGCACTAATACAGGACAAAGACTTTATTAATTTATTTATTTTGCCGTCTTATAACGTTAATTCGGCTTGTGAACTTAAAAGCCAAAATATCAAGTTGATTTTGGAAGGAATAAATAAAATTTTTGATTATATACTTATAGATTGTCCTGCGGGGGTAGATATAGGTTTTCATAAGGCTGTTTCTTGTGCTGACGAAGCAATAGTTGTTACGACGCCAAACGTGACAAGTTTAAGAGATGCAGGCAAGGCAATTTCAATATTAAAGTCATATAAATTAGATGCAATTTCTTTAGTAATTAACAAGGCACGTGGCGATTTGATGATGAGTGATAAAATGATGTTTCCTACCGATATTAAAGACGTATTAAAAATTGACTTATTAGGTGTTTTGCCAGAAGAAGACGAGGTTTTTTTATCAAGTGGTTATAGTCTTGCAAGTAAAAGCGAATCTTTTAAGGCGTATAAAATTATTGCCCAAAATATACTAAAAAATAAAAGAAAAATTTATGACGTGACAAATAAATATTCAGGATTTTTTGGGAGTATAAGAAGGAGTTTAAAAAAGAGCATATAATGAAAAACAAAAATAAAGAAATAATTAGAATAGAAAACATCTTAAATGGAGATATGGAAAAGCCTTGCGATAATTTTATTGAATTATTAAACGTAGATTTAAATAATTTATTAGGGGAGTATTTTAATTTGATATTGTTTCCAAACGTAAATATAATTAAAATAGATGGAAAATTTAAAGTTGAAATAAGTTTTATTGCGGATACGATAAAAAACTTCTGCAAATATTAGTTTTTTATATGCTTTTATGTCTGACATAATAGAAAAATTATTGTTTTTTTCATAAAAAAATAAATAAAAAGCAAATGGCTTTTCATTGACAACTTCTTTTATATAATATATAATATTTTTATTATAATAATAAAAGGGTAAAAAAGATGGAAAAATATTTTCTTGCAATTGACATTGGGGCTTCAAGCGGTAGGCACATTTTAGGTTCTATCGTTGATGGCAAATTTGTATTAGAAGAGATTTACAGGTTTAAAAACGGTGCTTTCAAAAAAGATGGAAAGTATTGTTGGGACTGGCAATCTCTTTTTTCAAGTATTTTAGCAGGTATTAAAAAGTGCAAAGATTTAAACAAAATTCCTGTTTCAATTGGTATTGATACTTGGGGTGTAGATTATGCTCTTTTAGACAAGGACGGTAAGATTATTGGTGATATATATTCCTATAGAGATGATAGAACTAATAAAACTATGCCAATGGTACACGATATAATTTCTGATAAAGAATTATATAAAAGGACGGGTATTCAAAAACAAGTTTTCAATACTATTTATCAATTATATGACGATAAACTTACTGGCAAAATAGATAATGCAGAATATTTTTTAAATGTGCCGGATTTTTTAAATTATCTTCTTACAGGTGTGATGAAAAACGAATTTTCAGAAGCATCAACAACAAGTTTAATAAATGGTAAAACTGGCGATTGGGATTATGAACTTATCGAAAAGTTAGGCTATAAAAAGTCGATGTTTAGAAACTTGGAAAATGCCGGTACAATCGTTGGGGATTTTACTTTAGAAGTGCAAAAGGAAGTTGGTTTTAATTCAAAAGTAATACTAATTCCTAGTCACGATACTGCAAGTGCTATTATGAGTGTGCCTGAAATTAAAGATTATGTTTATATTTCAAGTGGTACTTGGTCATTAATGGGTATTTTAATGGATGAAGCGTTGACAGATGATATTGCATTTAAAGCATCATTTACAAACGAAAGAGGATATGATGGTAAAGTTACTTTCTTGAAAAACATAATGGGTTTATGGATGATACAATGCATTAGAAAAGATTATAACGACAAGTATGATTTCTTTGCATTGGTTGATGAAGCAAGAAAAAGCAGTGATTTTAAGAGTGTTGTGGACGTAAACGATATGTCTTTCTTTGCACCAGATTCAATGGTACAAGCAGTAAAAGATTATTGTAAAAAAACCAACCAACAAGTGCCTGAAAGCGTGGGCGAAGTTGCTTTCTGTGTATACAATAGCCTTGCTTTATCATATAAGGAAGCAATTTCAAACTTAGAAATTATTGCTGGCAAGAAGTTTAATTCAATTAATATTGTTGGTGGTGGTTGCCAAAACGTATTGTTAAATGAATTAACTGCAAAGCATACGGGTAAAAAGGTTGTTGCTGGTCCTGTCGAGGGTACTGCTATTGGTAATTTATTATCACAAATGATAGCGTTTAACGAAGTAGAAAGTTTAGAAGATGGTAAAAAGATTATTAAACAATCTTTCTCTATCGTAGAATATGAATAAAAAAAGATTAACATAAAGGATTAAATAAAATGGCAAACGTTTTTGATGTGTTGAAAGAAAGAGGGTTTGTTAAGCAAACCATATATGAAGATGAACTTGTTAAAACATTAAATGATGAAAAGGTTGTATTTTACGTAGGTTTTGATCCTACTGCCGATAGTTTGCATATTGGACACTATATTCCAATTATGGCAATGGCGTGGATGCAAAAGTATGGGCATAAACCAATTGCATTGTTTGGTGGTGGCACGGGTATGATTGGTGACCCGTCTGGTAGAAGCGATATGCGTCAAATGATGACGAAAGAAACTATCGAACATAATATTTCTTGCTTCAAAAAACAAATGTCAAGATTTATCGATTTTGAAGGGGATAATGCTGCTATTATTGCTAATAATGCAGATTGGCTTTTAGATTTAAATTACGTTGATTTTTTGCGTGAAATTGGCGTGCATTTTTCAGTAAATAAAATGCTTTCTGCTGAGTGCTTTAAGCAAAGAATGGAAAAAGGTTTAACCTTCTTTGAATTTAACTATATGTTAATGCAAGGTTATGACTTTTTACACTTAAATCAAAAATACAACTGTATGTTAGAAGTTGGTGGGGATGACCAATGGAGTAATATGCTTGCAGGCGTTGATTTAATTAGAAGGAAAGAAAATAAAAGCGCTTTTTGTTTAACTTGCACCTTGCTACTAAATAGTGAAGGCAAAAAAATGGGTAAAACACAAAAGGGAGCAGTATGGCTTGATGAAAATAAGTGTTCCGTTTACGATTTTTACCAATATTTTAGAAACGTTGAAGACGTTAAAGTGGAAGAATGTATGCGTCTTTTGACTTTTATGGATATGGATGAAATTAAAGAACTTACTAAGTATCAAGACGAAAGAATGAACGTTGCTAAAGAAAGACTTGCATTTGAAGTTACAAAGTTAGTACACGGCGAAGAAAAGGCGTTAGAAGCACAAAGACAAGCAAAAGCAGCGTTTGGTGGTGGTAACTTAGAAGATATGCCAACCGTTGAAATTGACAAGGCAACTGAATATGTTAGTGAAGTTTTAGTTTTGGCAAGCCAAGCAAAATCAAAGGGCGAAGCAAAGCGTTTAATTGAAGGTGGCGGTGTTTCTATAAATGATAGTAAAATTACAGATGCATTTGCTTTAATTCCAGATTCTGTTAAAGAAAATGGTGAATTTATTATTCATAAAGGTAAAAAAGTACACATTAAGATAATTTTAAAATGATAAACGAATATAACACCGTTTTTGGCGAGTGTGAAAATTTAACCGTTATAGAACGTTCTAAGTTTATATGTAATGTCAAGGGCATTGAAAACGAAGAACAAGCGAAAGCGTTTATTGACGAGGTTAGAAAAAGGCAATCTTTGGCTAATCATCATTGCTATGCTTATATCGCTGACGAAAACGGGCTTATAATGAAATTCTCTGATGACGGAGAGCCACAAGGTACTGCAGGGCTTCCAATGTTAGAAGTTTTAAAAAATAAAAAAATACATAAAACGGTTGCAGTTGTTACACGTTATTTTGGTGGTATAAAATTAGGCACGGGTGGTCTTACTAGGGCGTACTCTGGCGCTGTGAACGAGTGTTTAAATAAATCAGATATTAAATGCCAAAAACAAGCCGTAATTATAAATCTAATTAGCGATTACGAAAATTATAAAAACGTATTAAAACTTATAACTTCAGACGACTTTGCAATTATTTCAACTGATTTCGGTGATAACGTTAAAATTAAACTTGCTATTAAAAGTTATCCTGAAAATGTTTATGAAAATTTTTTAGTTAATTTATCAAATATTTTTAGGGGCAAGCATCAGTTTGAAGTTGTTTCAAAAGGATATTTTCCATTTAAGGTGTAATATGGCGAAAATAACGGCAATTACTACTCAACAAAAAAACAAAGATAGGGTAAACCTTTTTATTGACGATGAGTTTTTTTCTGGTCTTTCACTAGAAACTGTTATGCTTAACAGACTTAAAGTAGATATGGAAGTTGACAGTAATAAACTTAAGGAAATTGTAGAGCAAAGTGAAAGGGCAGATGCTTTTAATAAGGCGCTTAACTATATTTCTAAAACCTTAAAAACAAAAAGACAAGTTAAGGATTATTTGGTTAAAAAAGGCTATTCTTTGGAAGTTGCTTGGTATTGCGTTGATAAACTTAAAGATTACAAATTTATTGACGATAAGGAATATTCTAAAAAATATATTGAGTACAATAGTAAGTCGCAAGGTAAAAGGCTTTTTTCTTATAAACTAATGGAAAAAGGCGTTAGAAAAGAAGATATTGAAAAAGCACTTGAAGAAAGTGAAATCGATTTAAAAGAGTGTGCTTTTAATACTGCACAAAAATATCTTAAAAATAAGAAAATTAATAAAGAAATTTTGGTAAAAACTTATAGATATTTGATAGGCAGGGGGTTTTCGTACGAAGAAACTGACTATGCTATTTCAAAATTTAAGGACGAAGATTGATGGAAAGAATACTTACCGTAGAACAAATGCGTAGGGCAGACGACTTTGCAATAAAGCATTTGGGTATTTCAAGTGAGATTTTGATAGAAAGGGCAGGCTATGCTGTTGCAGAAGAAATTATAAAGCGTTTCAAAGGTGGTAGGGTTTTAGTTTGTATTGGCAAAGGTAACAATGGTAAAGACGGGGAAGTTGTTGCTAAAATTTTATCAAAAGTACACGGATTTAAGGTAAGCACTGTAAACGTTTATAACGGCATCTTTAAGGTGTTTGATAATAAATTTGATATTATAATAGATTGTATTTTTGGTACGGGGTTAAATAAGCAAGTTGACGGGGCTTATTTGGAGGCGATAAATAGAATAAATGACACTAAAGCCTATGTTGTTTCCTGTGATATACCTAGTGGTTTAAACGGCAATTCGGGCAAAATTATGGGCGTTAGCGTTAAAGCAAATTTAACGATAGCAATACAAGATTATAAACTTGGCCATTTCCTTAACGATGGTAAAGATTATTGTGGCGAAGTTGTAGTTAAGGATATTGGTATAAGTGTTTGGGAAGAAGAAATTTTTAGTAAATTTACTAAAAAGGAACTTAAGAAGTTTTTTC
>JAZQVG010000057.1:0-3158 GCA_045631625.1 Christensenellaceae bacterium
CGATACCATTTACTACGATAGTGCCACCCCACACGGTATGATTGCAACGGGTGGGAAGGATTGTATTTTCTACGCTATCGTATTAAACCCTACGGGTGAGCCTATCCCTGACTTAGAGCCAACTAAGGTAATTGATAAAAGGGAAGTTAAAAATCCAATTAGTGATAAAAAGCAAAGAATTTATAAAAAATATATTGATATCAAAACAGACGAAAACGGCACGCCTACAAAGATTGATTTTAAAAATACCGATAAGTTTAACTTTGGCTTCGACTTGGTTGACGCTTTGGCTGAAAGAGAGCCGGAAAAACTTGCGATGTTGCATATTTCTAAAGATATGACGGAAAGGAGGTTTACCTTCCTTGATATTAAAAAGGAATCTTCAAGGGCGGCGAACTACTTTAAGTCTTTAGGTATTAAAAAAGGCGACAAAGTGTTATTGATATTAAAGCGTCACTATCAATTCTGGTTTGCAATGATTGGTTTAAATAAACTTGGTGCAATTGCAATACCTGCTACTAACCAACTTTTAGCACACGACCTTGAATACCGTTTTAATACGGCAAACGTTTCTGCCGTAATTTGTACGGCTGACGGCGAAACTTCAGACCAAGTTGACTTGGCGTTAAAGTCTTGCCCATCAGTTAAACACAAAATTTTGGTAAACGGCACTAAAGAAGGTTGGCACAACTTTGATGAAGAGCAACCTATGTATTCTACTCACTTTAACCGTACGGAAGATACGGCTTGTGGCGAAGATATTATGCTTATGTACTTTACTTCAGGTACAAGTGGCTATCCAAAAATTGCAATGCACAATTACAAATACCCATTAGGGCATTTCCACACTGCTAAATATTGGCACTCTATCGATACGGAAGGTTTACACTTTACCATTTCAGATACAGGCTGGGCAAAGGCAATGTGGGGTAAATTGTATGGACAATGGCTTGCAGAAGGTGCAATCTTTGTTTACGACTTTGATAGGTTTGACGCATCACAAATTTTACCAATGTTTAAAAAGCACAACATTACTTCTTTCTGTGCTCCACCTACAATGCTTCGTATGATGATAAAACAAGATATATCTAAGTACGATTTCTCTTCAGTAAAGCATATGACTACTGCTGGCGAAGCGTTAAACCCAGAAGTTTACGTTCAATTTGAAAGGCTTACAGGCTTACAAATACACGAAGGGTTTGGTCAAACGGAAAGCACTATGATTATCGGCAACCTTATTGGTGCGCCACATAAAGTAGGTTCTATGGGTAAACCTGCACCAATTTATGACGTTGATATTGTTGACCCAGATGGTAAGAGTCTTGGCGTTGGTGAAGTTGGCGAAATTGTAATCAACCTTAAAAACGGCTATCCTTGTGGGTTATTTAAAGGTTATTACGGCGACAAGGAAAAGACGGACGAAGTTATACGTGATGGTTACTATCATACGGGCGATACTGCTTGGCGTGACGAAGACGGCTTCTATTGGTACGTTGGCCGTGTTGACGACGTTATTAAATCTTCCGGCTACCGTATTGGACCTTTTGAAATTGAAAGCGTTATTATGGAACTTCCTTACGTATTAGAGTGTGGTGTTTCTGCCGCACCTGACGCTGAAAGGGGACAAGTTGTAAAAGCAAGCATCGTTTTAGTTAAAGGCACTGAACCAACTGAAGAATTGAAAAAAGAAATTCAAGCATACGTTAAAAAACACACTGCACCTTATAAGTACCCAAGAATAGTTGTGTTCCGTGACGAATTGCCTAAGACGGTTAGTGGTAAAATCCAAAGAAACAAATTATAAACTTCGTTATGCGTCGTTTACTGCTTTAAAAAAAGACTTCGATGACCAAAAAGGTCAATCTCACCCTTTTTTTCAAGCGAGCCTTGCCTAACTCGTTTCTAATTCGCTTCTTACAGAAACAAATTATTAATTTCGTTATGCGTCGTTTACTGCTTTGAAAAAAAGACTTCGATGACCAAAAAGGTCAATCTCGCCCTTTTTTTCAAGCGAGCCTTGCCTAATTCGTTTCTAATTCGCTTCATACAGAAACAAATTATTAACTTCGTTATGCGACTTCTCTGAAAAAAGACTTCGTTAAGCAAACTATAAAGTTATTTAGACACCGATAAAATCGGTGTCTTTTTTCATTTTAAAGTAATTTTAAGCATATATTTTATTGTTATAAAGCATTATAAAAGTTGGATAATAAAAAGAAATTTTGTTTTCGACAAAAAACGACAAACTTCGACAAAACAAAGAGAAAAAAGTGGGTAATAAAGTAGTATGATTAAATTAGATTTTTTGCATAAGCAAAAAATAAATAGAATAATAGCGTTTATCTTAATTCCGTTAGCCCTTTTATTTTTTATTGATTTTAAGGGGTACTATCAAGTGTTTTATGGGTATGCTACAAGAGAACTTCCAATCTATTCAGTAAAGACTAACGAAAAGGTTTTATCAATATCTTTCGACTGTGCTTGGGGTGTAGATTATACTGATAAACTGCTTGAAATTATGGAGGAAGAAGACGTTAAATGCACCTTTTTTATGGTGGAGTTTTGGGCGAAAAAGCACCCAGACTACGTAAAAAAGATTTTTGATGCTGGGCACGAAATTGGCACGCACTCATCCACCCACCCGTATATGAGTAAATTATCTAAAGAGGGGATTATTAGAGAACTAACCACTTCAACCAAAGAGATTGAAGATATAACCAACAAAAAAGTAGAAGTTTTCCGTGCACCGTACGGAGATTACAATGATTTATTGATAAAAACGGCAAGGGAACTTGGGCTTTATACTATACAATGGGACGTTGACAGTTTAGATTGGAAAAATCTATCGGCAAAAGAGATAGAAGATAGGGTGCTTAACAGGGTTAAAAACGGCTCTATAGTGCTTTTCCACAATCAAGGCTTGCACACGCACGAAGCGTTAAGAAATATTATAATTACGCTAAAAAGCAAGGGATACAGTTTCAAAAGGATAGGTGATTTAATATATAAAGATAATTACCAAATGTTGCCCGACGGAACGCAGATAACTAATTTGTAAACATATTTTGGAGGAAATTTATATATGAACTATTTTTTAGGAAAAAACAACAAAGTATTCATAAGTGGCGAAATGGTGTCTGAACCTGTCTTTTCACACG
>JAZQVG010000058.1:0-14121 GCA_045631625.1 Christensenellaceae bacterium
GAAAAAGATTATTATTGTTGGTTGCAAGGTCGTTATATTCTTGACGCAATAAATCAAAGTTTACAAACAAAACGAACAAAAATTTATCCTGACAAGCCATATTCTCAATTAGAAGAAGAAAAGCATAGAACTTTAGGAGAAAAGGCTTTGGCGTGGATAAAAAGAGTAAATTCTAAAATTTTGGAGGAATAATTTATGCCTGATAATGTAGATAACGAAACCTTATTGATAAAAGTTAAAGCAGAAGATGAAGCCTCTGATGTTTTAAAAAGAATAAAAGACAATTTAGATAAATTGCCTAATGACACCGAGAAGTTAAAATATTTAACTTCTCAAATTTCGTCATTTGCAAGACAAGCAAGAAAAGCAAGCCCTGCTACAAAAACTTTAATAAAAGATATAAATAAAGTTTTAGGTGTTGGTAAAGGTTTTAAAGTAAAATCTTTACCAAACACTTTAAAAAACTTATCTTCTTTAAAAAGTAATATAGTTGAAGATTATAGAACACAGTTGCCAAAACCTAAAATAAATGAAAATATGCAAGGTAGAGTGTTCTATGAGGATACTACAAAAGGAATTGCAAAGACTGAAGAAATAAATGAAATAGGCGAAAGGATAGTAAGAACTTATCACGATGTTTCTAATGCTTCAGGACAATGGCAAGGTGTTTTAAAAAGCGAAACTATAACAAGTAAAAATAATAATAAAAACTTAACAAAATCAGAAAAAATATTAAAGAATTTAAAAATTGCAGGAAAAGGAGTTGGAAAGGCTTTAGGTTCTGTTTTTGGTAGATTATCAAGAATATTTACAAGTATTATTGCTTTTAGACTTGCAAGTTCCTTTATAACTTTATTTATAAATGCGTTTAAAAAAGGTTTTGAAGCAATTAAAAAGTCAAGCGATAATTTAGTTCAGAATTTTGAAGAATTTAATGTTGCAACAACGCAAATTAGCATTTCGTTAGCAACTTCATTTATTCCTTTAATACAAAGTTTAGCAACGATTTTAACACCACTTTCAGAAAAACTTTTAAATGTTGCTAATTATATGAGTGCAACCAATGCAGTAGCAAAAGGTCAGTCGGAGTACTTTGAATTAGACGCTCAAAAAATAAGAGAATATTCTAAATCATTAGAAGAAGCAAACAAACAATTAACTCAACTTGATAAGTTTGCGACTTTAACAAGCAAATCAAATTACTCATTAGGAAATTGGAAAGACATACAAGATTTTGATTTTGAAAATGTTGATGAAGGAACAAAAGAATTAGCAAAAAGTTTTGAAGATATTTCAAACTTAATTATGGGTGTAGTAAAAGCATTAAACACTTTAGGTGTAGATGGAACTGCAACAATAGTATTACTTATAACTGCTCTTGGTGGAATTTTTAACCCAATAAGTGCGATTATAAGTGGAATTGGGGCAATGATACTTTTGTTTTCTTCTTCTAATCCTCTTATTAAAGAATTTGCAAAAGGTTTAATGATTTTATCTGGTGCTTTTATTGGTTTAGGAGTAGCAAAAGCGTTTGCACAAGATTGGAAAAAAGGTCTTGTTGTGGGTGCTATTGCAGGTGGAGTTGTTGCGTCTATTTTGTCTATGGTAAACAATCTTGCCAATGGTCGTATGGCAGGACAAGGATATAAATATTTCCCAATCTCTTCATCTAGTTCTTCAAATTCAGGTGGTCAATCTTTAATGGAAGGCATAACTTCGGCTAACAATAATGGTTCTAATGCTTATCAAATTCAAAGTGGAGATGTTTACCTTGATACTACCAAAGTTGGTAGAGTTCTTGCACCACAAATAAATGTTTCAAGTCAAAAACGAAACTATTAAAATATAGGAAAATCTTATGAAAAGAGTTATAAAAAATGAAAGTAGAATAAGATTAACGGCAAATGGAAATTCAGTAGTAGAAGGTTCGTTTGCAAAGGTTAGTGCCATTGAAGGAAAAAGTGTTTCCGTAGGTGGCACTATATACCACTCTTCTATTAAAGGCATATATTCTCAAAATAGAAACTTTGTTCCTGTTGATAAAGCAATTTTAAATTCTGAATATGGGTTAGTTAATTTAACAGAAGATTTTATAGATTTATTAAACAACCAAAACATTGATACTATTTGTATAAAACAAAATTTTACATTAAAATATATTATTTCTTATCAAGATTTAAGGTTAGAACTTGTTTTAGTAGATATAAATGGAAATAGCCACAAAATAGAAAAAAGAGTAGATATTAAAAGAGATGAAACTAAAGAAAGAACAATTATTTATAAAATAGATAAAAATTACACATATAAGTCTGGTTTTGTTAGATTTAATCAAAGTGATGGAATGATTTATACAGTTGTTGCTGAACCATATATTTCTTCTAACAATCAAATAGAAATTGGTTATCAACCAACAAGATTTACAAATCAAAGAACTTCACAACTTGATTTTCCAAAAGATATTATATTAAGAAGCACAATAGATGGTAGCGTAAGGGATATATATTTCCCAGAATTTGGTTTAATTACAAGGCGTGTTGATGAAAACCTTAATGTGTTAAATTTTCCAAAAGCAGAAGATGAAAAAGACGGTGTTAATAAAATTTCTTTTAGTGGCTATCAAGTATTTAACAATGGCTACGAAAAGATTTTAAGTAATGATGAAACTGCTTTAAAAAATGGAGCAATACCTACTATTTATACAACATATATACAAGAAGAAAGACAAGGTGCAGACAATTCAAGGTTTGACTTTTTTATGATTGACGGAGAAAGTTTTAGTGGTATTGGTTATGAACAATTAAAAACAACTAACCAATTAACTTATGTAAGTTCTCCAAGCAGACAAAATGATGGTTCTATGCAAAACATAGAAGATTATGAAAGTTTTGTTATAGGTGCAAGTGATATTGGGTTTTCTTTAATACATCCCGACACTTATGTAAGATTAAAAGAAAAACTTTGTTCAAAGAGAACTTTTGAAGTTTCTTATTATGATAAAGATTTTGATAAATTTATTACAAAAGAAATGTATGTTAAACCTATTGATTTAGATAATTTCTTATCATTAGGCGATAGCATTATAGGTATGAAAAACTTTACAATTTCTTTTGTGCCTACTTTAAATGAAGAAATTGAATATACTGCCACTTTTTATACAAGCGCCAATCAACAATATGGCGAAGAACTTAAAGAAAAGTTTGGAAGGGCTATAACAACACCTGAATTGCCAAGTGGATATAATTATTGGCTTATTAAAGAAAGTGGTTTTAATAGTGGAAATTTTCATACTATAAAAGGAAATAAAAAATTAAACTTGTTTGGAGATACTAAACTTGTTGCAATAAAATAATTTAAGAGGTTAAAATGGGAAAGTTTCGTGTTGAAATAAATATTAAAAAGGCTAATAACGAAGTAGAAACCTTAATTTATAAAGAAAATCAACTTGTAGATTTTGACACTAATACATTTGCAACAAGTAATCCTTCTCGTTTAGAGTGCAATAGTTATCCTTCAGAGGGTACTGTTGTTATAAAAGACACAAACCTTGAATTTTATAATAGAGCAATAAATGGCGAGTTTGATAATGCTTTTAATTTTGAAGTTTTAATTTATAAAGGCGATAATCTTTTTGCTAGACATATTGTAAACCAAAGACCTCAATATAATTATACAAGCAAAACATTAACTTTAAATTTAGGTAACGAAATAGATACATTTGATAACATTTTAGTAAAAGGTTTTTCTTATGATAATACAACAAAAAGAACGGCAAAAGATTTAATTGAACAATTATTAAAAACTTACTTTAGAGAAGATGATGGTTATTCAGTAGAGTTTTTAATAGAAGGAATAAATCTAATCCCAATAGAAAATATTTATTTCCCAGCAAATCAAACATTAAAAGAAGTGTTAAGGCAACTTTTGGAAGTTTTAGGTGCTTCAATTATAATTGGAAATGACAAAACTTTTAAAATAGTTGGTATTTCAAATTCGCCAACCACAATATCTCCTATTAAAATTTTGCCAAAACATATTCAAGGCTCGTTTATTCCAGACGTAATTTTAGATAATAGGTTTACAAATATTAAACTTAATACTAAAAATGTAACCGAAAAAACACAAAAACAAGCAGTTAAAGATATTTCTTTAGATACAAGTTATCTTGATAATAGTGAAGACCATTTTACAGGGACAGCCTCTAAAAATATATCAAGTGTTGCTTTGGGAGATGTAACCACTATTTTTATTAGACATTTATCTCAATCTTATACCGAAATATCCACATTTATTCCTAAAAACTTTAATAATAATTTATCAAAATTGCTATCATTAGAAATTAGCAAATTTGATACAAACAATGTTTATGATAATTCTTCGCCTGTTTTTTCAACTATTTGTAAAAAAGTAGTTTATAAGTATTTAGGGAGTAACACGCCAATAGGAGATATTACACAAGAAGAAATTGATGGCATTTCAAACACAAGTTTATGGGAACAAGAAAGCATAGAAACTATTGAAGTTGCCGATTTATATAAAACGAATTTTTCTTATTACGAAGGAGAAACATTTAAAGGTAGTCTTGATTATAATGTTCCTCAATTTCAAGAGTTTATTGGCGCAAATATAAGTAATTTCTTCTTTTTAGAAGCAAATGATTTTGAATATTTTTTCAGGTCTTTTGCTCTTTGTGGTAAAAAATATTTACAAACAGTTAGCATAACAGACACTCAAAATATTCTTCCAGTAAGAAGAACAACACAACTTGTAAATTATATACCAATTAGCATTTCCGTTTCTTTTAATGGAGTTGTAAAACAAATTGTTTTTGAAGATAAAACTATTTCTTCAACAAGCGACAATACTAATGTGTATGAAAACACAAAAGAAAATTATTTTTTGCAAGAAGGTTTAGGCTATACAAATGAGCCTTTATCAACAAAAATTCTTAATTATTATCAAGAATATTTTAAAAATGGTATAAGAACAGGCTCATTGTCTTGTATTTTTTCAAATTATAAAAATAGTGCTAATGAATTATTAGATAAAGATACTATATTAGATATAAACGAATATGTTATTCCTTGCAAAGACAATTTTGGTACACCAATAATGAGTAAAAAAGTTCAATATCAAGATTATACAAGCGAAACCTTTAAAATAAGTGGACAAACAATCTATGCAGAAAGCGATACATTATATTATTATAGGTATTATACAGGTTATAAAAAACCTATAGAAACAGTATATTTATATAATATCACTGGTGTTAAAGCAATATATGGGCTTTCGGAAGATAGAAAATCAGTAGGCATTTTTATTTATTCCCATTTTTATAAAGACATCGTTCAATGTGATGTTTTTATTACTTTTAAAGAAGATATAGAAGTAAATATTCCAACAGTCTATAAAGTTGTTGGAAGAAAAATAAGCAATAATGGTGGTGCAGGTTTGCAAGATTTAACATTAGTTGAAGTTCCTATTGATTATTTTGGCGATATTGAAAATCAAATTGCAGAATATTCTAATTTAGATACAGTTTATGAAGATTTACTTTATGTGGAAGAAATAAACGACGAAACAAGTCAAACAAAAACAACAAATGACGAAAATGATTTGAAAGGTCTATAAATTTTAAATTATTTTTTTAAAAGCCCTTGACTATTTGCAAAAATGGTGGTATATTTAATATAAATTAAATGGAGATATAAATAATGAACATTTTTAAAGTGGTTGCAGGGCAACTATTTCATATTGTAAAAGAAGAAATAAACACAGGCTCTAAAAACTTTTTTAAAATACAATTTATTTTTGACGAAAGTTCTTGGGCAAATTATCCAAAAGCAAGATTTGCTGAATTTTATCAAGACATAAATTCAACTCATTTTAAAATCTCTATTGATAACGAAGGTTATGTAAACGCTCCAACAGATATAATTACTTGCAATTTACCTTTATATGTTGGTGTAAGCGCAGAAAACGAAAGTGGTAATGATATTGCAAATACTGATTTTAAGGCGATTAAAGTAAACTATGGAGCAAATACAAACAAAGACAAAATTGCTTACCCTGAAGTTGAAAATAACTATTATGCGTTGTTTTCGCCAAACACAAAATTAAGATATTTAAGAATAAACAATGATATATTAGAATATTCTTCTAATAATGTTGATTGGGAAAAAGTTAGCAATGCGTTATATACAGGTTTAGACGAAGAAGATGTTAGGGAGATAATTGAACCTGAACTTGCCAAAGTTTTGCAAGAGGCAAAAGACTACGCAGATAACGAGATAGCAACTTTTGATTTTGTAAAGATAGTTGACGAACTTCCTGAAGTTGGACTTCCAAATAGAGAATACTTTGTAAGAAAAACCAACCCACAAACAAATGAAGATTTATTTGACGAATGGGCTTGGATAAACAAAGGAACGGAAGAAAACCCCAATTATGGTTGGGAGTTTAAAGGTACTAAAAAGTTTGAAGTAGATTTAAACGAGTATGTCAAGTTTACCGATTATGCAACAAGCAGTAAGTTTGGTGTTTTAAAAGTTGGTAGTGGTTTACAATCAAACTTTGGGCAACTGCTAATAAAACCCGCAACTAGAGGAGATTTTGAAAATAGAATGACGTATTCGCCTGTTACAGGTAGCAATTTAGAAGACGCTATGTATGTTGGTATTACAGGTAGAAAAACTACCGACTACGGAAAAACATATACTTACGGCAATCAAATTCCTTTAACAGACGAAGAAAAAGGTTATGCTTGCAAGTGGTTGGGGGCATTACAAAAATCAAGTAAAAGTGGTAACTATGTTTACACAACAACGGCGGATGGTATTAAGGAATTCTCACAAATAGCGAGCGCCCAGTCAATAGCCGTGAGAGCGGGTGGGGGAACGCTTGATGTTGGCACACCACAAAGAGATGCACACGCAACAAACAAAAAGTGGGTTGAAGATTATCACGCAAAAAATCGTAATGTATTCAATATAACTCAAATTGACACTATATATTCAAGTTTAGAAGATTTACAAACAAACGCTAATTTAGGTGCAAGCGGTAACGGTATGGTGTATCTCGTTATGAACGATACCGAGAACGCAATTTATTCTTACTCTTACGATAGCGAAAGTGGAACAGGAACTTGGACTAAAAAAGATGATTTAAAATCAAATACTACTTATGTTGTTTTAGGTGGTCGTTCAAGAGGAATATTCCGTTTCACAATGGCAAAACCTTATTTAATTAAGGCAGAGCAAATGCAAGTTATTTATGTAACAAACATAGATACTATTTATGAAAGTGTAAGCGAATTGCCTCAATATACCGAATATAAATACAATGGCACGGAATTTATTGTAATAGACGATGATAAAAAAGAAAGGGCAGTATATTCTTACGTTTGGAACTCTGATAATGATTACTATTGGTACAAATTAGACGATTTAAGAGAGCATAGTTTATATGTAGTTCACGGCGGAGAAAAGAAAGGTATTTATCGTTATACAATGTCAAGTCCTTATCTTATATCTGTTGAAACTCTAAATTCAGCCGTAACTCTTGAATTTAGAGATAAAGATTATAGTTATTTAAACGAAAAATTTGAAGCCAACGCAGAATTGGATTCTAATGGAGCAGCAGCATCTTGGTTTAACCGATTACCACAAATTGGCGACAAGTTTTTTGGTGTAGGAACAACAAAAGATAAATATTCAGTAGGCTTTACTGCACAAGTTACAAGAATTGGACCATACAACAATAAGCCTTATGTTTGGTTTAAATTTACCGACCTCGTTGTATTGCATAATGGCGAGTTAGACAAGCAGGTTGAAGAGTTAAAAAATATTAACACTTATATGGTTAATATTGAATACACCAATTCTGCAAATGAAACTTATGAATTGGCATTTGAGTATGACGGTGTAGAAATGTTGACTAAGAACGAATTTTTATCAAAACTCAATGTTTCTTCTACTACTCCAAACACATTTAGGGTTGCTAATGGTAGAGCATTTAAGATTGAGAAACTTGCTGATGGCAGAAGTTCTGTAAGTAATAATTATGTCTTTTATGGTATTTCAACTATAAATAACAATATTTATATTAACATAATGACTTGTGCAGTCGGTAAAATTAGAGATAGTATGGAACTTATATCAATTGACGTAAATACTTTCAATAGTGATACGGTTAGTTACTCTTGCACAAAATTAGCAAGATTTATGTAAAAGAAAAGACGAGTTGAAAGATTTAATGCTCATTATTGAGCAAAGGAGTAGTAAATGGAAACACTAAAAAGAATAGGGGCATTGATTTTAATTATCTTTTTTCCTCTTGGCATACTTTATTTACTGCTACACACTTTAAGCAGAGATTTTAGGAGTTTTTTAGGTGGACTAATTCTTGTTGGTATAGGAATTGCGATAGGTATATACATTTTAAACCCTCAAATTTTTATCAACATTATAGACTATTTTAAAAAACTAATAATTTAACACAATTTATAAAACATTAAAATTATGGAGATTAAAATATGGGATTGATAAAAAATAATTATTTTTCAAAATCGACAGGTTTAACGTTGCCGACTGCTTATGCAATAATTAAAGACATTGTATTAAACGGCAATAATGGTAGAGCGATTTTTGTAGTTCAATCGTCAAGAAATGCTACTCAAAATTACAAGCCTATTGACAAAGTTGAAATTCCATTTGTATGGGATAGAAAAACCGATATTGCAAAAGTTGCTTATGAAACTGCAAAAACTCAAAAAATAAAGGAACAAGTTTTTGATGAGTTAAGTGGGCAACATAAAGAAATAGAAAAAGAAGGCATTTTATACGGTTGGACTGACGATAAATAAGTTAATATTGCTTATCCTCTTTCTTGCCCTTTTTAACTGTTTCTTCCTTATAATTGGGAGAACGGTTAAAGCCAAAAAGAGTAGTCGAGATAAGCATTAAATTTGTTTCTTATGAAACACAAAATAAAAAAATTAGGAGGAACTATCTATGAAAACAGTAAGAGATTGGAGAAAAGTTTACGAAGCAGAACTTATGGAACTTGAACTTACAAGCGATGAGGAAGCAATTAGAAAAGAAGTTGCCGAATTTGAAGAAAAGTTAAGAGCCGAATATGCAAGTAAAAAAGACACGAAGATTACTCACTTGAAAACGGCTATTTCAATTTTAAATGAAACTCTTTTCCGTGAAGAAGAAGAGGAAAGAGCAAGATTAGAAAAGGAAAAAGAACAAGCCGAAAAAGAAGAAGTTGATTTAACTACAAACGAAGTAGAAAGCGTTGAAGAAGTTAAACAAGCAACTGTTGTAGAAGAAAACCTTTTTAATATTTAATATCTTTATGTTTAGGAGAACAAGAAATGATTGATTTTATTATTTCAACGGCTAATCATATTTTAACCGATTGGCAAAGTTATTTGATTGGAGGTATGATTGTGGTTTGGGCTATAATTACTTTTGAAGGTTTTGTAAAGATTGGTCTTAAAAGGCTTTTTAAAAACAAAACTTTAAGAGGTTTTGTATTAGCAATATTAAGTTTAATACTTGTATTCCCTGCTACTGCATTTTACCTTTGGATAGAAAATGTTTCGTTTAATTACTATTGGTTTGCTTATACTATATTTGGAATTGCTACTATTGTAACTTATTGGGTTTACGAATATTTGGGCATAAGACTTTCGGTAAAATGGTTATTAGAAAAAACAGGTCTTTTAATTAAAAACATTTTTGACAAAATTTATAGTGGAGAAAAAGTAGTAGTAAAAGACGAGATTTCAACTATTTACAATGATATTAAAAAAGAAGTTGTAAAAAAATCAAAGAAAGAAAAGAAAGCACAAATTTCGGATTTAGATAAATTATAATAGGAGAACAAATATATGAAAGAAAGAATTGCATTTTTTATAACCGAAGATAAATGTTCTATTAACAACAAGACTTTGGAGAACATTAAAGCATTAAAGGCTAAACTAGAAGAATATGGCGAATATAAAGATTTAGACGCTTTTCTTACCGAAGAAAGAACTATTGCTCAAAACACTATTGCAAGTCTTGAAAAAAGATTGGTAGATATTCAAGAGCAAAAACTTTCAGACGACGAATTAGTCTTTATTAGGTTTTATAGACAAATGAAAGTTTCTAATTGCAAGACTTTAGAAGAAAAAGTTGCTGTTTTAGAGAAACAACTTGTTGACATTAAGACCGAGCATATCAATAGAAATAAACAAATAATCGCTCTCGTAGGCGAAGAGCAATAATCTTACAAAAGAGGGCAATAAAGGATATTTATTGCCCTTTATTTTTTAGGTATAAACAATGAAAATTTTTAATCAAATAAAAGAACATTTTAGGAAGAAAACACCAGAACAGGTTTTTTCTTTTTGTTTACTTGTAGGGTGTTTTTCTTTAATGCTATTTTGTGCTATTGTTAGACTTTGTGGTGGCTTATGGTTTACTGCCGACACCTCGACCATAGAAGAACCAAGCAAAGTTTGGCAAGATGTTATTATGGGTGCTTTAATGGTTTTTGAAGCAACCTTTGTTTATAAGATATTAACTCGCACAAATTGGCTATGGTGTTTTTTAATTAGTGTAGGACAACTTATATTAGTTTATTTTGCACCAAACACACTTGTTGCTAACATTGTAAATATTTTGTCTTACTATGTTGTTGCAATGCTTTTTAAAAGGCATTGGATAGCGTTAATTGAAACGACAATTATTTATTTGTTAGGTTTTGCTTATTCTGCATTGTTTTTGGTTGGTAGAATAGGTTTTATAAACGGAACACAAGCCTATGACTTTATAACAAGTATTTTAACCGTAATTGATTTAAAATTATTTATTGTTTCTATATATTTATTCTTGAAAAATTATGGAGGTATCAAATTATGGCAAAATGTATGGATATTTGTTTAGAAAATAGACCAAAGGATATAGTAGGTATTGGAGATATTCCAAGTTGCACATTTTGGATTTTAGGCGACGAAAAGTCTGTAGAAAATGATTTGAAAGGTAGATTTGAAATAATTGAGAAATAAAATTAGGGTAACAAGAAGGCAATATGAACTAATAAAAACTTTATATAGAGTTGGTGGGTTTTGTTTAATAGTTAGCATTTTATTTGTGTTTTCTATTTTAATTAAAAAGCCTATTGAATTTATTTTAATCTTCTTGCCTTATTTTTTAACAAAAGGGCTTTATAGTAATCAATGGCATAGTAATAGTATGAAACAATGTTTATTATTAAGCACAGGTCTATTTGCTTTTGCCGTTTGTATTACGCTTAATAAGGTTTATAGTATTTTGTTTTCACTTTTTGTAGGCTTGTTAATGGCTTATCTAAGTTGTAAGGCAGGAATTATAAAGTTTAAGTTAGAAGATTATGCTTTTATTGAGCCTAAATATAATCAATTAGTGGCGTGGTATAAAGAATATACAACACCAAAACCATTTAATACTGAAACTTGCACATTAGACGAGTTGATTGCTCGTTGTAATGAACTTCGTTTTTCGCAAGATAACACAAACCTTGCAATAGAGTTTTTCATAAAGAAAACTAAACAAAGCGTAATCGCAGATATGTTGTGTATAGAAGAAGTTTCAGTTGCTCGTAAGAAATTACGATTAAAAGAAAAACTTAATAAAATTGCTAATTTGTCGTAGTTTTGTCTATTTACAAACAAGCAAGTTGTGGTTAAAATGAGTGCAATCTTTTGATTACACTCATTTTTATTTTGCGAGGTTTTATTCTATGGAAAACGATTTAACAAGAATTTTATTAGTTGTTGAAGATATTAAAAAATCTTTAACGGACATACAAATTGATATATGTAAAATATGTCGAGAAAAGGAAGTTAAAAAGGCAAATAAGCCTATCTTAATAAAATCTACCATAACGGTTGAAGATTACGATTAAAACGCTTTTTAAGGCTTTAAAAGGAGATATATTCTATGAACAACTATAATTATTATCAAAACGCTTATATGGGTTATCCACAAGCAAACAATATGCAAGGTTATGGGCAAAAACCATATCCTAACCAACAAGCATTTGTTCAACAACCACAAGAAACACAAATACCTATTGTAGATATTAAAGATGTTTTTTCTAAAAAAGAAGTAGATGATTTTATTGTTTTTCCTAACACGGCAGTTCTTTTAATTGATAAAACAAATTCTATGGCTTATTTAAAATTATCTAATGGAAATGCTCAACCTTTTATTAGACAATTTTCTTTTAATGAATTATCGCCTAATGGCAAGCCTTTAAACGCCCCTAAAACGCCACAAAATGTTGAAAGCGAACAATTTGTCAAGAAAGACGAACTTCAAGGCTTAGGGCTTGTTTCTATGGCTCAATACAAACAAGATTATGATAAACTCATTGAAAGTTTTAATTTAAGATTAAAAGAATTAAACAATAAAATAGGAGAAATTGCAAATGGAAAACAAATTGCCGAATAATACGGAAAATAAAGTTCCAAATTATTTAAAAAGAATTTCTAATATTGAAAAAGATACAAAAGAATTAAAAACCAAAGTTGAAGATTTGAAAAATAAACTTGAAATTATTTTAAAAGTTCTTAAAAGGAAATAATTATGACTAATAATCCTAATCAATTTTTGCAAGGAATTATAAATCTTGCTAATAAAGGAAAAAACCCACAACAATATATGCAAATGCTTCTTCAACGCAACCCACAATATAATCAAATGCTTACACAATTACAAAATATGGCACAAGGTAAACCTATGAACGAGTTTGTTTTACAACTTGCTCGTCAAAAAGGCGTTGATAATAATACTTTAATGCAACTTTCTAACATTATGGGTGTTAGACAATAATAATGGTATATGTCAAGCACAAGTCGGCGGTTGCTTGATTATATAAAATATTTTTTTAGGAGGTCTTTTATGTATATAGAAGGCGAAGTTCCTTATGTAGGAACAAATTGTAACGGCTACTCAAATGGCGGTTGGGGTAATGATTGGTCTTGGATTATCGGTCTTGCTCTTGTTGGCGGTCTTTTTGGCGGTGGCTTTGGTTTCGGTGGAGGCTTCGGCGGTGGTCGTGGCTTTGGTGGAGATTTTGCAGGTTGGCAACTTGGTAGGCTTGCTACTACTAATGATGTTGCAAGCGGTTTCTCTACTTCGGAAATTATGTCTGACCTTAACGACATTATTCTCGGTCAATCACAAATGCAAAACTTTATCAATCAAGGCTTTGCAGGACTTAACTCAACCATCAACACAGGCTTTGCAGGTGTAAACAACGCTATTTGCACTCTTGGTTACCAAAACGCTCAACTTATTAACGGCTTGTCAAGAGAACTTGGAGATTGTTGTTGCCAAACTCAAAGAGCCATTGATAGCGTAAAGTATGAAAATGCTAAAAATACTTGCGATATTATAAGAGCAGGACAAGATAATACGAGAGCAATTCTTGATTACTTGACTACTGAAAAAATTTCGGCTCTTCAAGCAGAAAATAGCGGTTTAAAGGCTCAAATTAGCAACGATAGACAAAGTGCATACATTATTTCGGCTCTTGAACCTAAATGCCCACAACCTGCTTATGTTGTACAACCTCCACAACAAGTTACTTTCCCAACTAACTGTTGTGGTGGCGTAAATTATGCAGGATATGGCTATGGTTACGGCACTTGTGGTGCAAGCGTTCAGTAATAATTAAATAATTATTGCGAAAAGGATTGATTATCCTACTAATTTTGGGCGTGGGGTAAAACCTACGCCCTTATTCTTTTAAAAGGAGATTTTATTATGTTACTTTTAGGTTCTAAAACTATTGGCTCTCAAACAGTTCTTCCTGACGGCGTTGTTGCTCTTGGCTCTACTTATAGAAAAAAAAATGTTTGTGGTATTCCTGCTTTTTCAAGAACTGCAAGTGATATTTCTTTACAACACGAAGGCATTTATCATTTAACGGCAACTTTGGTTGGTAGTGGAGATGTCGCAGGCGATATTACCGTTCAACTTTTTGTTAATGGCGTAGCAGTTGACGGAGTATTTTCAACTGAAACAATTACTACTCCTACTACTGAATTAAGAACTTTTGTTATTGACTATTATTTACTTGTTGATA
>JAZQVG010000059.1:0-27603 GCA_045631625.1 Christensenellaceae bacterium
CAACGAACTTTGTCGCAAACTCGATATAGCAAGACGAAATATTGAGAAATGGCAGAAACGAGAAAAAGACATTCAATGGGAACGTTCAAGAAGATATAGAGATTGGAAATCCAAGCAAGACATAGAATGGTAAAGGAGATAGAAAAATGCCAATCTCAAAAGAAAAACTAGAAGAAATGAAAAAGTATAATTTTCATACAATTAGTGAAGATGACACAAAAGGCAAGATGTGTGCGACTTGTGATTATGGAACTTCTTTAATGGGTGGAACACCTGCTTATTGTTATAAGACTGGGTTGAGAATAGATTGGGATTTTATTTGTAATGAATATAAGATAAAGAAGCAAAAGAAAATGAGTTATAATTATCAAGATGCACCAATGGAAAGCCAACAGGAATATTTCGGCAAAGTCCACACAGACAACAAAGAAACACTACAAAATGCCTTGAAAAGGATTGAAGAACTTGAAGCACAGATTGAGAAAATGAAAAACTGCGGAAATTGTAAGAATTACACAGAGCCTTATGGTCTTTGTTGCTATAGTCTTGGTGATGAAGATTACGATTGTCGTGGAAGAAAATGGGAGATAAAAGAAAATGACTAAAGAAGAACTTGAAAAAGAAAATACAAAACTGCAACAGGCTTGTCATAAATGGTTTATGAGGTGGAGAGAAGCAAAGAAAGACGCACTTTATTTTGACAGTAGTTTGCAAAAACAGATACAGGCAACGTTGAAATTGCAGAAAGAAAACGCAGAACTAAAAGAAACTCTTAAAACTTATAACGGTTGTGGTGATTGGGATAATGACTTTCATACTTGTAGAGTTTATCTACGACACGAAGAATTGCAGATGTATATAGAGCAACTTCGTAAAGCAGAAGACATAATCAAAGATTTGTTAAATCTTCCTTTTGCAAATAATGAAGAAGTATATGCAGATGTTACAAGTCATTTAGATAGAGCAGAGCAATTCTTAAAGGGATTAGGAGTTATCAAGGAAAACTTGACAACTGAAAGGAGTAACTATGTTTGAGAAAGAAGCAGAAGAATATTTCAGAGATAACGCACACAACTTTGATGAAGTAACCGCTTGTCGTGAGTGTATGGAGTTTGGCTATAACAAGGCTAACGAATGGCATTATGTGAAAGACGGAGATTTACCGCCAGAGGACACCAAAGTTCTTGCTTTTATGGCAGGTGGAGAAGTTTGCATAGCACATTTTTACAGACGAAATGTGTGGGATAAAATAGGCATAGTTATCGCTTGGAAAGAAATTGTACTTCCAGAACTAAAGGAGAATGAATAAATGTGTAAATGTGATTTATGCGGAAATAAATATGCAGAATTTACAGTTACATCTAAGCATCTATCTTTTATGCTTCCTAAATTAAAAAAGTATAACAAAAAAAAGTTAGGGCATATTACAAAGCATATTTGCGATAAATGTTTTATTGAAATATTCAGGGAGAAAAAAAACAATGGATAAAAAAATTGAAATAACAAAAGAAAGGCTTGAACAGTTAGAAGGCTTTGAAAGAATAGTCCAGGCGATGAAGGAAAACGGCTTTGATACTTTCAAAAGTGTAAAAGAGTTTCTGCAAGATCATAAACGGCTTGAAGCAGAAAATGAACTTCTTAAACAGGGATTGAAAACGGCAACGGAAGATTGTGCCGCCGTAAGAAAAAAATTACAGGAAGTCATTGATGCTTTTTAACTTTTCAATTCTTCTGCATTGTGTTAAAATAAATACAGGAGCATAAAATGAAGGATATAAAGACTATATCAATAAAATGCGAAACAAAAGACACCCTTGAACTTGCAGAACTTACAGAATTGCAGGGCGGGTTAAAAGCAAGAACAGACATAGATTATGACAAAATAAAACTGTCAATAATTAAATATGGTTTTTCTTTTCCCCTGTTCGTCTGGAAATCGGGAAAAACAAATTATCTTTTAGACGGACACGGCAGATTTGAAACCCTTTGCAAATTACAGAAAGACGGTTATATTATCCCGCCTTTGCCTGTTGTCTTTATTACTGCAAAAAACAAAACGGAAGCAAAACAAAAGCTTTTAAGACTTAATTCACAGTATGGCAAAATGACAAAAGAAAGCGTGCTTGAATTTGCCGAAGATATAGACCTTAATTTTGATGAAATAGCCCTGCCCGATAGCGTGATTGACTTCACAGACCAAAGCGGGGAAATTGCAGAAACAGAAGGCGATGACGATACCCCCGAAGTTGACGAAAAAAGCGAACCTGTTTCAAAGCGTGGTGAAATGTACGAATTAGGCAATTCTATCTTGATGTGTGGCGATAGTACAAGTGCAGAAGATGTTGCAAGGCTTATGGGCGGGGAAAAGGCAGATATGGTATTTACTGACCCGCCTTATGGAATGGGGCTTGATACTGATTATTCAAGTATGAAAAATAAATTGGAATTCGCAGAAGGTAAAAATATAAAGAATGGCAAGAAATACGCACAGGGAATTGTGGATGCATTCAAGCCCGAACTGATAACAACAGTATTCGAGAACTTCGGCTATTGTAAAGAAATCTTTTTATGGGGTGCAGACTATTTTGCAGAAATGCTTGAAGATAAAAACAATGGTTCTTGGATTGTATGGGATAAAAGAGCTAGTGCAGAAAACGACCTTGAAAAAGACGAAAGTGCAGATAAAATGTATGGCAGTTGCTTTGAATTGTGTTGGAGTAAAAACAAGCATAAAAGAGATATTGCAAGGGTAAAATGGGCGGGAGTATTCGGCAAAGAAAAGGAGTTTGACCATAAAAGATACCATCCGACACAAAAACCGATAAAGCTTATTGAATGGTTCTTGACCAGATACGCTAGGGGGGGGCAATTGGTTGTTGACTTATTCGGGGGAAGTGGTTCAACATTAATCGGATGCGAGAAAAACAATATAAGATGCCGAACAATGGAACTAGACCCCCATTATTGCGATGTTATCAGAAAAAGATATACACTTTATGCAAAGCAGAATGGGTTGAAAATAACAAGCGGATGCCTTGAATAACACGAACTTTACACGAATTAAGGGGGATTTATGAACGAAAAGAATTTACGAACACCCACAAGCGAAGAAGCAAGAGCAATGCAACGTAAAGGGGCAGAAAAAAGAAAAGAGAATAACGCAAAGAAAAAATTAATGTCTCAGATTTACGCAGAATTTCTTGAAAAAGAATACAACGTTAGACAGGGCGATAAAGAAAGAAAATTGACAGGTGCAGAGCTTGTAAATGAGTGTATGAAAAAAGTAATGGCTAGAAGTGATGCTTCTTCCGTTTCCTTGATGCGTGAAATAAGAAGCTGTTTAGACGGCGAAAATATAAAAATATCGGGCGATATAAATGCAAGGCTCCAGAGTACAGAAGAAATGAAAAAGGAATTCAAAAGCCTTATGGGGATTGAATGATAGAGCCGATTATTCCTAAAATTACGGAAGAACAGTTTGATGCACTTTCCAACGAAAAGAAAGCCGAATATTTAAGGCTTTACAGAAATCAAGTTGTGCCGTGCCTTGAAGTTTTCCGTAGTCCTGCACCTTACAAAATAACGGAAGGCGGGCGTGGGTCGGGTAAGTCCTGGAGTATCGCTTCTTTACTTATACAGGAATTGTCCGTAAATACACACCGATTATTGTGTTGCCGTGAAATACAAAAATCACTTGCAGAAAGTAGTTACAGGCTTTTAGTTGATACAATTCAAAGACTTCATATATCGGGGTGGACTGTTACAAAAGAAACCCTTGAACACGAAAACGGAAGCCGTATAATTTTTCGTGGCTTGAAAGATTTGCGTGCAGGTAATGCGATAAAATCACTTGAAGGCTTTACAAGGGTATGGCTTGAAGAAGCACAGACGATTTCTGCCGAAAGTTTGCAGATGCTTTTGCCGACAATCCGTGCAGATAATTCCGAAATATATGCCTGTTACAATCCTAATACAGAAGAAGACCCGATTAATATTTTGAAAACAAGAAAGGGTGCTGTTGTAGTCAAATGTAATTGGTGCGATAACCCGTGGTTTACAAAAAGACTGCAAGACGAAATGGAAGCAGATTTTAAGTATAATCCTTCATTGGCGGAGCATATCTGGAACGGGGAATATTTATCGCAGGCAGACAATTCCGTAATGTCAAGAATTGCCGTGCGTGAAGCTATGGAAAGGCAAGTGTCAAACGAAGGCGATTATCAGATTGCCGTTGACGTTGCAAGATACGGGAGCGATAGTTCAATTATCTCAATGCGTAAAGGCTTAAAGATGATTGACTTGAAAGAATACAAAGATATTTCACTGGTGGAATTGTGCGACAAAATAGAAGTTATTGCGGGGCGAAATCATAATATGAAAATCAAGGTTGATGAAACAGGGGTTGGCGGCGGCGTTGTAGACATTCTTCTCGGAAGGGGTTATCGTGAAGTTATCGGCATCAACTTCGGAAGCAAACCGCAGGATGCAGACAAGTTCGGGGATTTACCTTCGGAAATGTGGTGTACTTTCCCGATTGAAGAAGTCGGCTTGATGAATGATGATAAACTGTTCCACGAATTGACGGACAGGCGATATAGTTACGATCATAAAGCAAGAAGATGTGTTGAAAGTAAAGATGCGTATAAAAGCAGAAACGGGGGAAAATCACCCGACAGGGCAGATTCTGTTTTAATGCTTTTCTACGAGCCGAAAATAAATAGACCTATGCTTTATTAAAGGGGGATAAAATGAAGCAGATTAGAAAGGCAAACGAAAGTTTACAGGACTACTTGAACGAATTAAAAATCGGGGGTGATTCCGTTTATGACGAAGTTACTAATTACGAGATAACGAAAGTTCCAGGTGGCTTTATTTACAAGAATGAATATGTCGGAATGTGCTTTGTGCCTGATGCAGTCGGAACAATCAAAAACAGTATTGCAAAGACAGAGCCGAAAAGAACGGTGACAAAATGAACGACAGGCAGAAATCAAAACGCAATTTCCGTCAAAGTAAGCGGTGGAAAATCTTTAAGCAAGAAATGAAAGATAAGTGTGGAAAGGTGGATGCAATTACGCAGAAGAAACTTTATTGCACTTGGCAACTTCACCATAGGAACCTTGATGAATCAGAATATGAAAATCTGCGGGAAGATTGGTTTTTGTGTTGTAATAATCTTACTCACAAAATGATTCATTGGTTATGGACTTACTATCAAAAAGACCCTGCAATCATAGACAGGATAAAAGAAGAAATGCAGAAAATGAAAGAAATAAACTTATAGGATTTTTGACAACTTCCTTTTTTTGTTTTATTATGAAATTAAAATTAAACTGAAAGGAAGTACCTTTATGAATCCGATTGAAAGTATCAAGAAGATGATTAAAAAGACTTGGTCGCAGGCTCCTTCAATGGCAAGCCGTGATTTACTGTCTTTATATCATACTAACCCCCGCCTTGATGGTGTGCGGGTAATTGCAAATAAATGTGCAAGTACAGAACTTTATCTTTACAACAAAGGCGATTACAGAAAAAACAAAAACAAAGCACAGATAATCGAAAATCACGAAATCTATGATTTACTTGAAAATCCTTGCCCTGCGGATAGGGAATTGACAGGGTGGACAATCCGTTATTTTGTCTTTGCCTGTTATACTTTGGTTGGTGAAGCTTACCTTTTGAAAATCCGTGACGGGAAAAAGATTATAGGCTTGCAACCTGTATCGCCTTCTTGGGTTGTTTCTACTCCGACAATTAATCAGAAGTATTGGGAGATTTACCCTTTCGGAACTGCGGGCGGTAATTCTATCATTGTGCCTGTTGAAGATGTTATCAGTTTTAAAGATATTGATTTGAATGACCCTTACGGAAGGGGTAGGGGAACAAGTGAAGCAATAGGCGATGAAATACAATCGGACGAATATGCAAGTAAATATTCTAAAAATCTTTTCTTTAATGATGCAACACCTTCTGCGATAATCTATGCTCCAGGCGGAAACAAAGAAAGTGCAGATCAGATTAAACAGACTTGGTTGCAGAAAATGGCGGGAGTAAATCACGCAAAAGAGCCGATGGTTTTGACGGGAGATAATGCGAAGTTTGAAAAAATATCACAGTCACCAACGGAAATGGATTTTGTTGAAAGCCGAAAGTTTCTGCGTGATGCGGCTTTACAGCAATTTCACATTCCACCCGAAATAATGGGTATTCTGGAAAACTCAAACAGAAGCACAATAGATTCTGCATTCTACCTTTTGAATAAAAACGTATTGTCGGACTATCTGCGAATGTTTGAAAGGGTTATTAATTCACAATTACTTTATGAAGATTTTGATAAAGAAAGAAGGTTTGTTTTACATCACGAAAACACAATCGAAGAAGATATATCACAGAAATTACAGATTGCAAATGACGGGCTTTCAAGGGGCGTTCTTACTGTCAATGATTGGCGTGAAGCTATGGGATATGAGAAAGACGAAAAAGGCGGTGATGTTTATTTACGGGGCTTCGGACAGGTTGAAGTTCCCTTTAATTCAGAGCCGATTGAATTGCCCGAAGAAGAAAATGTTGATGTAACGGAAACCCCGCAGGAAATTGAACTTCCGAAAGATTTAGAAATTGAAAGCGAAATGACGGAAGAAGAATTCAAGACACTTCAAATTGCTTATGAAAAGAAATACAGGGTTTTGAAATCAGATGCAGATAAAGAAAGACGTGAGAAGATATGGAAAGTCTTTGATGCAAGGGCAACAAGTATTGAAGCACCTTTTATTAAGTCAATGCAGAAAGCATTTACAAAACAAAATGAACTTGTTGATGAAGTTATAACAAAAGCCTGCAACGAAAATAAAGATGTCGGCACGGCAATAGAAAACCTTTATAACAATCAGATGGACAAAGCGTTATTAAACAATCTTGCAGGGGCATTTTTGAACGGCTTGAATACAGGTGCAGAACACGGAATGCAACTGTTGAATAAAAAAGGTGCAAAGGAAATTGATGAAAGAGTAAGGCGGATTTTTAATGCGTGGATTGATAACTACGGATTGGAACTTTGCAAGGATATGAACAGAACAACAAAAAAGAAACTGCGTAAAGTTTTATCAGAAGCAATTTACGAAGGCGATAACCCGAAAGAACGGGCAAAGGTTTTGATTGATGCCGCAGACGAAATGTTCAAGGACGATAAAAAATATCGTGCTTCATTAATCGCAAGGACGGAAAGTTGTACTACAATGAATGCAGGAAGTAACGAACTTTATAAGGCGGAAGGAATAACACAGAAAGAATGGATTTCTGTACAGGATGACAGAACAAGAGATGCACATTTAATTATGGACGGAACTGTAATACCTGTTGAAGAAAAGTTTGAAGTGCCTGCGGACGATAACACCGAAGGGGCGTTTATGGAATACCCTGGAGATGCTTCTGCACCTGTCGGACAGGTCGCAAATTGCAGATGCACGATTAGTCCCTTTGTTTCGTAGTGGATAATTTGAAACATCGTAGTAAGTAATGTATAATGGAATTGTGGATAGGGTAGCTCCCGAAAAGCGAAATCCTTATCGCCTGCCACAATTTATTTTTAAGGATATTCAAATTAAAGGAGATTTGAAAATGATTAAACAACAAAGATTGAATTTAGTTTATCATTCTATGTTGGCAAGGTGTTATAACCCAAATACAAAAAGTTATAAACACTATGGAGAACGGGGAATAACTGTTTGTGAAGAATGGTTAAATACAGAAAAGGTTTATACCCATTATGGCATTTATTCAAAAGGGTGGAGAACTTTTGAAAAATGGGCTTTGCAGAATGGATATAAAGAAGGCTTAACTATTGACCGCATAGACAATAATAAAGGCTATAGCCCCGAAAATTGCAGATGGGTTGATAGAAAGGTACAGGCAAACAATCGGAATTTTTGCCGTTATATAACATATAAAGGTAAAACCCAAAATCTTAAACAATGGTGTTGTGAACTTGGACTAAATTATAAAACAATTCAAAGGCGAATTAAAAGCCTGCATTGGACTATAGAAAAAGCATTTACAACAAGAATAGGAGATTAAAAATGAAACTTGAGAAAGGAATAATCAGCAAAAAAGAGTTGCCTATTGAAATTAAAGATATGGGCGATAGACGGGTTTTATTCACAATATCAAAAGAAGTTGTGGATCGTGATGGCGATATTTTAAGGGCAAGCGGTTGTGTTCTTACAAATTATCTTAAAAACAAAGTGTTTCTTGGTTTCCATAATAGTCGTGATTTTCCACTTGGAAAGACGGAAGATATTTGGATTGAAAACGACAGAGTAAAAGCTATTGTATATTTCCCGACAGTAGAAGAATTATCAACTAACCCAGAACAAGCAAGTGAAAAAGCAAAATTAACTGATTTCTGTTATCATTGTTATAAAACAGGAATGTTGAATGCCGTATCTGTTGGTTTTATTCCGCTTGAGTATGAAGAAACACAGACAGGGTTTGATATTACAAAATGGGAACTTCTGGAGTTTAGTGCGGTTGCCGTACCTGCAAATCAGGACGCAATCGCAGAAGCCGTTAAAAGTTTCGGTGATGAATTTGCAAAAGACTTCTTGACGATTGAAAAATCGGGAAGGCGTATTTCTGCCGAAACAAGACAGACCCTTGATAAAATAAAAGCCTGTGGGGACGATATAGAAAAATGTCGTGATACATTAAAACAGATTGCAGGCACTTTGAATAGTTTACTTTCAGAACTTGACGAAGTGGAAGATGAACTTGAAATTGACGATGACACAGGGGGCGAAGAAATAGAAATTGAAGATGAGAAAATAGACTTGGAAAGTCTTTGATTTTTTGCTCCTAAAAAACTGCGGTTTTCCCCCGATGTAAAAAGTCGGGGTTTTTTTTATAAAAACCTTTAGGGGTTTTTTTTAGGATTTTTGACAAGTAGTTTTTCTTGTGGTATAAATAAAATAAATTAAACTTTTAAGGAGATAAAAATGTCAAAGAAAGTTTACAATTTAGTCGTTGGTGTAATCGGTGGATTGTCTACAATCGCCGTTGCATTCGTTACATTCTTCAATCCTGCTTATGCAACTGCAATCAATGCTTCAATCGGTATTGGTGCAACTGCAATCGTTGAGATTGTCGGACAGTTTGTAAAAGACTAACAGAAAGCCGCCTTGTATTTGCGGGGCGGTTTAATTTTGGAATTAGGCGGAAATACCGCTATTCATAAAACGGAAGTACCGTAAATTAATTATAGGAGAACTTCATTATGGAAATGAAAGAACTTGAACGTATCATTGATGAACGTTCACAGAAACAGATTGAAGCCGCAAAGGCAGAAATCACAAAGGATTTAGGTGCAGGCGTTTCAGAAGCACAGCTTAATGAAGCAGTACAGAAAGCCGTATCAGAAATCAACGAAAAGGCAGAAAAGGACAAGGCAGACAACGTTAAATACCTTGAAGCATTCAAAGATGCAGTATCAGGCGATAACGGAATGTCAAAGGAAACACCTGTTACAATTGTAAATCAGATGATTGCTTCTGCAACTTCTGCTATGGGTGCAAGCGGAAAATCAAACGTTGCACAGGTATCAAATGACGAAATCTTAGCACAGGCTAAAAAAGATTTCCCTTATTCAAAAAGACTTCACAAAGTTCTTGAACAGAAAAAAGCATTAAATGCAACAACACCTTCTGATGGTGGATTTACAGTTCCACTTGCTTTCTCTGGTGAATACATTGATGCTCTTGTTGCAACAACTTTGATTGACAAACTCAACATCCGCCGTGTTCCACTTGTTCACGGAAACTTGTCTATTCCTAGAATGGATACAACTTCAAGTGTTGCTTGGGTTGGTGAATCTGCACAGGGTGGAGAAACACAGCCTGCATTCGGTGAAGTAAATATGCGTGCAAAGAAGCTTAAGGCTTTAACTGCCGTTTCAAATACTCTCATCAATTCAAGCGGTGTAAACATCGAAGGTTGGGTTGCAGAAGATTTGATGCGTAAAGCAAGAATTGCTCTTGATGATGCTATGCTTAACGGAACAGGAAGCCTTTATCAGCCTTTAGGATTGGCAAACAATCCAGACATTCAGACTTCTTCGGCAACTGCTCTTTCTTTAACAACTCCAAATGATATGGTTGCACTTTTACAGAAAGAAAATGTACGCCTTGAAAACGTACATTGGTTATTCAACCCTATTGGAGAATCTTGGATTCGCAATAAGGCATTCTCAAGTGGTCCATTCGCTTGGTCTGATGAAATGGCAAGAACAGGCAAACTTCGTGGATTTGATTTCCATTCTTCAAGCACAGTAGGTTACACAGCAGGAACACCTGCAACCGCAGACTTTTGGATTGGTGACTTTGCAGAAATGATGTTTGGTATCTCAAGAGATATTTCTATTGAAATCTCAAGAGAAGGCACATTCTCAAGTGGTGGACAGACAGTAAGTGCATTCGACAATGACCTTACACTTATCCGCTTAATCACAGAATGTGATTTTGCTTGCAGACAGCCTAAAGCATTCGTAAAGGCAACACTTACAGAATCATAATTTATAAACGGGCGTGGGAAGTTCCCCGCCTGTAAATCTTAAAGGAGATTAAAGCTATGACTAGATCAAAAATATTAGAACAGATTGAAATTGTTGCAGATGCGACAACTGCTTTTTCAAAAGGAAGTGCGGCAAGTATTGTAATTCTTGCAGACGGTGCAGGAACTTTGCAGACTTGCGATACTTCAAGCGGAACTTTTGAAGATTACGCTACACTTGCAGACGGAGTAAACAACATTGACATTACAGGTGCAAAAGGTTATCTGCTTGTTGATGATTCAACTTCTGCAATCGGTGTACTCGGTGATTTTGCCGTAGACCCACAGGCAGACTAAAAAAGGAAGGCGGTTTGATATGATGTTTTGTACTTTATCAGATGTAAAAACTCTCTTAGGAATACCCGCAGACGATACAACGCAGGACGATAAACTTAATTTAATGATTAAGAATACTTCTGCAAAAATCGAAAGCTATATAGGTTATTCGTTGTCAAGGAATACTTACACGGACGAAATACAGGCAGTAAACAACCGCCAACTTCTGCAATTAAATCACTTCCCGCTTCAATCGGTTTCTAGTGTTACGATTGACGGGAATGCGATTGATGATTATAAGCTTTTTCCAGAGTATCAATTTTGGGGTCGCTTATATCGTGGTCTTGGTTGGTGTGGAAATTACTATACAAGGGGTTTCACGCACGATGTTGTTTCGGGTGCTTGGGTTATCGTAGTATCTTATATTGCGGGTTATTATCTTCCAGGTGATACAGGATATGTTGAAGGCAATCCCGACAGTTTACCTTCTGATATTTATTCGGCTTGTCTTGATGAAGTTGTTTATAAATACAACGCAGAAAAGTCGGGTGCGGTTGGAATTAAAGCACATTCGGAAGGTCATATATCAGAAACTTACACAGATGATGCAAGTACAACAAGCCTTTCTGCAAGTTGTAGAAAACTGATAGATAAATATAGATGGGTGGGTCTTGCGTAATGGTAAGGTTTAATAATTCAACAGTTTCAATTTATAAGGAAGTTACGGAGATTGACGAAGATGGCGATACAATCAACGAATATACTTTAATTGAAACGATTGAAGGAGATGTGCAACCGCACGCATTGACGGAAGATGAATTGAAAGTTTACGGGCTTTCTTCTGTTCGTGGAAATGTAAGGTTATTTTTATATAACGGCTATCACGAAAATATAAAAGCGGGCAATCGTGCGAAAGTTGTTTGTTGTTTTATCGGCACGGAAGAATGGTTTAATATAATGCCCGTGAATGCCTGGAGTAAACACGGAGAATGTTTATTAATACCGATTGAAAATGAAGTTTTTGAAGAAGAAAGCGAAGAAGAAAACGGGGAAGGGGAATGAGTTTTGAAAAGGACGTTGCACGATTTACAAAAGCCTTACAGAAAGCGGATAAAAATGCAGATGCAGACACACGGCAATTTGTAACGATGACGGCGGCAAAGATTGAACAGACGGCAAAACAGGAAATGCGGAACACGGCGATTGATACATCAAAGACATACGGGTCAAAAGGGCATCACCCTTCACAGGAAGGAAACCCGCCTGCACCCGATACGGGAACTTTAATGCAGAGTGTAACGCATTCCGTAGAGATAAAAAAAGGAAGTGCCGAAGGATATGCAGGAAGCATCTTAAAGGGGTATTCTGTTTATCTTGAATACGGAACAAGCAAAATGAAACCCCGCCCGTGGTTGTCATTTTCGATTATAAAACTGCAATCGTGGATTGCGGGATATTTTAGGGAGATATTCGGGAAATGAACTTAAAAAAATATTATATGACTTTATTATCAAATCAAGCTCTTACAGATTTAATCGGTGAAAATAAAGTTATGAGTGCATACCCCGAAGAAGTAAATACTTTCCCTTTGGTAATTTTTGAAGATATGAATTCTTTTGATGTTGCCTTTTCGGATAATCTGCCCGAAGGTACATCGGCACAGGTGAGAATTCATATATTTTCAAAGACCTTAAAGAATTATAAAAAGGTCGAAGTTATTGCAGATTGTATACACCAGATATTCAGAAATGATTTTTGGGCGTGTACTAATAATCAGGAAGTTGCAGACGTTTCAGAAAACGTTAAGCATAGAATTATGGATTTTAGACGTGAGTTTTACTCCGTATAAAATATAACGTTATAAATTATAAGGAGATTATAACTATGGCAAATGAAGCACCAAAAATCGGATTGGACAATGTAGTCATTGCAAAAGTTCTTTCCGATGATGCAAACGGAATTACTTATGATTCAGTAATTCCATTAAAGGGTGCAGTTAACGCAACTGTAAACCCTAATTCAGATGTAGCAGTTGACTTTGCGGACAATGGACCGTTCTTCTCTGCTTCTAACCGTGGAAACACAGAATTAAATCTTGAGATGATTGATGTTGATGTTGATGTTCTTGCCGCTTTACTCGGTCAGACAAAATCAAACGGAATTGTTGTTGAAACTCCACTTGATCAGTCAAGCGATTATGCTCTTGGATTCCGTGTATGGCTTGCAGGTAAAGACGGAAACGGAAACAACCGCTATCAGTATTTCTGGTATGCAAAAGGCAAGTTCTCCGTTCCAGAAACAGGCGGCGAAACAAAAACAGATACTTTGAACTTCGGTCATATTTCTGTAACTGCACAGTTCGTTCAGACACAGTATGTACCCGCAGGACAGGAAGCAGGCACAATTTGTACTCATATCCGTACAGATGACCCGACTGTTAATGCAACAGTTAAAGCAAATTGGTTTAATGCCCCTGTTGTTTCTGTTACAGTTGATTCAAGCGAATTGACAGCAACAGCCGCACTTTCTGGTGGTGATGTTGTAATTACAGGTGCAAAGGATTCGGGCGGAAGTTTCGTATTTGCCCCTTCTTCTGTAATCAACGGACAGACAGTTATTATCACCGCAAGCGGAAGCCTTGTTCAGGGTACATTCGTTGTTGATGACACACCTTCTGCAAGTCCGACAATTACATTCACACCAGATGCAGGCGAAAGCACACCTGATGCAATTACAATCACAAGCGGATTGAAAGACTGTTTCGGGGTTGGTTGTACTCCGATGTCAGACACAAGCCTTTAATAAAAAAGGTTTTTTGTCAAAACTCTCCGATTGTGTTATACTCATAATCGGAGAGTATTTTTTTTATAGGGAGCAAAAAAAATGAGTAATGAATTATTTGATGTAAAACAGGACAAAGTTACATTAAAGTTAAAGGGCAAGGAAAGGGAAATAAAATTCTCTTTTTCTGCGTGGGCGAAAATTGAACAGAAATTCGGAAGTCTTAAAAACGTTGACAAGCTGTTTGATGATTTAGACACAATGCCATATTCTACGATACAAAGTTTATTGTGGTTTGGTATTGTCGATAAATCGGGTCTTGAAGAAGAAACATATCTTGATGAATATACTGTAAAAGATATTCCGTATATACAGGAAAGATTCTTTAAGGCATTTTTCGGAAGTCTGCCGATTGAAGAAGGCGAACAGAAAGACGGGGCAAAATAGGAAGTGGAAGCGTTGAAGATTTCCCGTGGGCTTATCTCTTGACACGAAGTTTTGAGATAGGCTTAAAGGAATCTTATTTCTGGAAATCCACACCTAGAAAAATAATTGCTTTAATACACCAGAAAGACGAAATAGAAAAAGTGCGTGCGAAAAATCTTGCCGTGTACGTTGCTTCTTATGTCATAAACGGAAAGGCACCCGATGATGATGAAGAAGATGACGGACTTGTTGCAGGTAGAGATAAACCGATAGACCCTAATTCATTAAGTGGTTTATTAGGATAATGGAGTTCTTATGGCAAACGATTATTCAATTAATGCGAAAATTACCGCAGATGCAAGCGGTTTCAAAAAGGGTGTAGATACTGCATTAAAATCGACAAAATCATTTACTAACACAATCGGTGATACAATAAAAAATCTTGGAAGCGGAAAAGGTTTAATCGGCACATTGGGAAGTGTCGGTGTAACACTTGGTGCGGTTGGTATTGCTTTAGGAACTGCAAAAAAGGCATTCCAGGCAGTCGCAAAAGTTGTCGGGGAATGTACGGAAGCTTATAAAAAACAGCATATAGCAGAAGAACAATTAAGACAGGCGGTAAACAATTCAAATGCCGTAACAAGCGAAAGTACAAAAGTATTATTAGATTATGCTTCTGCAATTCAGAAAACTTCAAACTATGGCGATGAAGAACTTATCCCGATGATGACAAAATTAATTGCATCGGGAAGAAGTGAAGCCGATGCGATGAAGATAATGCAGACCGCCGTTGATATGGCAAGCACAGGGACAATCTCTCTTGATACTGCGGTAACTCAATTAAATCAGACTTTGAACGGAAGTGCAGGAAGGCTTGCACAACAGAATGCAGAATTAAAAGGACTTACAGAAGAAGAATTAAAAAGCGGTAAAGCCGTTGATATTCTCGCAAGTAAATATGACGGAATGGCAAAGAAGTCCATTGATTCTACAAAGCAATTAAAAAATGCGTGGGGCGATTATAAAGAAAGTTTAGGTAAAGGATTTGAAGAAGCTTTATCCCCTATGCGAAATTATTTTGCACAATTAATTCAAGGTTGGGCAGACGCAAGAAAGGCAAAACAGGCTTATGATGAAGCGGTAAAAAATGTTGAAAAGGGAGCCGAAGCATCGGGAGAAGATTTACAGACTGTTATTGATTATAATGAAAATTTAATCAAGCGTTGGGATGAAGCGGCAGAAGCACTTGCAAAAGAATATGGAAAATCTGTTGAATATGTCAAAGACAATTTTTACGCTATGGCAAAATTTAATGATGAATATGCAGATTTGTTAAAATATAACAGAACTGAAATTTCAGATTTAAGACAGACAAATAAAATCTTAAAAAATAATTTAGAAATCAGACGGCAACAGGAACAACAGGCGAAAGAAACCGCACAGGCAGAAGCAGATGCCAACGCAAAAGAACAGGCACGAATTGACAGATGGAATGAAAAAAATCAAAAGGCTTCTGATTTGATTGAAGCATATAATGACAAGATCGCAAAACAGAATATTATATGGGAACAGAACGCAAGAATAAAAGGCGAAACAGTAAGTCTTGAAGAAAAATATAAGTTCTATCAAGATGCCCTTATAAATACAATGTCCGAAGCAAACGGACTTATTACAGAAAACAATCAATTCTATAAAGAGCAATTAAAAATAATACAGGATATGGGAAAAGAACTTCCACCTGCCGTTAAAAAATTAGATAATATGGTTGATAAGGGGGAAGAACTTGCAAAGGTAGCAAAGACACAATTAAAATCTGCCTTTACAGATGTATTCAAAAAGATTGGAAGTTCACTTGTAGAAGGACAGGCAAGTTTTGACGATTATGCTTCTGCGGGTGTTTCTGCGATTGCAAATATTCTTGAAGCTCTTGCAGAACAGTTGACCGCACAGATAGCCGTAAACTTGGCAACGGGTAATTTTGCACAGGCAGGAATTGCCGCCGCAGGAGCCGCCGCCGCTTTAGTTTCTGCGGGTGCTTTGTCTGCCGTTGCTAACAAAATGTCAGTTGTTGCGGAAACAACTTATGATGCAGGTACAGCCATTGAAAAGTTCAAGGAAAGCCTTAACTCAATACAGGAAACAAGATTTAGTAAATCGGGGACTATAACTTTAGGTTTACAGGAAATGGGCGATAGGCTTGATGATTTAAGAATAAAACAGAAAGCCTTAGAAGATACATACGGAGCCGTTCTTGATAAACCCGAACAGGCAATCAAAATGTTATCGGGTATGTCTGGTGCTTTGGGTGAAGTTGCCGAAAAATATTATGAGTATAAAGAAACTTTACAGCTTATTGCAGAAGCAGAAAAGACCCTTAATGAAGCATTAAAGAATGTTTCTGATACATTAAAAAATAGTGTAAAAGAAAACCGAAATGTAATTAATTCATATAAAGATTTTTACGGGGCAACAGTCCTGATTGCAGATTCTGCGGAATATCAGTTCAAAAAATATTCAACCTATCTTGAAATGATAAAGGAAGAACAGAAGATAGGGTTGCAGGAACTTGAAGCAGATGTTTATGAAACTTTCCAGAGTTTCGGCAAAAATATCGGCGAAGCAATGTTTAAGAGTTTTTCAGACGGAAGCGGGAAAGAAAGTTTCTTTAATGATATGAAGGGAATGATACGGGAAACTGTTTTGAAAATGGCAGTTTATACAGAATCGTTTACAGAAAGACTGTCAGAAGTCGGGGCAAAATTAGTATCTGCTTTAATGGGCGGGGAAGATTTAGAAGAAGTTACAAAGACAATATCTGATATTTATGATGATGTTGCAAGAGTAGCAGAAGGACTTGAAAATAAACTTGACGGAATATTCGGAAAGATTGAAGAAGAAATGGGATTTATTGTTTCTAACTTTGCAAAGAATATGAAATCATTTAAGGAAACAATAAAAGACGTTACGGGCGATATTGGTACAACCTTTATAAATGGATTGACGGAAGGAATTACACAGGGTGACTTCTTAGGAAATATAAAAGATTGGCTTAGAAAAATGATGATTCAAATGGTTGTATATACTGATACAATGAAAGCCGAAATTGAAGAAATCGGAAAGCGAATAAGTGCGGGAATAACGGAAGGATTTACCGATACAGATTTACACGAAATCCGCAGAGATATGTCTTATATGTTTGAAGAAGCGACAAGAAAGGTATCAAGCATTGATTCAATTCTTGGCGGTGTTTTTGGGGGATATGCAACGGGAACGAATAACGCAAGAAGGGGCTTGCATTTAGTCGGTGAAGCGGGACCAGAACTTGTGCGTTTCGGTGGCGGTGAAAAGGTAATGAATAACAGGGCAACAAATAAGGCTCTCGCTTCTGGAATAAGTGGAAGTACAAATAACTTTAATGTTACTTTCAACAATACACAGGATACAACCGCTTTTGCTATGATGTCGCAGTTGAAACAGTATAACAGACAGATGGCAATCAATGGTGTAATCTAAAAGGAGAAATAAAAATGCAGAAATTAATATGGGAAAATTCAAAGGGTGAAAGATTAGATTTGACTTCTGCCCCTTATGGCATTACAGAATGGGAAGGTTTCAGCGGTATTGATTTGAACGTACAGACACAGAAAGTGCCATTCCAGGACGGAAGCGTTTTTATTGATGCTTTGTATGAAGATAGAACGATTGCGGTAACTCTTGCAATTTATGACGGAAACAACCTTGAAACACGATACAGATTAAGAAGGGAATTAATCTCTGCATTAAATCCAAAAGCGGGCGAAGGGTATTTAATTTATAAAAATGATTTTATTGAAAAAAGAATAAAGGCGGTTGCGAACAATCCGATTTTTGAAACTCATAATAGCGATATGGTGGGAACTCCAAAAGCTTCTTTAAGTTGGACTTGTCCCGATCCATATTGGGAAGATGTAGAAGAAACAACAGTTAAGTTTATGGGCAATATGAGAAATCAGATTGAATATGACGGGGACGTTGAAACGGGGGTAAACCTTGAATATATCGGATATTCTGCAAGCCTTGATGTAAAAAATATAAACGAAAACAAAGAGATTGAATTACAGGGGATAGGAACAAACAGAAAGATTGATATTTCTACCCTTGCAGGAAAGAAAACAATATTTGCAACTGATTTGTATAAAAGTAATTATGCAACAAGAATGGCATATTTTGATATTGCAAGTACAAATGATTTATTGTTTTTTATTACACAATCTTCTGCAACTTATTCATATTTACTTGCTTATATGGATTCTAATGGAATTATAAAAGAAAGTGTAACGCCTGATAAAGTCGGAAGATTTTTATATTTGGAGCCCGTTACTTATTGCGAAAGTACAGGGGAATATTATATATATTGCCCGTCATTAAATAAAATTTATTCTTCTTCTGATTTGGAAACTTGGGCAGAAAACCTTTACATATATAAAGATGTGGGTGATTGGGTTGTGCGTGTTGCAGTTTCGGAAACTTGGGAAATCTCAAATGACGGGGTTACCTGGACACCTTCAACAATGAAAGATTTTATGTACGTTGAAGATTTAGGATATTATGCAATCGATAATAATAATATGTATTTTGATTCAGACGATTTAAGTGCAGTTTCTGTTATCAAGCACGAAGATGCCCCATATAGATTTAATTATCTTTTACAGTTTGGGGAATACGTTGTCGCACAAACAAATTATGGCGTACAGGGGGCAAACGCAATCTTCAAAAATAATGTAGAAGTTACAGACAACATTTTTAATGGATATTTAACAAGGGCTGTGCCTTTTAAGAATGATTTAGTCGGCTATGTGGAAGGACAGAGCGGAAGATTAATCAATAAAAATTTCCAGAACTTGAACGGGTTACAGTATGAAGGCGGATATGTTTATCCTTTATGCACATTTAATGATAGATTATATCTTTTAGTGAATGGGTCTTTAGGGGATTTATTTTCTATTTGGGGATATACAGACAACCTAAATGAATATGAAATTATAAATAATGAAGAATTGCATTTTGGTTGGAAATATGAAGATGTTTATTATTTTATTGATACAGCATTGTTACACCCTAATAATTATTTGTATGAAGCAAGTAATTTTAAGGATATAAATTTTCTGCAAGATTTACAATCTACTGTTGCAGGAATGCACGATAATTTAATTGTTGCCCAAAGATTGATTGATGTTGACCCGACTGTTATTATTTTCAAAATTGAGAATTACAGAATTTCAAGTCCGATTATAACTTCTATAATTGGGTATCCGCTTGGCTTTAGAGTTTTTGGGGATAAGGTTTACATATTTACTGCAAATGGAATGTACGAAAGTTCAGATTTAGAAAATTGGACACAATCTTATAATGGCGAAAGTGTACTTGATTTATGTATCACAGAAAACAATAAAATTGTAATTACCGATACAAAATATTATTTGAATGATATAGAACAGATTGCACCTGCACAGTTTAAAAAAGTTGAATGGTCGGACTATTATCAGAAGTTTTTATTTATTTCTGATAGTGATTGTTATTCTTCAATGGACGGATTGAACTTTGAACAGGTTACAGGCATATCGGGTGTTTTAGTTGATATTCTTTATGACAAAAAGCAATCTTTATGGTGGATATTGGCAGAAACAACCTGCTATACTTATTATATGGATTTGTTATCACAAATTGATTGCTCTGGAATTGGTGGAACCTTATGCCTTTCACAAAACGGGGTTTTAATTGTAAATAGACAGATTCAGGAAATAATCTATTCACGAAGTACAAACTTAATCGGAAAAATGACCGCAACTTCTGATATGTCTTTAAGCTTAAAAACGGGAACTAACATCTTAACTTTTAATGGTGGCGAAAAAGATGTTTTATTCTTGAAATACCGCAAAAAGTATATCGGTGTATAAGGGGGCGAAGAAATGAGTTATAAGCAGAAACCGAACTTAAAAGTTTATGAATATAAAAACGGGGCTTTCTCACTTGTTGCAATCATTGACGATTATGCAGATTGCAGTTTTGAAAATAATTTATTCCAGGCGGGACAGTTCACGATCACGATTAATTACAATATCGCAAATGCTTCTGTTTTCAGAAGGGGTCTTTTTGTTTCCTTCGGTGCGACAAATGAATTCGGGGAAATCTTAAAAGTTTCGGATTCAATCGGGGAAGAAGGTGCAGGAAGTCAGATACGAACAATAACAGGTTATGATGCAAGATATTTATTAAAGCGAAGGGTGATAAAAAATCTTAATCAGGGCGGTTTTTGGCAAATGACCGCAAAGGGCGAATTGTGTTTGCGTAATCTGATTAAAGACCAGTGCGGAAGCGGGGCAGAAGTAAAAAGACAGTTACCGATTATAAATACAATTCCTGCGGATGCAGATGCCATAGGGAAAGATTATTCAGTAAGTGAAAGTTTTACTAACCTTTATGATGTATGTGTAACGATTGCGACACAAAGCGAAATCGGGTGGAAGATAGATTTTGACGGAACAGATTTAAGCCTTGATGTTTACGGGGCAACGGATAAAAGTACGACAGTAAAGTTTGATACTTCTTTTGAAAGCCTTGCAAATGGTGAGTTCGGGGACAGTTCGGAAAGTTATGCAAATGCAATTTATATCGGGGGAAAAGGTCAGAACGAAGAAAGGGATATATACGAAGGGGAAGACGGAAGCCCCGCAAGTTTAGAAAGGTTTGAAGCTTGGGACAGTCAGACAAGTTTGACAACGGAAGACGAATACGAAGCAGAAGCCTTATCAATGCTCAATCAGTATGGGCAGACAATCAGTTTATCGGGAAACGGGCTTGCAAGATGTCCGTATATTTACAAAGAAGATTATAACGTTGGCGATATAATCACAGTTGCTTTTTCGGGTCATTCTGCAAAGGTGCAGATTTTAAGTATTACGGAACATTGGGAATGGGGAACTTATGATTTACAGTTTCAATTCGGAAAACCTATCAATGATTTATCAGACCAACTCAATTTAATTTTAAGACAGATACAAAGGGCGGGCAATAAAGCAAGTGCCTGCGATTCTGTGAAGTGGTATACAATCCCGACAGATACAGAAATGGAAAAGTCAGATGTATTTTTTGATACAATCGGGTTTACAGGTGCGACAAGTTCAAACAGTTTTACTTTGTATCTTGATGACGAAGGGACAGGGGCAAAAAATTATAATGTTTATGTAAAGAACTTTACGGGCGATAAATTAACCTTGACTACAGGAAAAGTCGGGGCAACGGATTTGGATATTACAACGGGAACGTATGTTGCAAGTATCTGCGTAGACGAAGAAGGAAATATAACCCTTTTATCTGCAACCCCTTCACAAACTGTTCAGAGTGGAGACAATAACCCTGTTACTTCTGATGCAGTTTATCAGGCAATACAGGGTGGGGGTGGCTCTGGTGGTGGTGTACCTTTAGGAACTTGGGTTAGTTTTGATGACGGAATTATACCCGATGAAAATTATCTTGAAGCAGGGACAACGTTTGACGAAGATACTTATCCCGAACTTTATCTGCATTTAGGAAGTGATACAGTACCCGAAAGATACGACCATAATAAATTAGGAAATTATCAATCTATTACAATCGGCACGTCATACGCAACGGCTTTTGAAATGGCTTATGATGGTGTTTTAGTTGTAAATGAAAACCCGAGTACAAGTTCGGGTGGAATGGGTGATGTTTATATAGACAACGTAAGAATAGCAATTTCTTCTTCTACAAATGGAAATCAAAACGGTAATACTTTAGTTTTAAGGAAAGGGCAGAAAGTACATTTATCATTAACTAATGCAGGACAATATAGTTTTGTTGCTTATTACACAAAAAAACTGTATATCAAGGCAACTCCGATTAATGCACCTATTGTCATTCCATCGGCAGAAGTACAGGAAATAAAGAACTATACAAAGAATTATGTTGATACGAAAACTCAATGGACAAAATTAGTTGATAGACAAGAAGGGGGAACCTTTACCTTGCCTGATTCTGCAACAGAAGTAAACATTGTTGTATTTACTTCACGTTCAGAATCAAGGGTTGCAGGAAATTTAAATTGTTTAGTTGAATGTTTTACATACGGAAATCTATGTATAATTCCTGCAAACGACGCAACAAGGTCACGTTGGAATATTTCAAATAATGGCAAAACGTTTACTTTTGCAGATGGTTACAATTGTGTTTCTGTTTATTATAAATAAAGGGGAGTAAATAAATTGAATGAAGAAACAATTGTTTTCAGATTGGAGCAGATTGAAAAGAAAATTGACGCACTTATTGATGTTCAGATGCAGACAAAGGAACAGGAAATTAGGCTTTCTAATCTTGAAGCTGATGTAAAGGAAATTAAAACGCAGACAACGAAAAGAATAGAACGATGGCTTAGTCCGTTAGTGTCGGCAATCGTTTCGGGGTTTGTTGCGTTTATTTTTATAAAAATCGGGCTTAAATAAAAAATATATGTTATAATATTTTCAAGGGGGCTTTCCTTATGGCAAAGACAAAAAAAGAATTCTGCCCGCAGAGTTATTCGGGTGAACTGTCAAAAATTGATTTCAAAACTATCTACGATTTCGGGTGCTGTGCATTCGTTCTTTTATGGGTTTTGGGCATAGAGCCTGATTCAGAATTTGAAGCAATCAAAACTATACAGGATATGATTAATGCAAAAGTTATTGAAAAAGATTGTACGGTCAAATGGTATGATGCAGTAAAATTTCTTACGGGGCGGGAAAGTACAGTTGAGTTTAAGAACATCAAAACACTTTTAGGATTGAAAAAACGGACACCAGTTCGATTTGATTATTGCGGAAAATCTCATTGGGTCGGAGTAGAAAACGGCAAAGTAAAATATAACCCGTTGAAAACTTCTCAATGCGTAGAAAAGGGAAAACCTGCAACGGCAAGAATAATTAAAATAAAAGGAATTGATTATTAAGGGGGATTTATGGCAGAAGTAAAAGCAAAGAATGTATCTTTAATCATCAAGATGCTTGCAGTCGTTTTTGTTATTACCTGCTCCGTTCTAAAATGGATTGGGGTTTTTACAGAAGCAACAATAACGGAAATCTGTATTGTGGCGGGAACAATGGCGGCTATCTTCGGCGATGTTTCAGTCAATACAGCTTTAGACAAGTTTACAAAAAAGGACGTTGAATGAAAGTTGAAATAATAACAATCTGCATCGCCTTTCTGATAATTGCAATTTTTTATGTTATCGGGTATCTTCGTAAAAAGAAAATCAAATCACTTGAAGAAGAAAACCGAACATTAAATGCAAAGGTTGACAGGTTACAGAAAGACCTGTCATATATGGCAACGCACTTGCAGGAGATCTTGAAGATTAAAAATGATGAATCTTTTGTAAAGGCAAAAATTGACGGAGCAAAGACCGATGAAGAAATTGCCGAAATTGTTAGTATCATTATTTCTGCTAACAATGACAGGGTGCAGGACACCCCCGAAAAATGACGGGATAAAGCTTCCCCCGAAACCGATGCGGCAGAAAATTGAAGCCCCGCAAACGCTACAGGACTATGCACGGATAATCAATTATTATGAACATCTTGTGCAGGAATGGGAAGAATGGGGAAGTACCGTTGAATTAATGTTGGAATAAGTTTTATTTTTGCCCCCTAGCTTAAATAAAACATAAAATAAAAAACTTTGTTTTTTGCCGCCTGTTCTTTGAGTGCAATACTCCAGGCGGATTTTTTTTGACTTTTTAATTTTTATGTGTATAATAAAATCAACTTCTAAATAAATTCTTTTAAGATTTTTTTTCGTTTTCTTCTCCATATTTTTCCCGCCTTGTCGTTGATAGGGTGGGAATTTTTTATTTTGACTTTTCGGGGAATTACTGTATAATAAAATCAACCCTTGTCGTAGAGCCTTTATGACTTCGTTGAAGAAACACAAGGCACACCAGACAAAAAACTTTTTCAAAAGCATCTGCCCCTTCTGTTACAAAATAGCGGAAGGGGTCTTTTTTATTTAATCAAAATTAACGAAAATCAACGCAAAAACAATATGACTTGAAATATATCGTTTTAATGCAGATACCCCCTAAATTTTCAATCCTAGGGGCATTATAGGGCAAATTTCACAATCGACCTTCCTGTACTAAAAATCTTAAAAATACGCATTTTTTATTTACATTTTTTTAATTGTGCTATATTATGAAGTTAACGGGAATCATCAACCCGATTACAGAAGGGTCGAACTAAGAATGCTTTTTGTAATTCTCTGAATTCGCTTTTTCGACTTTGGGCGGTCTAGGCTGATAACCTGGCAGAGAATTGCAAGAAGCATTTTTTTTCGGCAAAAGGAGTTAGAAGGAATGACAGACAAAGTATCAATTCAAACAGAAACAATTGTGAAAATGCAACAGGCAGATGTAGACTTAATAACAGATGTTTATTATAGCTTATCCGATTTTATTGAAAATAATAGGGATTTTTATATAACAGTTTTTAAAAATAAAAAAAACCGAAAAATAATTTTGAAAGTTAGTGGCGGTTTATTAAGACAGGCACAAATTGAAAAAATTGATATAAAGGAGTTATAAAAAAATGAATCATAGTTTTAATGTTGAGATTGCCGAAAAGTACGGAATTGAAAAAGCGGTATTGCTTGAAAACTTTTACTTCTGGATTAAAAAGAATAAAGCAAATAAAAAAAACCTGCACGAAGGCAGATGTTACACTTATAATACGGCGGAAGCCTTTGCAGAATTATTCCCTTATATCAAAGAAAGGCGTATTGCTCAATTATTAAGGGAAATGGAAAACGAAGATAATCTGTTATTAAGCGGGCAATTTTTCAATTACGACAGGACAAAAAGTTATACACTAACGGACTTTGCATTGTCATTTTTTGAACCTTCCAACATACAGAATTTTGACAATGGAACATACAAAAACTTGACAAAGGAAGATACAGAAACAGGAGATTGTTTAAATACAGATATTAAACCAAATATTAAAACAACAGATACACACACAGATAGCGAATGCGTGCCTTCTTATGTTCAGAAAGAGATTATTCCAAAAAAAGAAGATGTCTATATTGTCGGGGAAATATTCAACCTTCTGCAAGCACATAACAGTTCAAACCCGAAACATAAAATCCCGATTTCAAAAGGTTTGTTTAATTTTCAATGCAAGGAAGGGCGGGATATTCTGCATCTTACAGAACAGGACAGCCCCGAAAATATTGTGCAGGCATTGAAAAATTATTTGATTGTTGCAAATATGGATTCTTGGAAAACATCTTTTTCTTTTTCTGCTTTCTGTAAATCTTATGCAGAATATACACCAGAATTTTTTGATATTACAAAATATGACAAAGAAACGGATGCCGATGCAATCTGCGATAATTTTATAAAGCTTATGGAAAACCGATTTCCAAAAGAATTTGACACGGGGGCTTTCTGGCAATATCGTGCGGATTGGTTACAGAAGGGCAGACCGCAAGATAAAAAATATTTTGAATGGCAAAAAGAAATATATAAATTAATGGACTAGGGGGATAAAATGATTTTAAATGATTTGGAAATGTTTTATGGCTTTTTCAATGATGATGTGAAAAAATGGATAAGCGAAAAATTAAAATGGCTTACCGAAAGTGAACAGACAAATTTCTTAAATTACATTAAAAAGGATTTTCCGAAAAAAAACGGACTTCCGACAATCGAAGTATTACAGAAAACTTTGTCAAAAGTAACAGGTAAGGCACCGACAATTTATTACTGGAATCAATGTATGGATTGCGGGGCAGAGTATGACTACAAACTTACAATGTGTCCTTCCTGTTTTGAAAACGGAATTGAATGCAGGGCGTACAACGTCAAGACTTCTACAACATCAATTCCTGCAAATGTGATCCGTTACAATAAAACTTATATCGGAGATGGAAAAGAAAAAATATGTTACACCTGCGAAGAAAGAAAAATGAGTTATTGCAAAAACTTTGGAAACCCCGAATGGACTTGTAAAGATTATTCGGAGTGCCGCTGTTCTTCCTGTTGTGCAAGCCTTAAAAAAGAAAATCAGAAAATCATTGATAAAAACGCAAAAGAGAAAATCACATACGGAAAACCGATAGGAGCAAAAAATGTTTTATAAATTCAGATGTATAAAATGCGGGCAGGATTTTGAAGTTGATTTGTCTATCAAGGAATACGACAAAGAAAAAAATAATCAGAAATGCCCCTTCTGTTTTGAAAAGGCAGAAAGGGTTATTGAATGGAGCGGGATTGCAACGGGAAGCGGCGAAGGGTGGCACGGGGCAAGGGGCGGAAACATAATATAAAAAAGTGTTGACATAATATAAAAATAGTGTTAAGATATAATCATAAAGACAAATTAAAGGGGGCAAACTTTATGATTAAATGGAGCGATTTATATGAACAGGGCGGCTATAGTGCTAGTGAAGAATGCGTTGAAATTGATGGCAAATATGCCGTTTATTATGAAGGCGAATATGCGTATGATGATTTTAAGTGTTGTGCGTATATGGACCAGTTCGATATTACAGGGCTTTATCTTTTGGACGAAAACGGGGATGGCATTGAAGAACTTGATATGGCAGACCCGAAATATAAAGACATCTTAGATGAAGCATATAGCAGAATAAAAGAATCCACAGTATAAATTAAAAAGCGGGGGCAACCCCGCAGGGGGTAGAAAATGAAAATAACAAACAATCAAAACTTGCCTGATGCTTTAGTCCAGGCAATCAGTACAAACCGCCATAATGAAAAAGGCTGTTATTCTGCAACAACTCTTCTTCATTCGGCAACAGACATTATTTTGACAGATAGGCATTGGGACGAAATTGAAGTTGATGCATCCGATAGTATCTGGCAAGTATGGGGAACAGCTGTTCATTCTATCTTTGAAAAACAGAAAGATAACGCATTCAAAGAAGAACAGTTTGAAGTAAAAGTTGACGGCTTAACAGTTACGGGCAAAGTTGATAATTACGATATGGAAAAAGAAATCCTTGCAGATTTTAAAACTTGTGCATCTTGGAAAGTTATTTATAAAGACTTTGATGATTGGTATAAACAGGGAATGATTTATGCGTGGCTTATGAAAAAAAGCGGGTTGAATGTAAAACGTTGTCAATTTATCGCTTTATTAAAAGATCATTCAAAAAGCAAAGCAAAAATTGATGCAACTTATCCGCAATCACCTGTTTATGTTTATCAGTTTGATGTTACAGATAAAGCACTTGCAGAAATAGAGAACTTTATAAAAAATAGGATTGCAGATATTAAAGCAAGCGAAAATCTACCTGATAATGAATTAAAAGGTTGTACTCCAGAAGAAAGATGGTGCAAATCTGATACTTGGGCGATTATGAAAACAGGTAGAAAAACCGCCTTGAAAGTTTGCAATTCAGAAGAAGAAGCAAGAAGCCTTATTGAAAAATTAGGCGGCACAAACATTGAATATAGGAAAGGCGAAGATG
>JAZQVG010000060.1:0-11103 GCA_045631625.1 Christensenellaceae bacterium
AAGAAGAAACCGAAACCAACGAAAAACAAATAGAAGTTGCCTGAGCGCAACTTCTATAAAATAAAATTTAAGGAGTTATTAAAATGAAAGACCTAAAATACTATTTAGAAAAAACTAAAAACGCTTCGCTTGACGGCTCATACGGAATAAACGCTTGCAAGGAAAGTATAAAACAAACTTTACAAATAAATATGAAACTCAACGCACACTTTAACAAAAAAGACTATCCCGAAAGCCTTGAAATATTACTTAATCACTTTATTGAAAGAGCAAATAAAGATATGTTTTTTAACGAAAATATGATACGTGCTTGTCACGAACTTATAAAGGAGCAAGAAAATGAAAGTTAAAAATTGCAAAAGTTGTCCGTATTTACAACGAAAAGTTTGGTCGCAATACTATAAACCTAACTGTTATCACGCAATCGGTATGAGCCATGCTTACGCTTATTGTGATAAGCATAAACAACGAGTTTTAGAAGTTAAAAAGTGTAAGGAGTTGCAAAATGAATAAATACGATATTGCAGGTATTCTTAACACATATTCAAAAAAGATATTATACAGTAGAAGTAACAAACATATTAAAGAAATAATCAAAGAATTACGCAAAGAAATTGATTTACGAAAATTGGAGAAAGAAGATAAAAATGAAAGATAAAGAAAAGCAAATAGAAGAAATTATTGCAGTTATGACAACTGCTGCTGATTTTTGGAATATCGCAAGACCAAGAGGAATAACTAAGCATAGATATGTTGGGGAAAAAATTTATGAAAAGTTCATACCTAAAATAGACAAAGATAGCGTGGTTATAAGTAAAGCAAAAAAAGAAGGTGCTATTTGGGCGCTAGTTAGACTTTTAGAAATGTATGCTATAGACACAACAACAATAAAAGCGCTTGAAAAAATAGAAGACCTAACCGAAGAAGTTTACGAAAAAATCAACGAAAAATGCAAGGAGTTATTAAAATGAAAGCAATTTATTTAAATGTAGAAGACGGCAAAGCGCCAAAAGTGGTTGATATAGAAGACAATTTAAACGTATTTTACAAAATGCTAAACTGCAAAACTATTGATATAGTAACGCGTAAAATAGGCAACAACTATTACGATATTATATGCGACGACAACGGCATATTTAAAGACGTTCCCATTACCAGCGCAATAGACAACAAGAACAAAAGCGCGTTAGTAGGAAATTTACTTGTAGTAGGCTTACCAAACGACGATGGCGACTTGCAAGGCTTAACCGACGAGCAAACGTTTAAAATACTAAAAAACACTCATTTAATATTTCAAATAGGGACTGACTGTATTACAAGACATTACGTACTTAAACTAAATATGTAAAAAGGGCGAAAATTTCGCCCTTAAAATTCTTGCCCAAAGCCCTTATGCCAAGCCCACAAAATATATTATAGGAGTAAAAATTATGGTATGTAAAGAATGTAAAAAACAAATGATACTTGACGATAGAGATTATCGTTTTAAAGGTAATATAGATAAATACTGGTTATGCGAACATTGTAACACAACTTGTATTGAAGAAATACGTTTTAGTCAGTCTTTCAAAGAACACTGGACTGTTCACGATATAGAAAACGACGTTACTTTAAAAGAGTACACTATAAAACACAAAATTGATACTAGTATTCGTATCAAAAAGGGGGAACTATGAGTAATTTAGTTGTAGAATTTTGTACTAAATGTTCTAAACCTACGTGCAAGCACGGTGACTGCGCTGAACTTAAAAACTACGTAAAATCTTTACGTAAGAAAAAACTTTTAAAAAATAAAGGGGGAAAACAAAACAATGCTTAATAAATATAGGTTAGGAATAACTTTTAATAAACGTAAAAGAAAAGTATCTTCACACGATAGCGAAAAACTAAACAAACTACTATTTAAAAAAGTAGAAATAACCTTTTTTGACGATAGTATTAAAGTAGGTTATTTAGAAAAAGAGCCTTTAACGGATAGATACCTTTTAAACGGGGAACAAAAGATTTCATTTTACAAAACTAACGTTAAAACAATTAAAGACGTAAGCGTTATTCACGTAATAAAATTACAACGCGAATACGCTTATAGTAAATTGCAAGGAATAAAACCTTTTGAAATTCGTTTAAACGATAGAAACTATAAAGTAGGCGATTTTGTGCAGTACACGATTTTAGAAGACGTAGATTTAAATAACATATTTAAAGAACGTCTTTATAAAATAGAATACATAACACACTACCAACAAAAAGACGGTTATATTGTTTTTACCGATAAACTGGCAAGAATAGACAAAGAATAAAAAAAAGAGCCAATCGACTCTTTTTAAAATTTAATTGAATTAACCTTTTCCTTTGCCTTTTCTGCTAAAATGCAACCGTTTTGATACGCCTTACTACGTTCGTCAAAATCTAATGGTCTACCTCTTTCAATTGTTTGACAAAAACCACTTGCTTTTTCAAATTTTGGTTTTTTCATAAGAGAATAATCTAAACTACCGTCTTTTTTTCGTACTTTCTTATAGACTTTAGACATAATTTCGGAATAATAATTATATCGGTCAGACAAACTATATTTTTTCTTAGATTTACTTTTTTTAGCAGAATTTTTCTTAAATTTTTTCATATAAATATCCTTTCCCTTAACGCTGGGAGCAACGTATTTTTATTTTTTTAATTTTAGTTGACATTTTTTTAAAAATTACATATAATAAAAATATCAAGTGTTAAATAGCAATATATTAACACACGTCAACACCCCACCTATTAGTGTGGGTTTAAAGGTAGAATTCATATTCTACCTTTTTTTATTTTAAATATTTCCCTATAAAAAACCTATGTCGTTTTTTAAAACTCCTATTTCCTATATTTTTGATTTTTGTAATAGGTATACCTTTTATTGGGGTTTTATTTACACCTGACCAACGTGTAAAATTACTATCATATTTAGGAATACTATAGGTATTACCTTTTCTTACGTGATCAATTTTTGATAATAAAAAATTGCCTTTATGATCTTCTAACGAAGTTATTGTATTAACGTCACAAGTACCATTTTTATAATATTTACGTATATAAACGTAATGACCTTTAGGTTTATTAATTCCTAAATCAACGTTATCACAATAGCCTATTTTACCAACATAACGTTTTTTTAATTTACTCATAAATCACTCCTTATAATCTTCAAAATATTGCAATTCTTTACCACACTCTGGGCAATATTTATAATGAGTTGCAATATATTCGTCTGAAGTATACGCTAATTTACAATCGTGACAATACAACTTATCATTGTGATACTTGTTATGTATTCTATTACCTAAAACACCCTTAACTACTTCAATAATAAAATATACCGTAACTAATATTGTAAAAATTAACATTACTACAAATATAAAATTAATTTTAAATTCCATAATCTACTCCTTTTTCTCTATTTCGTTATTTTTAATTTTTAAAAGTTCGTTGAAGAAGTAACTATTTTGTAACATTAGTTCTTCTAACGTTGCCTTTACGCCTTTATACTCCGGAACGTCGGCTAAGCCTACGTTAGAGCGTAAAGCCTTTTCAGTAAATATATCGTTGTAACAGTCTGTGCTAAAACGCTTAGCATAGATTTTTTTTGTATCTAAATAATACTTTTTACTTTTAGTCGCTCCGTCTTGAGTGCCTTTTTCTACGGCTAAATCAAGTTTAAAATAACCAAAAGTATTATATATACCTAAACGATAACTAACTAATTTAGATACTATTTGCTTGTATATAAACGTTTTAAGCGTGTTATCGCCACGTAAGAAACGTTCGTTATAATAACTTGCTTGAAACTTATTTAAAAGTGAACCTATTATTAAATCACGTAAATTAAAGCACGGTAACGTTAAATCGAAATCGCTACACTCGTCAATATTAACGATATCGCAAAGTTCTCTAGCATCAGCGCCCCAAGACGCGCAACGTTGCTCGTCCGTTATAATCTTAATAAACGGATAATTGTCAACCGTAGCGCCGTGACGTATAAGTTTTAACGTACTGTTAAAATGGTCGTTCTTTTGATTTGCTTCTTCAGTCTTCTTTTTAAGTTCTTGAAGTTCTAAAGCGTTACCACGTTCTTTACCTATCTCGGTCATATTAAATACGCCAAACTCTAAAAAATCAGCGTACTTGTTATCTTCAATAATCTTTTTACCTAAACGGAACGCGTCAAAATCAAGGATATGAGAGTGCCTACTGTAAGCGTCGATTAAACGACTATCCGTTTTAAAAAAGTCGCTATTCCAAAGTGGAAAATTACCTAAATCTTCTTTTTGTGTATCTATACGTATAGAGTAGTTAGACGTTATAAAACTACACTCTAAAACATAAATAAAATACAACTGCGCGTACGTTTGTATAACTTCCCAAACGTCAACAACGCTTAGTTTATCGTCGTAATAATATCCCCAACGTTCATAATCGTAACCAAATAAGTTTTTAATCGTTTTACGCTTTAGAAACTTAACGTAACGTTCTTTAATAAACTTACGGCAAGTTGCCAAACTATATACCGTATGTTTTTTCATAGCCTTTTTAATTTCAAGTTCAAGGTTTATCCATGGAAAATACGGAAACTTTAAATCACACTGCAAAATCTTCTCAAAAGCCTTGTCACGCAAGATAACGTCTTCACTAAGAGCTATATCAGTTATAAGAGTTGTTTTCTTCTTACCCATTGTACCACATATTAGCATTACGATAGGACGTTCGTTTATAAACCCACAATTCTTTGCTTCGTGGTGCTGTAGCCTTGCATAACCGATAATCTTACAAATTTTATCAAATACTATAAAACCTATAATAAACCATACAACGCTTGGAATAAAGTTTATAGCAACGCTAAGGTCAACCAATAATTTATATACTTGACGATATAAGTTTAAGAAATCGAAACTTGCAACGAAATACAAATAAAACGCAATAAATTCTATTACCATAGCAACTACGTTAAAGTTTACTGCCCACACCCAAAGCCAAATAGTTTTATATACTTTATTTTCTTTTACAAAACATATAAACTCTACTATCCATTTTTTAATAGGCTCGTAAACTTTACTTAAAAACTTTTTATAAACTTGTAACGGCTTAGTATCTACGTTATAGTTGTTATTCGTTTCTTCTTCCTTAAACGCTTTTAGAACTAAAAATATCGTTATAAACGGCATTATAATTATTAATATTTGACTTATCCAGTAAAGAACGTTGCTAAGCCACTCGTGATATTTGATAAAATTATCTTCAGTTACAAACTGCGTCCAATAATTATCCCAACGAACGCAAAACAATTCCCAAGTTTCAGGAAGATTAAAAGGTGGTTTAAATGGCATTTTACTTAGTTCGTTAACGGTTACGGTAACGTCGTAACGTAAACCAGTTAACTCTCTAAAATAATACGCGCAACTAGTTCCAAAATCTATTATGCTTTCCCATATTCTTAAAAAAGAATATTGAAAAACGAATATATTTAGCAAGATAAAAACTATAGTTATACCAGCGCAAATATAGTGCCGATAATCTATAGTTTTTATTATGCTTTTTACTTTTGCAAAAAAATCTTTCATAACAAACCCAAGTAGTAAATCGAATTACCACTTTATTTTAGAATAGTAGTTTAGCGCTATACTACTTAGTAGTTCCTTAAGCAACTACATACGTTTAGTTCGTTTAGTACGACAGTTATCACATTTAACTGTTTTACCGTCCTTGCCAAAACTCCAACCTAAACTGCGTACTGCTTGTGCTCCGTTGTAAATTTTATTACTGTTATAACCATAAATTTGCTCAAATTTACCACATACGTCGCAACGACAACTATATACTGGTATCGTATAATAAACTACCATAATTACTCCTTACTTATTTAACCACGTTAAATACTTAACTTTTTCAATAAGCCAGTTAGACGCGTCTTTACATGTTACTAAACTACCGTAGTCTTTTTTACCACTCATTTGAGTAGAACGGAGCAAAATACCACTACTATCTTTTTCATAAACACCGTCAGTTTCTAACCAGCCTAACACGTTTTTTATAGTTGTTTTTTCACCGTCCGTACTTTCTAATAAAGAACACTTAAAAAACTCAGTATCGTTTTTAATTGTTCCCGAATTGTCCGATAAATACGATAGTTCTTTATTAGCAGTTTTAAATCTAATACCATAAACGTTGCCTAAGTTGTTTACTTCATATACACCAAAGTCTATATCTACGTAACCACAACTTAAAAAATCTTCACATAAAGCGTTTACGTCGTTACTTATTAAACGATAACGTCCTAAGTCACTTGCGATATCTAAACTATATCTATTCTCGTTTTGAGGATAAATACGTAACATAATTTTAAATACGTTACCGTTTGCATCATAAAATGCAAAGCCTGGAGTTGTATAATAAATTCTTGTGTTAAGAACGTTAGAATACGTATACGTTCCGTCACCATTATCAGTTACTAATTCGTAACGTGACGTAAAACTAACGTTGCTATGCTCGTTAGACTTTAACGTTCCAACTATAAACTCTGGGCTCATATCACCACTACCGTCAACGTACGAATTTACCGTTTGATAACGTACTAAATTATCCTTGACGCTTATATGATTAGAATTATAAATATCGTCTATAACCGTGCCTACGTTACGCTTATAATTACACGTTTTACAAATTTCGTGCTTAATACCGTTTTCTTCAAACGTTTCTTCTTTATCTATAACCCACTCTAAATCGTGTTCTTCTTCATAGAACTTATTTGCGCAATACTCATTTGTGCAAGTGTAAAAATGGCTTGTGCTTGAATACGCTAAATTAGTTCCTACTTCGCACGTATGCGACGTATCTAACGTTTTTATGGATACAGCCGAAATTACACCACCTAACGTTAACGTTGCTAAACTTATACTAAATATCGACCAAAATTTTTTATTTTTCATAATTACTCCTATACGGCTGTTGCCGTAAATATAAAATATCCTATTACGTACAATGCTAATACTCCTATTAGCACGAAAATTATATTTTTTGCTTTATTCATTTTTTACCTACTTTTGCTTTCGTTTTTTGAATATAACGTTCCAAGGGAATAGCAATATAAAGAACGCTATCTTAAACACCCATTTGATAATAAAACCAAAACCTTTAAATACTGCGCTAAAAATAGGCTTTAAGATAGGTAATACGTTTAGCAATAAAATTATTAAACCTATTCCTAATATTAGCATAGCCAATACTTTAAAACTGTCGGTAAGTTCTACAGTTACTTCACGAAAATTATCTGCTATTAAATCACCAGTTGTTTTATTTCCAACAACACCTAAATTTCTTATATTACCACTATTATCTTTAAATTTTAAACGTAAAACTGCAACTTTACCGACGCAAGTTTTTGTGTAAGAAGAAATATTACCCATACCAGTACTAACATCTTCTTGTATCTCAAATAAAGCAAATCTTAAAACCCAATCAAATTTTTTGATTTTTTCTTTAGATTCATCTTTTATCTTATAATCTTCATTAACAGTTATACCACCAATATCATACGCGTATTCCAAATCCGAAGAATTTAAAAAAGCAGTAGACGTTTCAATAACAGGAAAACTATAATCTTTTGAAAACCAACCGCTTCCATCATAATCAAAAGTTTCACCAAAGGTTAAATCAACTTTTGTGTTATCAAAAACAGGTGAACAAGAATCAGTTTTTATATGTAAAACATCTTTACCGCAATTACATGAATTATAACAATCTACATAATCAGGAGAATCAAAAGATGTAACATTTGTATAACTATAAGCCACAGTTGCTTCTAATAATTCACTAATAGGTATATCAGTTGAAAAAGCAATAAAATAATAATCAACACCATATTTATAGTGTTTTCCAAACTGAACACCACCATTAAGATAACGTAAAAAGCCTACGTATTGCGACGTTATAGTTATAACGTCAACGTCTTCAATTTTTAAAGACGTTGTACCGTTAGAACTTTTCGTAAACGTAAACAATTCTCCAACTTTATACGCAACTTCATCAACAGTATTACCATTAGAAATTTTATCAGTTTCATTATGTATCTTGCTATCATAAGCACAATATATAGCGCTTATTTCATAAGAATGATTAGTTAATTTAGAAATATCTAAATTTTTAACTTTGTATTTATAAAACACACCGTTACTATTTAAAAATTCTAAAAAATAATTATCATAATTCTTAATAACTAAATCATCTTGTTTAGTTAAATCAGTCGCTATATTTATACTAGTTGCCTTACTGTACTTCGCTGGTTGATACGTATAGATAAATAACTCGCTATCTTCACTTTCGGCTATCGTTAATACGGTTATAGAATAGTTAGTTGTATCTACTGGATAATCTTCTTCGTTAAAACTTGAATTTCTACATAAATCTTCTAACGCGTTCGTATATCCTGCTGGCTCTTCTGCAAAAGCATAACTAATAGGTAACGTTATTATAGATAAAAAACATAACGTAACGGCTAACAATATACTTACTATTAAATTTTTAATATTTAAACTTTTATTACTTATCATTTTTTACCTACAAAAAAAGGAAATCACAAAATAAATACTTCATTTTTAAAGTATTACTCGTTGATTTCCTTTTGCTTTTATTATTACTTATTCTTAACTATTGTTTATTTTTTATAGTTGTCTTTTATAAATTGCGCTATTTGTGGTGCGGTGTAGTTTTGAATAAAATCTTTACTTGGGTGGCAACCGTCACTATCTTCATTATACATTTCAAGTTCAAACTGACCTAAATTAAACATATCTAACACAGGTATATTGTACTTGTTTGCAACTTCCTTAACAGCATTTGCGATAGCATACAAATTATAACCAGCACTATTCAAATTATCCCAACCTATATGTTTATATGGTGTCATAAAAAACACAAAAGAATTAGGATATTTAGTTTTTAATGTTGTTGCTATAATATTTAAAGCCCCATATACTGTTTCATTAGACAAATCATTTATTGTACCCAAAGGGGAAGATGCAGCCCAATCATTTACTCCACCCATTAAAGATATAATGTCATAAGTATAATTAAACTCTTCGATTTTAGTACACAATGGACTTGGGCATAAATAATGATAACATAAAGTATAACCAGAATAGCCACAAACTAAATAATCTTTAAGAGATAATTCTTGTGAAACAAACTCAGTATATGTAACACCATTACGTTGTGCTGTAATACTATCGCCAAAAGCAACGTAAGTTAAATTACTAAAATCTACTTGCTGTTCTTGTTGCTGATTAAAATTTTCGTTTGAAGAATTATTACTATTATCGTTATCTAAACTACGTAAACACGAAATAGAAACACTAAAAACTAAAACAATACTTAAAATTAAACATAAAGTTTTAAACAACTTATTCATAACACACCACCTTTAAAGTGATTATATTATAACATATAAATTGCAAAAGAATCAACTAAACTTGGACAAATCCAACACGATACCTTATCATAATTCCTAACGTTTATTAAAATATAGGAAAATTCTCTTGTTTGAGCAATAACATTATTTGCCAAATCAAAAGCAATATTTTCAGGATTAAAAAGTTCAACGCAATTATGATACGAGTCACATTTTGTATTTAAATGAGAATTTTCAACTTTCAACAAGATTGAATTAGTAGAAGAAACTTCTAACGGTTGAATAAAAACAGTTAACGCTTCAGACGGAGTAAACTCAAATTCTTGACCATTAAAACCGCCAAGCCCTGCGCCTAAAATAACAGCCTTATTCTCCAAACCACTTAACGTTTTTTCAATATCAATAGTTTGGTCTTTATTAACTTCAACTTTTAATTGATTTGCATACTTACTTGTTTCAAACCAACTAACTTTATCGTCTTCTAAAGGTGTGATTTGTATACGCGCATATTTTGCTAATTTATTATTACTTTCGTAAAAGTCCGTTTTACTTCCCGAAGTAGATAAAAACTGTTCGTTACTATCGTAGAAAAACACTTCGTAACTTACGTTACTATCAAAGTCTGGTGTAATTTTTAAACCTTGGCACTCAAACGCGTCTTTAGTATAAATACTATCAGTCGTTTCAGTGTATTTACCGTCAGTTGTTTTCAAACCACCTACGCTATACGTAGGGTGGATAGTTTTTGTTTCAGTATCTAACGCTTCACTTAGTTTTGCTACGCCAAAAATAGCGCCTACACCTACTAATACCGATAGCGCCACAGCGCCTATCGTTTTCCACGTCTTTTTTGTTATTTTAAAAGTTTTTGCCATAAATACTCCTTATTCACGAGCAAAACTTACCGTAATTTGTTTTAAATATTTAGCACGATTAAACACGTTAAGTTTTACTGCTTCGCCGTCAACTTCGTTAGGTGTTACCATTACTTTAAAGAACTTAGCGTTCTCTGGTACGTTTGCTACGTCAAAATCTTCGCTTAAATCTTCAGTTGCAGTAATAAAGTTTTCTTCTTCGTCATAGAACGCTACTTTATACGTAATAGTAGAAGTTTCTTCGTCGATTTCAATTTTCATATCTTCTACAGTTGCCATTTCCTTTAAAACTGCGCTTTCGTTACTTTCAATAATTTTACCAGTTTCAGTAATTGCGCCGTTCTTAAAGTCGTTAGCGTTTGCTTTTACAGTGGTAATTTGACTATTACCAATACCAATTGCTAAACCAAGAATGGTTGCTACCGACAAGACTGCCGATACAATACTTACCACAAGGGAAGTTTTTGCTTTTTTAGTTGCTGTCATTTTTTTATCTCCTATGCTTTAAGTCCACACGACTATAAATTTTTTAAATTTGCGTTTTATCTTCCTTTGTGTTATAATAACTTTGCCAACTATATTTTCCACTAGGAAGATAAAACTTTTACGACGTCTAGTCTTTCACGGCACGTAGCCACCTTAAAATCACATAACAAAAGGGGGTGACTGTGTATGAAAAAAGGCTTCAAAATTTTCACTTTAGTTTTAGACGTCTTTATTGAAATTGCTTTATTCGTTTACAAAATTCTTAAAGCAATTTACAAACTTTTTGAAGAATGCGCTAAATAACGC
>JAZQVG010000061.1:0-2996 GCA_045631625.1 Christensenellaceae bacterium
AAAAAGGGGGACGTGGTTGCCGATTTTTGTTCTGGTAGTGGGATAGTGGGTTTTTATCTTTATGGGCTTAACCCTGATAAGATAGAAAACCTTACTTTTTTTGAGATGCAATCTTCACTTTGTTCAATGTCGGTTTATAGCATTGCACTTAACGGCTTGCAAGATAAGTTTTTTGCAGTTAACAAAAAAATTCAAGATATTGATAATACATTTTTTAATAAATTTTCGTTAATCACGGTAAACCCACCGTACATGAATTTAGAAGGTGGGGCTGTAAACCAAAGGGAAGAGTTAGCAATTTGCAAAAGTGAAGTATATTTACCACTTAGCGAACTTTGTGCTAAAATTGGCAAATGCTTAAAGTTTGGCGGTAGGGTTAATATGGTGCACCGTGCCGATAGACTTTGCGAAGTGTTTGGTGAATTAAAGAAAAACAATATAGAGCCAAAAAGATTACAATTTGTCAGTGCGCCTAATAAAAAACCGTATCTTTTTATGGTGGAAGGTGTAAAGGGTGGCAAAGTAGGGCTTGACGTAAAAGAAAACGCAATAAACAAGGGGTAAAAATGCTGTATTTTGTAGGTACGCCAATTGGCAACTTAAAAGATATTTCGCTTCGTGCAATCGACGTGTTAAAAAGCGTTGATGAAATTGCGTGCGAAGATACACGTCACTCTTTGGCGCTTTTAAATGCTTACGATATAAAAAAACCACTTTTTTCTTACCATAAATTTAACGAAAAGGAATCGGGCGAAAAGATTGTTGCTAAATTAAAGGAAGGCAAAAACATAGCAGTTATTTCCGATGCTGGTATGCCAGGTGTTTCCGACCCAGGCAACGTCTTAGTAAATATGTTAATGGAAAATGGGTTAGAGTATACCGTTATTCCAGGCGCTTGCGCTTTCATTTCAGCATTGGTTTTAAGTGGGTTAGATAATAGTAAGTTTTGTTTTTTAGGGTTTTTACCTGAAAAAAACAAGGATAGGTTAGAGTTTTTAGAAAAATATAAGGGCTTTGACGGTACGCTTATTTTTTATTCTGCCCCGCACGACGTTAAAAAAGACGTTGCTACGCTGTTTGAAGCGTTTGGCGATAGAAAAGCCGTTGCCGTTAAAGAGATTACTAAAATACACGAAAAAGCCATTAGATTTAACCTGAAAGACGGGTTGGATATGGAACTTAAAGGCGAGTTTGTAATTTTAGTCGAAGGCAAGGAAGAAGAAAATTCGCTTTTGTCTTTAAGCGAGAAAGAGCATATAGAGCATTATATTAAAATAGGTTTAGATAAAAAAGAAGCGCTTAAAAAGGTCGCTAAGGAAAGGGGCGTTTCTAAGTCGGCTTTATATAAATACACTACTAACGATTAGTTGGTAAAAAGAAAAACAGTAAGGATAGTTTATTATGGAAGCAATATTAAATGGCATTTTGTGGTTAAATAACAATATTCTTTGGGGCATACCAATGATTGCTTTGATTTTAGGGTGTGGTATTTTCTTTACCATTAGAACAAAAGCGTTCCAAATAAGAAAGTTTGGTTTATCTTTTGATAAAACTTTTGGCGATTCTTTTAGGGCAATGCGCAAAAAAGATAAAGCAAAAGACGAAAATAACATTTCACCTTTTGAAGCGTTTTCTACTGCCGTTTCCGGTACGATTGGTACGGGCAGTATTATCGGTGTCACTACGGCTATTATTTCTGGCGGTCCGGGTGCAATATTCTGGATGTGGGTTTCTGCATTTTTCGGCACGGTTACTAAGTATAGCGAAATTACGCTTAGTTTATATTATCGTAAAAAGGATGCTAAGGGCGAGTTTATCGGTGGACCTATGTATTACATAGAGCAAGGCACTAAAAAGAAATGGCTTGCAGGTATATTTGCCGTTTGTGCTATGATTGCTTCTATTGGTATCGGCTTAGTGCAAACTAATACTATACAAGAAAACTGGGTGGCTCTAACTGACGGTTGGCTTCAACCTTGGATGATTGCTGTTATCGTCGTTATCGTTGCCGCTTTGGTTTTAATCGGTGGTATAAAAAGAATTGGTGCCGTTTCTTCAATTATGGTTCCTTTTATGGCGATTTTCTTTATCGTTATCACTATTATAACGGTTATATGCAATGCGTCTTTAGTTCCTGCTGCTTTCGGTGCTATTTTTAATTGTGCATTTGACGGTAAGGCTATTGCAGGTGGTTTTGTTGGTGCTGGTATTATGTCTGCTATGCGTTATGGCTTTGGCCGTGGTATCTTCTGTAATGAAGCAGGTTTAGGCTCATCGCCTATCGCACACGCAACTGCTGCTACTAAAGAACCTGTTGAACAAGGCTTATGGGGTATCTTTGAAGTTTTCTTAGTTAACTTTATTATTTGTACCTTAACTGCGCTTTGCGTTTTAACTTCTGGGCTTGGAACAGGAGAAGTAGGTAAAGGCGTTGCAGGCGAAATCGCAATGGGCTCTTTCTCTAATATATTAGGTTTCTTTGGCGAGATTGCTTATAGCGTTATTTTACCATTGTTCTCTTTCTCAACTATATTGGCGTGGGCAGTTTACGGCAGTAAGGCTACGCAATATTTGTTTAATAAAGACCAAGAAAAAAGCAATTTAGTTTACAATATTATTTATCTATTGGCAATTTTAATTGTTAGCGTTGTTTTATCTCTTGTTGGTAGCGATATTGCATCAAGTATGGTATGGCAACTTTCTGATATGTTTAACGCAACTATGGCAATACCTAACCTAATAGCGTTAGTAATGCTTAGTGGCACGGTACTTAAGATTACCAAAAACTATTTTGATAGAAAGAAAGGTTTAGATATTAAACCAATGGTATCAGCGTATACAGACTTAGAAGAAAAGAAATAGAAAAAACAAAAGGCGAAAAGAAATTTTCGCCTTTTTTAATACAAAAATAAAAAGTTAATAAAATATAATTGACAAAAAGGCTAAATTATTATAAAATACACACAGTAATTTAAGTGGCCCCTTGGTCAAGCGGT
>JAZQVG010000062.1:0-1889 GCA_045631625.1 Christensenellaceae bacterium
ATTTAATAGCAAGTTAAAATATTCGTCAAAACGGCTGTAAACCCCGTAAGGCTTACGCTTCACGGGGTTAAGGTCTCGTATTTTCTTACTACCAACCTTTGCCATAATGTTTTACCTATTCGCTTACAGCGGTAATACTTACGACAATGTCGCCACTAACGTTTGCAATTTGCACAACGCCGTCGTCGTAAGCGTTTGCAACGGCTGTTCCGCCCATTGTAACGCTAACGGTTGCACCTGTTAGGGTGTAGCCTTCGTCGGCTGTATAAACGGCCTTAAATGTTTGGCCTTCGCCAATTTGTTCCATTACGTTGTTGCTCTTGCAATTGCTTAAAGTTTCGGTAATGTCGTAATATGTTTCGTTTTCCATAATGTCGCCCTCGGCGTTGCTAATGGCGCTTGTAATGTCAAGGGCTAACGCTTTGAATAAGGTATTATAGAAATAACTTCTTTCGGTTGTTAAACCATGATTTGAATAACGGGCAAGGCCTAAAACGTCTTGGCCATATTCAAATAAACGTGTGGCACGGCCTAATGCTTTGCGGTCATAAACCAAAACACGTGTGCCCGCGTAATTGGTGTCATGTGGTAACTTGACAACTTTGCCCAAGATTTCTTCTTTGCTTAAATTGAATAAGTTAGCCAATTCAACCATATCAATAAGGGCTAAAACGTCTTCGCTAATTGCAATACGAATGTCGTTGACGGGCACGCCTTGTTTGCATGGCACGTTAGCAACGTCATTTGTGGCTTTAATAGCGTTAAACATTTTTCTAATGGCAAACATAACGCCTTTCATGTTCTTTGGCTTTTTGTTGCCTAAAACTTCGGTTACGGCGTCCGCACCAACGCTTGCGTCTTCAATAACGGCACGCATTTGTGAATAGTCGTAGTCGCCTTCGCCACTTGTTAATGTCGCCATAATACGACTTGCGACGGCTTCGGCACTTTCGCCCCTTGCAATAATTGCTCTAATTTCGTCGCGTCTTAAAGTGGTTTTGAATTGTTGGGCGTCCCATTCGCTAAAATACTTGACGTATAATTTTGGGTCAAGTGGGGACAAGTCGGGTTGCGCGCCTTCCGCTGTTGGCACAAAGGCTTGCGCTTCGGCCATTTCAATAATGGCTTCTTCAATAACTTTGCCGTCGTTTACTTCGTAGTCGTAAAAGGCGTCTTCAATTAGGTTAGTGTTTTCAACACTTCTAATATTTTGTTGTGCAATTGTTTCAACCGCGTCTAAAAACGCATTTGCGTTTGCGGGAAAATTGCTACTACCTTGATTTGTTGGCATATTTTCTTTCGTCCTTTCTTTACTTTCGTAATATGCTTTATTATGCGCAAAGGTCAACCACGTCTTTGCGCCCTACGCCTTGCGTTTAATTCTTCAATTTCGCTTGGCGTATTATCAACGGCACCTTCGCCGTTTAATAATTGTTTAATGACTTTTTCGCGTTCTTCTAAACGCTTTTCGTATTCGTCCTTTTGCTTGGCTAATTTGGCTTCGTATTCCTTTGTTACCTTACCAACAAGGCCGTTTACGTCTTCTTCGCGCTTCTTTAAGTCGTCTTCTTTTTCTTTTAAGGCGTCTTCACGCTTTTGCATGTCTTCTTCGCGCTTCTTCAAGTCTTCTTCTTTGGTGGTCAATTCGGCTTCTTTGGCCTTTAATTCTTCTTCATTCATTCGTGTGTTTCCTTTCTAAACAGCAAAGCCACAAACGACATTTGCATGTGTGTTTGTGGCATGAATATACATAGGCTATTTGTGGCATTGCGGGCAACAATTGCAATATGTTAGGCGTATTTTCGTAACGTTAGCCCCAACAGCGCGCAAGGGGTCGCAAAGCCTTAGTATCATGTTAAAATGGCACGCCGTCTTCGTAGTCTTCGTTT
>JAZQVG010000063.1:0-1735 GCA_045631625.1 Christensenellaceae bacterium
ATGGTGTACTTCGGCAGCAGTACATATAACACCGAAGAAATGAGCCGCATAATAGAAAGTATTATTGCAGATTGCCACGAATTAGGCATACCAACATTAAGCAGTAACGAGATTAAGAGTTTATGTGAGAGTTATAACATAGACTAAAAGGAGCGATTATGGAGAAGAAACAAAAAGACCTTGTAAAAGGCGACATTATAAGGGTTGAGTTTGGCGATTATGATAATTGGGTTACGGTTGTTGTTGACGAAGTATGCGACACGGGCGAGCCATACGGTTGTTGTATAAAGTGCCATTATCTTTGCGACGGCGAGCCGTTAAAGATGTATGGAGAAGCAAACGACATTGTTGAAGTGGTAGGGCAAGAAAATGGAACAACAAATAATTGATCGTGTAAATTGGCTTTATGCTGCAAATGCAGGGGCGAAGCCAAAAGCCGAATATGTAGAGCAAGCCGTAAACGAATTGCTAGAAAATGAGTTTTTGAGAGATTTAATAACTATGTTAGGTATGACGCTTGGCGAGTATATAGAAGACTTAAAAAAGAAGGTGCAAGCGGTATGACCGAAGTACAAAAAAAGGCAATTAGAAAAGCAAAAGCCATTGAGCAAGCGAATAAGCAAAAATGGGTTAAGCATTTTGGCGAAATACCCGACACAAGCGGTATTTACATTTTAACCCGAGAAGAAAACGGGTTTAAGTTTGCATACATAGGACAAGCAAAACACATTTTAACAAGATTAGCCCAACATTTGAAGGGCTACCAGCATATAGATTTATCATTAAAAAAACACGGGCTTATTAGTCAATTAAACCCAAACGGCTACGATATGGCTTTTGTAAGATGTGAAGAAAAAAACCTTGACGAGCAAGAAAAGTATTTTATTAAAGAGTATGCAAATATGGGCTACCAACTTCGCAATAAAACAAGTGGCGGACAAGATAGCGGCAAAAAAGATATTGCCGAGAATATAACAAAGGGCTATTTGCAGGGTTTACACAATGGCTATGAAAAAGCCCGTAAAGAGATTGCAAAGTTATTTGAAAAGAACTTAACTTTTGATATTAACGGCAAGCCGACCGTAAATAAGCAAAAAGCGTGGCAAAAATTCAAAGATTTTTTGGAAATTTAAAAAAAGTATGTAAAAACATTTTGAGTTTTTGAAAAATTATTGTAATATAATAACAAAGAAGGTGCGAATATGGGAATAAACCGCATTGTAAATACAGACTTTTGGAGCGACGAAAAGGTACTTGACAGTTTTAGCGTAGAAGACAAGTATTTTTGGCTATACCTGTTAACTAACCCGCAAACAAGGCAATTAGGCATTTATAAGTTGCCTATTAAGATTATGGCTTTTCAAACAGGGTTTAGCGAAGAAACAATAAAAGTGCTTTTAGATCGCTTCGACAGGGTTTATAGCGTTGTTAAATATAACTTTGAAACACAAGAAGTAGCAATATTAAACTATTTAAAGTGGAGCATAGTTAGGGGTGGCAAGCCCGTTGAAGATTGCATAAAAGCCGATATGGAAAAGGTTAAAGATAAGTCATTGATAACTTTTGTATATAAGCATTTGATTAGCAATGATGTTAACAGGACTATAACGCTAGACAATATCTTTAATTACATAGCCGAAACCTACGGCGAAGGCGAAGAACAACCCGCCAAAGAGCCGACAACGGACACAAAGCACAAATACGGCGAGTATAAAAATGTATTGCTAACAGAAGC
>JAZQVG010000064.1:0-3245 GCA_045631625.1 Christensenellaceae bacterium
AACGAATTTCGTTAGTCTTTTTATATATTTAGTCCTTTTTAATTTTACTTTTTATAAATGATGGTAAATAAAACAATGCAGGGATTATTAGATATGCGATATAGAATAATATTACGTTTAGCGCTATTGGGTTTTGACCTAAAATATCGTAGAACACGAAAGAACGGCCCTTAAAAAACATATAGTCTGCATTTATTGTAAAGTTTACTATATTTGCGATTATTGAAACTGCCAAGAGTGGTAAACTTGCATAAAACATTTCGTACCACTTATCTACTTTATATATATGTATTTTAGAAATTAGTAAAATTAAGGCACAAATCAACATACTACTATGATAGAAAAAGGTGTGGAAGCCTGCAAACGATATGCAAGAATAGTTAAAAAGTATTGTTGCAGGATAAAAATAGTTGATTGACGCACCTATTAGCCCTATCGTACAAATATAGCCTTCTGCCGATTTTTTAACAATTCCTTTGCCCCAAATAGCGAAAGGCATTGCGTACATAAACACGCTACAAGGATATAACGGCAAGATACCCGTTGCTTCAAAATGCACTTGTTTACCTGAAAAAGTTTCCCAAGTGATTTTAACAACTTCTAACACCACCATACTTATCCATAAAATAGTAAAAAGCAATTTTATTTTCTTTTCGTTTTTGCCTTTGCCAATCCTTATTGCAAAAAATATTACCACTGCTAAAATTATTGCAGATACGATAAAGTGTAATATAGTAAACATAGTACCAGGCAATTCGTTTGCTGGTGGCAAAAAGTCTTTATGTGTAAAAAAGTTTTGCAATAAAAATTTAAAGTCTTTCATTTTAGTTTCTTTCCCTAATTTTAATAGTCAATTTATATATACCGTAATTTGCATAATACATTAGTAATGATTGTGCAAATGACACTATAAGCATATAAGTAATATGTGATTTTTTAAGTATATCGTCTAATATTGGCAACTTATAGGCATTACTTAAAAACATACAATTTGCTGGTACAAGTTTGTTTATTATATAACCTATAATGCACGCTGAAAAGACGAATATAAAATACCACAACCCGTCTTTTACTTTTGGGGTATATTCTTTAGTTATTAGTGCCATAAGCCCAACGTAGCACATTGTCAAATGATAAAGAAAACTATGTATGCTACCTGGGTGCCAAATAGGTTTTATCGCTAACGACGTGGACGGGTAAAACACAAATAAAATTGACGCCATTACCCCACCCATCGTAATAAAGGCATAGCCCATTTTGTTTACAATTTCATTTTTAATAAAGGTAAACCAAACTGCAAACAAAAACAAACTGCAATAATACACGGGTATCCACGCATCAACGTGTTCACGTTTAATAAGTCTTAAAGTTATTTTTATAACTTCTGTAGCGCAAATACAAATTGCAATTATAAATCTAACTTTTTTATTTTTTTCTATACTGAAATTTTTTGAATACAGTAGCAATAAGGTTAGTGCCAAAAAGAACACGACTATTGATACATAATGCCCTACCGTAAACATACCACAAACTTGGCTTTCAGTAAAATTATCGTAAAAAAACTTCATTTTTTATTCTTCTATTTTAATTCTTAATATATCGCCCGAACAAAGTGGAACGTTAGTATAAAGTTTTATCTTTTGTTGCACGTTTTTGGCGTCTAAAATTTCTACGTCGTCTTCGTCCGTCATCTTATCAACTTTAATTTCCTTTAGGAAACTTTCGCTTGGAGATAAAACTTCTAATTCTTCCCCCACCTTAAATCTATTACGCATTTCTATTAAGGCGTAGCCGTTTTTACTATCTTCTAAAACGTTTGCTATATATTTATAAGTGCCTTTGCTTTGGCTATCGTTATAGTTTACCGTTCTATCGTTGTCGCCAAGCAAGTATGCCGTTGTAAAATCTCTATGTGCCGTTTTTAATAGTTCTTCTTTAAAAAGGCTGTCCTTTTTATAATCACTACCCTTTTTATAGTAACTATCTATTGCACGTCGGTAAGCGTTTACAACCGTTGCTAAATAATATTCCGACTTCATCCTACCTTCTATCTTAAACGATATTACACCGGCGTTTGCCAAATCGTCAATATAATCTAATAGGTTTAAGTCCTTACTATTCATTATGTACGTGCCACGTTCATCTTCTTGCATTTCCATAAACTCTCCGTCAGAGCCTCTTTCTCTGATTTCAAAGTTCCATCTGCACGCTTGTACACATGCACCCCTATTACTGCTCCTTCCCGTTTTATAATCAGACAACAAGCATCTACCAGAGTAGGATATACACATTGCACCGTGTATGAAAGTTTCTATTTCCATATCGGGTACTTTTTCGTGTATTTCGGTTATTTCTTTTAACGACAATTCTCTGGCAAGAATTACCCTTTTTACCCCTACTTTTTGCCAAAATTCCACCGTTTTATAGTTTAACGTATTGGCTTGGGTTGAAATATTTATAGGCAAATTAGGTGCAACTTGTCTTGCCAAATAAATTAAACCGGGGTCTGATATTATCGCACCGTCTACGTTTATACTTTCTAAAAACTTAAAGTAATTTTCTGCCTTTTCCAAATCGTAATTTCTTGCAAAAATGTTTACCGTCACGTAAAGTTTTTTACCTAAATCGTGGGCAAAAAGTACGGCTTCAACAAGTTCATTTTCGTCAAAATTGCCTGCTAAAGCACGTAATGAAAGGCTTTTGCCACCTACGTATACTGCGTCTGCACCAAAGTAAAAGGCTGTCTTAAGTTTACTCATATCACCTGCTGGCGATAACAATTCTAATTTGTTCATTTTATTTTTTCCGTTATGCTTATTCCGTCTTCTATATCTATAACTTGACTTTTTAAATTTTCGCTATCGTTAATTAAATTCAAAAACCTTTCCATACTATTTTTGGTGGTATTGTATCTGTGCGGGGTTTTAACCTTTCCGTTTACGTACCCACGAAATAGCACGTTGTCTGCAAAAAGTATGCCCCCTACCTTTAGTAATGGAAGTAAATTTAACGCATACTCGTGATAATGCCCTTTCGGCCCGTCCAAGAATATAAAATCATATTCCCCCGTAAGCAAAGGTATTATATCGCCTGCATCCCCTTTAAAAATTTTGGCTCGGTCATCTACTTCAAACTTACGGTAATTATTTAAGGCAATTTCTATCTTTTCTTCGTCTATCTCTATGCCCGTTAGTTTTGAAGTTTTTGATACTAATAGCATTGAAATACCCGGCAAGCCGACGTTT
>JAZQVG010000065.1:0-2723 GCA_045631625.1 Christensenellaceae bacterium
CCACTAATGTCGTTGCCACCCCTAATGTCGTTGCCACCACTAATGTCGTTGCCACCCCAAATGTAGTTGCCACCCCTAATGTCGTTGCCACCACTAATGTCGTTGCCACCCCTAATGTCGTTGCCACCACTAATGTCGTTGCCACCACTAATGTAGTTGCCACCACTAATGTTGTTGTTTTTCAAATATTCTTGAATTTCTTTTATAAATTCGTCAAAAGTAAATATTTTAATAATTTTTAAAATTTGTGCTACGCTTTTTTGCCCACAATGAATAATATTGCCATACGCTTCAACTTTGGCAAATTTATTCCATTGCACGCTTTCATAAAAATTAAAGCAGTCGTGTGGCTTTTCGCTAAAATGTAAACCCCAACTACACTCTTTAATATTTCCATCAACTTTGTGAATTGTTCCTAACACATTACCGTTTTCGTCTTTGTAATCGTAATTTCCATTTTTAGTTTTCCAATCGTGAGTAAAAATTTTATAACCTACTCCTAATGGGTTTAAGCCTTTTATCTCGTTTTCACTAATTCTATAAGTTTTCATTTTTTTCTCCTTTTTCATAAATTTGTTTTAAAATTTCTTCTACTGCTTTCCCTATATTTACGGAAAAGTTATCTTTGTTTTTATATGTTAAACTATAAACTTTTCCTTTAAACTCTAAAAAGAAAACAACTCTTGGTGTTTCCCCTTCTTTTCCCATATCCCAAGATACCGTGATATCTTTTGGCTCTATACTTACAAAATCAATTAACTCTTTCATTTTTTGCTCCTTATTTATATAAATTTATTTCGCTTTTTTCTTCTTTGCTTTCTATGTTTGCCAAAATCTCGCAAACTGTTTCTCTTAAATTTACGCTTCCTGTTTCGCTTGAAAAAATCTTTGAAGTGTAAATTTTATCGTTTAATTTTATTCCTATTACTACAATAGGTTTATCAGTTTTTGATATATCCCAACTAATCGTAATATCTTCTTGCCCTATTTCGTGCCACTTCGGTTTTTTCATTTTCGCTCCTTATAAATTTTTGTTTTTTAAAATAATTGAAATTATCATTAAAATAAGCCCAACAACAAAACCAAACATACTCCAATGCGGAATTATAAAACGCAATTCTTTTTCGATAATAGGTGTTCTTTTAAACAACAAAAAGTATTGCCAAAATAACGAAAATAAAAAAGTAAAACAACCAACTAAAAATAAAACTATCGAATACTTTTTCATTTATTTGCACCTTTGCTTTATCTTTGTTTTGCTCATAACTTTAACTATCCTTTATTTTAATTGTCTGCTTTCTGTTTTAACGCCCTTAAATACATTGACCTTGTTGCATTTTCTTCAACATACAAACCAACGTGAGTATTTTTCCACTCTACTTCAATATTATGTTCATCAAACCATTTTTCTATTTCAAGTTGTAATTTGTTTGATTTTGATTGTGCTTTTTGTCTATCGTTAATCTTTTTTATAATATATTTAGGTATTTTCATTATTTAACTCCATTAACTTTAATCTTGCCTTTTCTTCATTATAAAACAACTCTTTTTGTTCTAAATGCCTAACTACACAACTTGTAATACTATTAAGACTTACAATGTTGTATTGTTTTTCTCCAACTATATAACTTGCAAGATAATATCCACTAAAAGTTGCATAAATAGGTTTTTGTCTAATTGAGTTTTCTTTATCTTTCCAACCAACAATTTCGTTCCACCAAACTCTATCGGCTAATTTTACAAATCTTGTCATAATTTTTCCTTTAACTTATAATCAAACAAACCACTTTCTATAAGTCTGTTTACTATTCGTTTTATCATTATAGGTGGAACTGACATACCACAAATGTATGCAGGAACTTCTCCAAGCCAATTATAATCTTGTGGAAAGGTTTGACAATTCCTGTAATCTTCGGTGGTAAACTTGGTCTTTTCTTCTGCCCTATAAAAACCGTGATTATGTATCGTAGGACATATAGAATTATTCCATACAACCATTTCATTAAATCTACTATTTCTATTTTCTTCTCTTATAAGAATATCGGCTATTGATTTATCGGTAGGTCTTGCTTTTTCTAATATAGGTTTGCACTTTGCTTCTTCGCCAACACTTTCTTTAACTTTACCAAAGCAAATAGGCTCGCAATTAAACACCATATCAATTTTATCAAGGTCAAAATCAAGTCTTGTAGCCACAAGGAAAACTCTATGCCTTGTCTGTGGCACTCCCATTGTTTCGCCCTTTAATAACCAATGTTTAACCTTATAGCCTATATCGTTAAGTTGCTTGTAAATCTTCTGCACATAAGTCCACGCTTCGCCTTTAATCAAGCCTTCTACATTTTCCATTATAACAACTTTCGGTCTTAACTTTGCTACAGTATCTATAAAAACAAAAGATAAATCATCAAGAGTTTGTTCCGCTTGTCCTTCTCTAAACTTTTTCTTAACACCCCAACTTTCTTCTCTATCTCCTGCCATAGAAAATGTTGTGCAAGGTGGAGAACCATCAAGTATATCTAAATCATATAAATCACTTGGTAAATCTTCTCTCTTGTTAAACTCTCTTATGTCTTGCAAGTAATTGTATTTTGGGTGGTGGTTTTCAACATAAACTTTGTTCATACGAGGGTCAATTTCGTTGCAACCTATAACTTCGCAACCTGCTAATTTATAACCCATTGTAGAGCCACCACCACAAGCAAAGCAACTAAATACTTTTA
>JAZQVG010000066.1:0-27874 GCA_045631625.1 Christensenellaceae bacterium
ATTGCTAAAATATGCAACTTTCAAATTGTTTTGTAAAAATGACAATCTATTGTTTGATATTTCAAGCGTTATTTCGTTGCCAACTTCGCCCAATACAATTTTGCCGTCAACAAACCTAATATATTTTGATATTTCTTGGAATTGTGTTTGTACGTTTCCGTCAACGTTTTCGATCTCACTTATTGCCGTGTTAAACTTTAAAACCATTTCGTCGGCCAATAATTGCAAGGTCGTGCTTATGTCTTCTTTGTATTCGTCATAACCTGTCTTTTCAACATAGTTTTGCACAACTTCAAAAATAATTTCTTCCGCCGTTTGCGCAATAATGCTTGTATTCTCCATTGCTTCTTCGATAACCGCGTCAATTTCGCCGCCTATTTTATCGTCAACAATGCCTTGCACCTGCTCATTGGTTGTATAGTCTGCAATAACATTGTTTGTAACCGTTAATGCGTTGCTTGCCGTTCTGCCCGCACCCAATGCCACATCAGTTAATGTGTACCAACTCTTGCCTAATGTTATCTCGGTGTTTTGCGGCTCTAATAAGTCAATATCTATTTTTTCTAATAAATATGTTGCGCCTTCATTATCGTTATTTTCTGCGTGTATATTATGCGGCCTTGAATAAACCCTTATTTTGTCTTGCCAATAAAAACTTTCAATGTCTTTATCAACTAGCGCTAAATCAACCGCTTTTAATGTTATTGTTGCACCTAAATAAACCGCTTCGTTTTTTAATTTCGCAATCGCCTTTTTAAACAAATTGGCTTCTTCGGTTATGTCGTCAAAATTAATAACCTTTGCAATTCTTCCGTATTCCGCAATATGCTTTTTGCTCCAAATACGGTCGCCGCGTTTTACAATGTCGCCGTTTTCGTCCAACTCGCCCAAATCGTTATATGTGCCGTCTGCAATTCCTGCAATTGTTAAACCGTTTTCGCCTTCGCTTTTGCCTAATGGTATAAGCACGGTTGCAACATCTGCCCCGCTTACTACTTGCTCAATATCAAGTAAATTTTCGCCAAACTCAATTTGTTGTGTTGCTGTGTCCGTAAAATCGTGTACATATTCGATATAGTCAACTAATTTGCCGTCTTTCGCAACATCATACTTAACATTGATATAACCGCCCAATAAATCAATAAATTTATTGTTTATCGTGTTAAATGTAGTATCATACCCATTGTTTGATCGTGTTATTGTGTCGTTTGCGTCAACAACTGTGCAATATTTCGGCACGGTCTTTGTAATTGTTTCGCCGTCTATTGTGTAATCAACCGTTATTTCCGTTTCGTCTAACTCAAATTTTTGCCAATCTTCAACTTGCGCGTTGTGTTGTTCTATAACCCACTTAAACAAACTTTTAGGGCTTGCGTCGCCTGTGTAAATAGTTTGCCCGCCGCTTGTTAATGCGCCGTTTTCAAGGTTAAACGGCGGCGTTTGGCTGTCTATCAACATTGCAAGTTTGCTTTCGCACTCAATCTTTTTTGCGTTGTCAAAGTCCTGCGTATCTTCTATAACACGCCCTTTAAAAATCAATTTGCCGTCAACACTTGGGCTTGTCTTAAATTGATAAATTCTAATAATCGGCTTTAATTTTTTAATCTTTTCAAAATAAGGGTGTGTGTCGTAAATTGTAAATGTCAATTCGCCAACCTTATTTGTTTCAAGTTTAAGTTTAGGGTTGCTTACGGTTAATTCTTCGTCCCTTAAATCAAACAATATGTAATCGTCGCATTTTATTTGATACATAAACAACCCCCTTATAAACTTGCTTCTCTAAATGTTAATCTTACTTCGCAATCGCCACTTACTTTAAAAGTGTTTGTGCCTTCGTAAAATTTAAAATCTAGTATCTTGTTATCAAATGTGTTTGATAGTGCATTTTGATAACTTGCACCCGTTTTTTTGTCCGTCCAACTTAAAATTGGCTCGCCGCTTAAAACGGTTATTTTTGGCGTTACGGTCTTGCGGTCGTTTATAACTGATCGCACAACTTCCGTGCCGTCTGTTTTTATATTTATAATAGTGTCCGCCAACTTATATTTGTACGGCTCACAATCGCACTCAATCGTTACTTCTCTAATGCCGTTATTTGACTGCACCGTTTTTACAAAACATCTGCCAACCCAATAATAATTAGCTTCAAAATAAATTAAATGCTTTTGCCCGTTAATATAGTTGTTTAATGCACTCATTGTTGGCAACCAATCTTTATCGCTACCAACATATTGAAAAACAAACACGTGCTTTCTATTTTTATATTTCACTTCGCCAAACGCTTCCGTAAAGTCCAAAACGCCGTCGCGGGCGGGTACATCAACATAATTTGTGCGTGGCTCTGCTTCGCCAATTTCACGGCTTTTTAATAATAGCCCAAAATCGCTGTATGAATTTTTTTCACTAAATGTTACTGTATTCATAGCCTATACCCTGCCCCTTTCTTTCTTTTGACTGCGTTCGCCTAATGACTTATCAATACGCGGTGTTAATGCGCCCACTAACTCGCCTGTGCTTAATACCATTTTCATTTGTGCCATTACTGGTAAATATTCTTGTAATATTGACAAAATCGCCGCACTTTCGTTGCTTCCACTTGCTTTTAAAGTGTAGTTGTCTAATGTGTCCGCGAAGGTATCACGCATTATGTTTTGTGGTGTTACAATTTCGGGGTTTGTTGTTGCATTTGGGTATTCTGCAACCCTAATAGCACTCTCGCCCGTGAATACGCCACCGCCTGCAAAACCAACTAAATTTTTGATCCAACCGCCGACTTTTCCGCCAATGCTTGTAAACTTCTCTTTAATCTTTTTGCCAATACCTTTAAACTTGTCGGCTATCTTTTGGCCTATGTTTGAAAACGCGCTTGTAATATTGCTTACAACATTTTTAAAAAATTGTCCTACGCCACTAAATATGCCTTTAATCGCGTTCCACGCGCCTTTAAAGTCGCCCGACAACACGCTTTTTATAACTTTAAAAATACCCGTTATGGTATTAAATATCATTTTAAAAAACGCTTTCGCATTATTCCACGTTGTTTTTACCGCCGTCCACGCGATACTAAATACTAATTTCACATTGTCTAATGCGTTTTTTGCCGTGTTTTTTATAAAATCAAATATAGGTTTGAAAAATGGCTTGCAAGCGCTCCATATTTTCTTTATCAAGTCCCACGCCGCTTTTGCCGCGTCTTTGACTGCCGTCCATAGTTCTTTAAAGTATGGCTCAAACTCTTGCCATACGGCTTTTATTTGCGCCCATACCTGCGAAGCAATTTGTTTTATTTTGTCCCACATCTGCTTCCAAAAATTCCTAAACCCTTCGCATTTCTTCCAAAGCAACACAAATGCCGCTACTAATGCCGCTATGCCCGCTATTATCCACGTTAAAGGGCAAGCCAACATAGCCAAATTAAGCCCCGTTTGTGCGCCTGTCGCTACAACTGTTGCCGCTGCTTCGCTTAATGTTGCACCTGTCTTTAAAGCCGAATAACCCGCACTTAACGCCTTTAATGTGTTTGATATTTTCTCATAAGTATTTACGGCCATTAAAACGCCTTTATAAACGCCATACGCCGCCGCTGCTGCGCCAATACCTGCCGCAACCGCTAATATTATGTCTTTTTGCTCAACTAAAAATTGTGATATTTCTTTTATTTTTATTGCCAATGGCTGCAACATATCGCCTAAATTTTTAAGTATAGGTATAACCGCTTCTAAAACTGGCGTGCCTATGTTTGCTAAAAATTGTCGCCATTGCTCTTTTAAGTTGCCGACAACGTTTGCGTAACCGTCCGCTTCACGCGCCGCCTGTCCTGTTGCGCCGCTCGCGTCGTAAATCGACTTTGTAATATCAAGCATAACAAGTTGTTTTTGGTCTTCGCTTAACTTAATAAACGACTTGCCGTACATCTCGTTTGCTTTGGCGTTTCTTTGACTTTCGCTCGTAAATAAGCCTATCGCGTCGCCCGCTTCCGTGTTTCCACGCAAAAACGATCTTAACCGTTCGTCTACTTCTTCTAATGACAAATCATAATATGCCGCGCCGTCTGTTGCATAATTCAAATACTCTTCCATTTTCTTCAATGCGTCCGCGCCTTCCATACCTGCGCCCGTAAATTGTGAAAATGCTTTTGTACCTGTTACTTGTAAACGGCTTGCTAATGTACCCGAACTTTCTTCAATTCTGCCAAATGCTTCGCGCGCGCTTCCGCTTAAATCTTTAAATGCTGCGTCAAACTGCGCCGTTTCTGCTTGCACATTGGCCGCCGCTTCAACCATTGACTTGCCAAAATTCCAAATCGCCGTTGCCGACAAATAAGTAACCGCCGCCGCTGCAATTTTCTTAAATGAACCTTCAAATTTGCTTTCGCTTTGTTTGGCCGCGTCCGTTGCTTTATCAATGTTTTTAACTGCGCCGCTACTATCAACGGTTATTGTTCCCGCTAATGCAAACAAATCTTTTAATGCCATTTTTGCCGTCTACCCCCTTTTATTTCTCGTTGTCTTTATCTTTTTTAGGGAGTTTAAAGTTCTTTAATATATTTTGCGACTTTTCAACGGTTGCACTAACCTGCGCTTTACTTAATGGCTCTTGCGCTTGGGCTTTACTTGTTATATCTTTCTTAAAATCTTCAAAACTCTTTGTGTTGTTGGGGTTATAAGATAAATATAATTCCCACGCCCTGTCGTCGTTGTATTCTTCCCATATACTCGATACGCCGTTATAAAACGCGCCATTTTCTAGTAAAACGTCTAAATAGCAAAATGGACTTGCATACCTTTTAAATAGCAAGTCCATAAATTTTAAGTCGCCTATTTTATATATGATTGTGCAACCTTCAAAAAATCTTTGAACTCGTCTTTTTTAACAAAATCAATTATCATTGTTGGCAATTCAACCATACTTAAATTTTCAATTTCGCCACGGCTCAAATTGCTCGTTTTCTCTAATAGATTAAAAATCTCATTTTCGCAATTGTCTAACCCTTCAATTAAAACTTGCCCAAATTCAAGCATTGCCCCTAATGTTGCCGCTTCAACTTGTTTGTCGTAATCTTTGCCTTTACTGGTAGCAACAATTCCTTTTACAATATCGCCGTTAAAACATTTCTTAATGTTGTTAATTCCTATTTTCTTTAAAACGGGCAACATTAAAAATATGTCTTTGCCTTTTAACTCTCTAAATTTCCATTTTGGCTGTTGTTCGCCTTCTTTAATAATTTCTTCCATTAAAAATATATCTCCTTTGAATTAAAACTCTTTTATGCTTCCTGTGGGTAGTAAATTTCAACTGGCAAATGGTCTAAATCGCCGTCAATGTTTGCGTGCGCTTCAAATGTTAATGCAAATGTTGCTTGCTCTTTGTCTTTTGGCTCAATTTCCATACCGCTAGTGCAAAATGCGTTTGGTAAAATGAAAATAATTTGTTTGCCGCTTGTTAATTCGCCAACAAATGCAATATTTTCTAAATAGTCTGCGTCGCCAATTAAACCTTTTGTTGTATAGCATTTGTAGCCGTCAACGGTCTTTGTTGCGTCTTCAACTAAATGTAAAGCCGCTTTGATCACATCTTCTTTAAACTCGGTTATGTTTGTTTCTAATGTGCCTGTTTCGTTAATTTTAACTTTGCCACCTTTGAATTTAACAAATGCGCCGTCTACTTCTGCGTCTGCAAATTCTTCAACTAATGAAAATTTACTGCCGCCACTTGTAGCGCCTAATACTTCGCCGCTCCAATCGTTACCTTCAAATTTTAGGTTTTTATACACAACACCCGCTTTAAACATAAGTTCGCTTGGTGTGTTGGTTGTAATACCGTGTTTTTGTAAAGCCATATTATGCCCCCTTCCAATATTTCGTGGTTATGATAACTTGCAATTTCTTTAATTCTGCGTCGCCCGTTTCGTCGGGTGTGCTGCTATCATAATCAAAATGGTAAACGTTATTGTTTACCTTTATATTTATTTGCTTAAAATAATCTTCTAATAATTCGTCAATGTCTTCTAATTCTTCAAATGTGTTGCGCGTCCATATCTCACAAAAAAACTCGCCCGTTATTCCGCCGTCTTCACGCGTTACGCCCGTTTTGTGATATTCATAAGTCAAATAAGGGTATTTATCGCCCGAATAAACCCTGTATGCACTTTCAATAGATAAACTATCTAGCGCCTTTTTAAATTCTGCTAATAGTGTTTTTTTCACGCCTTAAAACCCCCTTGACTTAAATATTTGTCTTGCCCTTGCTTCAATTTTCGGCTTCCATAACTTAAAAGACTTGTATAACATACGTTTTGGCTTAATACCGTTTGTATAATAGGCTTCAAGCCCTTTTTTACGCAAAATCGCCATTATGCGCTTTGCTTCGGCTAATGTGTAAATCTTCGTGCTGCGCGTCATACCGCCGCTATTGCCGTCTTTAACAAACACCCAATAACCTTTACGCCCTTTGCCTTCCAATGCGTACTCGCCTGTGCCTAATTCGTTATATATTGCATATTCTAATGTGTTGCCAATAGTGGCTTGCATTTTCCCTTCGTCAACTACCGTGTCCCAACTTCTTTTAAGTTGTGAACTGCCAACGGGTGTAAATCGTTCCGCTTGCGTCTTAATTTCGGCGCTTGCTTCCCTTAAAAAAGCAACCAATGCTTTGTTTAATTCCGCTTTAACTTGCACGCTATTGTCGGTAAACTCAACATTTTCAAACCTTGCCAATTAGTCCGCCACCCTTTTTAAAAAAATCTCTAAATGGTAGTGCAAGCCCATTGGATCGTCAATGTATGTAACGTCATAATTTTTGCCGTCAATAGTTGCTTTTAACTCGGTTGCTTTCTTGCTTATGCTCACATAATCACAAATAAAAACGTGCGTGCTGTCTTCCATAGCCTTATTATAGGTTGTATAATCTTTGCCGTTATTCATAAGGTCTAAAAACCCGTGAACTACTAATAATACATTGTCCCAATTCTTAACCTTTTCGCCAATAGCATTTGTTGTTACATCTTCATACTTTAAAATACAATCAATGTTTCCGCCTATATTCTTCATAATGCACCGCCTTAAAATCTTGCTTTTCTATAAGGCTTTAAAAAGCCAAACAAACTTTTAGGGTAGCCCATTAATGAATTGTCGCCGTCCATATTGAAGTATGTAACGCTATGCCTTGATATGCTTTCACTTTGCACACCTATTTTGTCGCTTTTGGTTAATTTCCAATCTAGCAACCTTATAGCACCCGCCACTACATCAGCTGGGTAAACTATTTTTGTTACTAAATTATATTGTTCGTCGTATAATTCGCCGTCTAACGCCGTATTTTCGCCTATTTCGGTTATTACATACAAACCCGCATTATTTGACTTGCTTATTTGTAAAGTGTCGCCAACCTTAAAATACGGGCTTGTACCCTGTAATACTCCGTTTAATGAAGCGCACTCTATACGCTTGCGGCGGTCTTGGAAGTTGTTATTTGTATAACTGCGTATTGCCTGCTCGATCGCCTGCATTTCGCGTTCCAATTCGCCGTTTTCGTAATTTGCAAATTTAGACATTGCTTTTATTTCGTCTATATTTATAATCATTTTGTTTGCTCCCTTTTTGAAGCAAACTAATTGCTTCATTTTAAAAATTAAAGGGCGGTTACTTTATAGCCTTTTTTTCTAAACCAATTCAAAATATGCCCTTCGTAAACTTCCGCTTTGCCATAAGCAAAATGCACGCCCGCAACTTCGCCGTGGTAGTTTTTAACTGGTGTTTCAACCAAAAACTTTTTTGGCTCTTTTGCCTTTGTTTCTTTTACTTCTGCCGCTTTAATTTCTTTTGGCTCTTTTGCCTTTGTTTCTTTTACTTCTGCCATTCTATAATCTCCCTTTAATCTCTTTTAATCTTCTAATTAAGATACTTTAACGTTTCTTAAAACTGCTGCTGCATTTGTGTTTTTAAGTGCAACGCAAGCTACCATTTCAACTTCGCCTGTTTTTAATGCGTTTGGTGTTGAAAAGTCTGGTAAATATGTTTCAACCACTTTGTCGCCGTTTAGTGATACACCGTGGAAGCCGTCGTTTACATCAAATCTAATTGCGTAAATATCGGTTAAACCTTCTGCAACTGGTATAATAGGTGTTTCAACGCCGCTAGCGTCAACTTTGTTTTTCATATCAATAATTCTAACGCTGCCCATTTTTTCGATAACTCTACCAAATGCTTCTTCGCTTTCGGTTTTGTAGCCTAAATATCTTGCAACTGTTTGAATTTTAGTTTTTGCGTTTTCATTGCATAGTAAAGCGTGTGCGCCTGTTTTGTTAATAAGCATAGTTAATTTTTCGTAAAGTTCGCTTGCGTTTTCTTCTAATGCTGCTTTTGTAGATATATCAATGCTGCCGTCAACGCCGTATTCGCTTTTTGTACCTGTTAGCATTTTGTCTAGTCCGTCAAAACCATTTGCTTCGCTTGCTACGTCGCCGTTAATCATAGCGTCGTGGAATAGTGCAACTGCTGCTTGAATTTTCTTTCTTAATTGATATTCTAGGTTGTTGAATTGTGCTTTTAAATCTCTAATAACACGGTCAATTTGGAACGATCCGCCAAAAATTGCTAGGTTTACAGTTTTCTTTTCAACTGTTGCTTCGTTTGCTTCGTATTCGCTGCCAATTGCTCTAAATGCTGCTGTTGAAGGTAGTTTTTCTTGTACATAACCATATACAAGTGTTGATCCACCATTTGAATTTACTGTGTTGTCAAATGGTAGCATTTCTAAAATTTCACTTTCTTGGATAAAAATATCAATAACTTTGTCATAAACTTTATCGTTTACGCCTACTTTTGATTGTGCTAATGTAATCATTTTTGTTTACTCCCTTAATCTTTGTTATATTGTTGTGCCAATGCTTCGGCCAATGATTGTGGCTCTTTTTCCGCTGGCTCGCCTTGCGGCAATTTGTTAGGCTCAATAACCTTTCTTGCTGCGCTTTCAAAATTTTGTGCATAACTTGTTTTTAGGCCGCTCACAAGGTCTTCAATACCTTTTACTTTTCCGTTTTCGTCAAGTGCAATTTCTTTATGATCTTGCTTTAACTTAAACATTAAATAATCAATATCGCTTGCTTTTGCCTTATTCTCTAATAAAGCAACTTCAACGGCTTTATCAATCTTTAATTGCTCATTTTCTGCGGTCAACGCTGCAAGTTTTGTTTCATAGTCCTTAATCGAACTTTGCAACTGCTCATTGCCTGCGTTTTCGCCTTTCAATTTCTCAATTAACGCCAATGCTTCGCTATGCTCTTTTGTTTTTGCGTCCAAATCTGCGGTTAATTGTTCGTTATTGCCTTTATGGGCTTCAATGTCCTTGCCGTTTTCGTCCATAATTTTGTCAATAACTTCGTCTTCTAACCCTAACTCTTTTAGAAAACTTCTTTTCATTCCTTGCCCCCCTTATACTTACGCTTTTTTACGTGGTCGCTCCACATAATATAATTTGGTTGCGTTTCTTTTACGTTGTAACTGCTCTCAACATTGTTTGTGTAATCTTACTTGCTAAACAACCAAATGCAACGTTACACGCTTTTTTAATCACATTTTCGCTGTGTTTTCGGTTAACTTAATAACTACGGTTGTTTTATATAAACGCTATATTACTTTACAAACGGCACTTGCTCGCCACCTGTAAAACAATATTGTGCGGTTATACCTATTAATCTTTTAATTTCTTTTGCATTGCCAATATATCTTTTAATAATGTGTTTTTCGATCCACGCGAAGCCAATTCTTTCGCTATTTCTTCAAAATTAGCATTTTCGCCAAATGATATATTGTGTTTTCCGCTCTTATAATAATCGGTTGCTACTTTTGTTGATATTTCTTGCAACCTATTTAAAGACATTTTCTCTAATTCGCTTTTGGTATATGTCTTCATATTGCTTGTTGTTTTAACATTATTTAAAACAATGTTTTGCCCGTTATCTAATGAAACAGACTTAATGCCGTTATAATCGTTTATTTCTTTAACCTTGACTAACTCGCCGCTAGTAGTTTTAAAATAATCGTCTTTATTTGGCAAATCTTTTGAATTTTTATCGAATACCTTTGCCTTGCTTGGCGTTGGCTGTTGCTCGGCCTGTTTTCGTTGGTATTTCTGCTTCCACTCTTTATAATTCTTGGCTTCTACAAATTCGCCCGCTTTATCAACCTTATTTGGCATTTCTTCGCCTTCAACTGCCCACCTTGCACGCTCTACAACTATGCAACGGCAATTAATGTCCATACTTGCAACGCCGAATTTGTGCGGCGCTTGCGCTTCCCTGCCTTGACTATCAACAAACGGCTCGCCAATCTCTTTAATTTGGCCGTCTAAATATCTATGTTCCGCCCTTGTTTTCCCGTCAAATGTTGCGTCCCATTGCTTTACAATGTCCGCCCCTTCGTCTTTCGCTTTCTGCATACTGTTTAATTTGGCTTCGCTCTTAACGCGTCCGCCTTCCGTTCTAACAATACGCATTGCCTGCCTATAATTCGCTTCGCTTTCTAGTGCTAATTGCTTCGCTATCTTTGAATAAGTGCTATTGTTAGCAATACCACGGCTCATTTGACTTTTAAAAGCAACGCCTAAACGATCCACATTGTCGTATAACCTTTGCGAAAATTGCATTGTATCGGTACGGCGGCTAATCGTTCGCCCCATTTGTTCGTGGTCAATTCCAATATTAATTGGTATGCCTTGCCCCTGTATGCCGTATATCGTGCCTAAATAACTGTCTTCGTATGTTTTATTAAGAAAATCATTAACGCTTGTAATACTGCCGTTTTTAAGCCTTGCAAGTGCTGTTTCTAATTGCTTTTGTAGCATTTCTTGGTATTGCACTTGATAAACTATTGATTGTGTTTGTTCGCTGCCTAATAAGCCCCTTAAATTGCGCTTAACATCTGCCAACGCTTCGGTGTATGCCTTTTGCAAGTCTTTTAAACACTCTTTTTCGTATTCAAGCATTAATTTTTCGACTTCTGCGCTTCTTTTTTCCATACGGCCACCTACTGTTTATCAATCAACCGTTTTGCTTCTGCTTCCGTAAACCCAACACCTATCATAAGCATATTTACGGCTTGATTGTCGGTGTATTTACCTTCTTTATAATCGGCAATAATTTGCGATACAACTTGTAATTGTCCTACCATAAGCGGTTGCCTTGAAACCTGTTGTGCGTCTTCTGCTACTTCAAGGTCTATGCCTTCGCTTTGTTTTTCCGCTGCCCCTTCGCTCATATTTGCCAACGCTTCGCTTTCTGCGTCCATATCTATTGTATCAATCGGCAATTTGTCTTTTATGTCTTCGTAATTTATATCTAATTCGTCGCAAACTAATTCCATAAGGGTATCGTTGTCAAGTTTGGTTGCTATATTCAACAATGTATTAATCTTAATGTTTTGTGTTTGTGCTTTGTGGTTATCAATTTGCGCATTATCTAACTCGTTTGTGATTATTTCACGGTCAAACACCATATAAACGTCTTTGTCTTGCCAATCTTTGCCCGCTTCTTCGTTTATCTCTTTTAAAACAACCTTAATTAATTTACGCATTAATTTTCTTATGTTGCTTTCTAGTGCATTACACTTCATATCTAATAGCGCATAACGGCTCTTAATAACAATGTTAGTTATATTGCCGTCGCCTATTTGCGAAGCGTTAAAGCCCTTGCCAAATTGATATATACACTCTTTGTCTATATCCATTTTGGCCTTTCGTGCTTCGTATGGTATTTGTACGGTCTTAATATCAATTTCGCCGTCTTCGTCAATACCTACCGCTTTCTTTGTTCTAAAAGTGTTTATAAAATCGTCTATGCTTTCGCCTTGAAAACCTTTAACAACCGCGTACCCTTCCGCCAAATCAACTAAATTGTTTGTTAGGCCGCAAGCGTGCCTGTCGTAATCATCAATCAACGCTTTAATAGGTTTTAGATCGCTTTGTCTTTTCCTGTTATTATCTAAACGCCAAAATGGTATGCAACCGTATGTATCGGTGTATAAGTTTTCGTCTTGCTCATTCTCTTTATATATAATGTGCGGTCTTGGGTTAATTGGCTGCGTTTCGTCTTCCGTAATTTTGCCATTACGCATTTTATAATAATATGTTTGGTTTTCGTCCCACACTTGAATACGCGTAACGCTTTTGCTTTTTAATAAACTTGTATTGCCTTCCGCGAATTTATCTTCGTAATAGTAAATAACGTAATTGTTGTTGTCGCTTGCTTCCCTTGCTTCAACTTCAATTACGCCTAAACCGTCCGCAAATACAAAGTTCGTTTTGCCGTCCGCGTCTTTATACCCGTAAAAATAACTATCGCCTTCAACACTTGAAAAGATAATAAGGTTTAATAATTCGTCCTTAAAATCGTCGCCAAAATAGCCGTCCAAATATTCTTGCAATTCGGGGTCGTCGCTTCTTACAAAGTTATCTTTGCCGCTCAACGCATACTGCGCCTTTTGCTCTACTAACTCATTAAAAAACGGGTGTGTGATCTTAATATCACTTGTACCCTTTGCAATTTGCCATTTTCCGTCGCTATCTTTATAAGCAATTTGACAATCTAAAATATCGTGTCGCCCTTCATAATACTTAACGCCAACTTCCGCTAAACGCTTTTTATCGCTGTTTTTATGTTTTTCAATAAAACTTTTAATTTCTGCTATTGTTAGCATACACACCGCCTTATTGTTTTTATTTGTTAGTCGGGTTTGTTGGGCTTGCACCAACACCAACACGCCTTGCGCTGCACTACTTATACTAAAACCCGTTAAAGCCCTTAATTTCGGGCTTTGTGCTGTTTCGTTTAGCAAATATGTATTTGCTGCCCCAAACGCTGCATAAAGGGGCAAAGGAGAGATATAGTAAACGCTTTTGCTCGTTTACTGTATTAATTATATCACAATATTTTTAAAATCGTGTCTTTGAGTGTCATTTTTATTAATTCAAACGCTTTAAAATGTCATTAATCACAATATTTAAGTCTTTGTTATACTCTAATTCAATGTTTACGCCTTCTTTATCGGTTAAAAGTGTCATTGTTGGCGCAATAGATGTAATTTCTAATGTGCCGTCTGCGTTTGGTGTGTATGTTTCGGCGGTTGTTTCGTCCGCTCCATACCTTGTAACCGTTACGCTTGTTGGCTCAACATATGGCGTGTATTCGGTGGCGGTGTCGCCGTATTCTATTTGAATATTTGATACTGTTTCCGTGCTTGGCTCACTAGGTGTTTTGGTATAAAAATAAATAACACTGTCAAGATCAGTTTGTGTAATAGTAAAGGTTGTGCCTTTATATAATACCTTCCCGCCTATATTGATTATTGGTAGCCCTGTACTTGTCAAAGAGAGTTTTACAACATCTCCAACTTTCAAGCAAGGGCATATTGTTGACAATGTTTTTGAAGGTACGCCATATATTGATATAGTTAATGTCCCGTCGCCGTTATTCGTAATACCGTTTGTATCTAAAACTTTACTAATATCAAATAAATTTTTCCCCGCAACTTTAACCTTCGCCGTATGCTCAACGGGGCTTATGTCGTCCACTCTTACAACTTCGCCACTTGCTGCACCTTTAAGCGCATTTGCATAACTATTAAAAGTGTCTTTTGCCATTGCGCTTGCTTCGTTTGCTGTATCAATAGCGCCTGTTATTTCTTCACTTGTTAAAACATCTTCAACAACTTGCGCTTGGTCTTCTGCCGTCCAATAATCAACATTTCTAACGGGGCTATAACCTTGCTCGCCTTGTATTCCCTGTATGCCTTGCTCGCCCCTTTCGCCTGTGTCGCCTTTATCGCCCTTTAATTCGTCTTTATGCTCGTTAAAGTATGTTTGCACTTCATTTGGCAATTGTGCCTGTATATCGTCCAATTTGCCCGTTAATTGCTCATAAATATTTGGTGTTGGCTCTGCAACATTGCCGCCAATTTCTTTAACGCTTTCTTTTACTATAAAATCGTCGTGCGTTGTTGCCATTTCGGCCGCATAAACGCCCACCGTTACAAAACCACGCTTTAACACTTCAACGGGTATAGTGCATTTGTCGTCTTCTATCAACACATCAACATAATTGCCGTTGCGTATAAATCTTGCCGTCTTTGTTTTGCCGTTCCACTCTGCATCAAATTCAAACTCTGCCGTATAGTCGGCGTTATCGCCTACCACTAAATATTTGTCTTTTGCTCTTATAACCCTGTTTTTTATTTCAAATTCCATAAAACCCCCTTTATAACTTGGCCGTAAAGTTTTTACGGCTGCCGTCTAAATAAATAATTGGCGTTTGCGTACTTGCGGGCTTATACCCCTGTGCTTCGCCATAACCGCCATATTTAAGCCACGCGTTTGTATTCACAAATAATTTGTCTACCAATGCCAATGCGTTGTTTCTATCGTCCGCCCTGTAAAACGCTTGCTTTACTACTGCGGGCAAATGTGTGTGTCCGTGTATATAAATATCAACATCAACTATGCTTGCCAAATCAATTAATCTATTGATCTTGCCGCCTTCACGCCTTCCGCCACCGCTTCCGTGCGTAATAAACAACATATAACAAACTTGCCTTTGACACGCCTTGTTTGTTGCCTGCTTTTTTATTTCGCCCACTCTTAAAAATAATGTTACGCTTTCGGGCGCGTACCTATCGCCCAACCCCAACTCGCGCGCCATTATTTCGGTTAAATCTATGCCGTCCGCCCTGTATGTGCGGTTTTCGTGGTTGCCGCTTGTAATTGCTAATATTTTGTCTTTAATCGGCTTAAATAAGGCCGTCGCCTGCTTTAATTGCTCCATTGGGCTAACTGTTTCGCTGTATGTGTCGCTTATGCTCTGCGTGGTTGCATTGTTTATTAAATCGCCGTTTAATATCACATACGCGTTTGGGTTTTTCTCAATCTGCTGCACCCGTTCCAACAACTCTTTATAGCTGCAATTCCTATCGCCCAAATGCAAGTCGCTTAATATATGTAGTTCTACTTGCTTTAAATTTCTTGGCAAATCTACCTTAACTGCTTTCATTTACCCCCCTTAACTTTTCTAAATAATACTCTGTAACGGCGTTGCCGTAATCGTCGCAAACTTCTTTATATATATATAGTTTGTAGCCTTTCGCCGCTAACATTTCGCGCAATCGCTTTGTTTCGCGCCTTGTTTTCAAACATCTAAATACTGTGTTTCTGCTTTTATTTATTACTCCCGCAATTTCCTGTGTACTTACTCTTTGCAATAAATCTGCTTCAAACTGCGGGCAACTATGTACGCAATAACTATGTATTTCTTTAATTACATTGTTTGAATTATCTTTTATAATCGTTGGTGTAGCGTCCCAATTCTCAACGGGTACGCCCCTACTCCAACTACATTTAGAAAAGTTTTGACAACTCCAACATAAAGTTTCTTTTTCCATTTACACCCCTTAATACAACCAATTATTCTTTTTCATAAACTGCTCACAACCGTAACGCATAGCGTCCATTAAGTGATTGTTCGCGTCTTCGGGCGTGTTGGTCGTTTTACCGAACTTATCAACTTGCCAAATGTAATTGCTTATTTCCGTAATAAAATTAACACATTTAGGGTGTATTATAATCTCGTAATCTCTTAACCATTGTATGCCATTTATAACGCTGTCTTTGCCCTTTCTAGCGCCTTTAATACGCAACCCATAGCCCTTTAATTCGTCGATACTTTTTGGCTCTGCACTATCGCCCGTTATTTGCTCTTTACAATAGCCCATTTCAACTATATTATTGTAAATCGCTTTATTTGATAAACCTTTCTCATACATTTCGTCAAATATATATATTTTCTTATTTGTTGTGTCAATCATACCGCACACAAACGCCGAAGGATCTTGCACATACCCGAAGTCAAGTGCAAAGAAGCTCCGCAAATTGTCTTTTATAATCGCGTTGCTTGGCTTTTCGGCCAATTCGTCGTATTCTCTTTGGCTTAATAATGTAAATCTTTCTTCGCGCCAATTCTCATATACTAGCCCTTCGATAATACCCCAATTGCCTAAACCTGCGACTTGATAACGCCGTGGGTTATTTTCCTTCATACGCTCAAACACTCGTTTGTCGGCTTCGTCCAACCACTCATTACACATATAGTTTGTTGTAATCGCTAATATATCGTCGTCAACTATCGGTGTAATCTTGCCGTTTTCGTCTTCCGTTTCAAAAAATCTAGTTCGCAACCAATGCTTTTCGTTCCACGGGTTAAACGTCAATGTTATTTGCTTAAAATAGCCTTCGGGTACTAAACCCCTTATACTTTCGTCTAACATATCAAAGTCGGCTTCTTTTGTTATCTCGTATGCTTCTTCGATCCACACCCAACACAACACGCCAACATCAACCGCAATAGAAGTTATCTTTAATGGATCGTCAAGCCCTGCAAAATATATCTTCTGCCCCGTGCTAATTCGCGTTATTTCAAGCGTGCTTTCGTTGCATTTAAAATCAGCGTCTAGCCCTAATCGGTGTATGGCCCATTTTAACTCTTTATAGCAACTATTCCTTAACGTCCTATATGTTTTACGCACTACCAACAAATTTGCAAGCGGGTATTTACAAAGGTTGTATATAAACCACAATGCCGTTGTCTTTGACTTCTTACTTGCACGGCTGCCCTTTATTACTCTATAACGGCCTTTAAAGCGCCAAAATGCGCCGTACCCCTTGCCTATTATGTTCGGTAGATATATATTAGTCTTCAATATCGTTTTCCCCGTTAAAACTAATGTTTACGCCGCCGTTAAATTTTATGTCCGTGCGCTTCTCGCCGCTTGTTTCGTATAAAAACTCTCTTGCGTATGCGTCGCCCTTTTTCGCTTTCTCAATGGCCGCTGCTAATATAACCGCCGTTTGTGTCATATCTTCATTATCGCTAATACCAATGCCATTAAGTATTGTTTTTTCTTCTTCGTTTTTTGTTGGCAAAGATAACATTAAATTTGCCAATCGTCTAAACTCTGCTTTTTCTCGCCTTGCCTTGCCGCTTTCAATTCCGCCCTTGCGCCCTATTTCCCTTACTTCTTCCTTGCTTCGTTCGCTCATAGGTATTAAGTTTTCTTCGCCTGCCACCATAAGCGCCCCCTTTTAAATTATTGTTTTTCTATTTCTTTCATTTTTTCTAGTACGTCGGCAAAACCCCAACGTTCAATACTATTTTCCAATAAATACTTTTTTAATATTTCCCAATTATTTGTATCGGTCGTTGCCTGCTTTGCTATTGAGTTTATAACTCTCTTTTTAACACCTAACTTTCGCAAGTGGGTTAATTCTTCTCTTAATTTTTTTATTTGGTTAAACCCTTTTAATTTTACATTGATCGTTAATGTTTCGTGTTTCTTTTTATTTTTCATATCTCCCCCAATTACTTTTAATCTACCATTTCAACAAGTCCTGCTTGGATTAAATCTTTAATGTACTTTTCTTGATTTTTAGGAGTTGTATTTTTATTAACTAAATATAAAGTTTTCCAATTCATTCTTTTTGAGTGTTTAATAATTTCTATTTTATTTTTTGGTATATTTAACAATGATTTTTCTGTACTTCCACACCAAACAACAATTTCAATGTTATAAAACAATCTATTTTTAACTTTAAACCATAACTTCTCATACGGATTTAAAACATACTCACCTTCTTGAAATTTAAACTTTTCAAGCTCTTTTAAATCAACATTATCTTTAATCTTTAACATATCTCCCCGCCTTCAACTTATTTCTTATTCTTTACTATGTATTTCATAATGCTTAATGCGCTTTTATCTATTTCTTCAATATGCCTTGCAAACCAATCAACCAAAACTTCGTCGTGCGCATAACAACCTAACCCACACTCGTATAAATAGCCGTGTATTAATTCGTGGTATACCGTGTAAGGCGTTTCCTTTTCGTTTTTGGTTGTAATTGTTATTTCGCTATTGTTGTAATCAATAAGCCCCCAAACTGCCCTGTCATTATCTAAAAAAGTATCTTCTTTTAACTTAACCTTGTATGGCTTGCCTTTTATTTTTACTTCCATATTTCCGCCTTTTCGTTTGGTTTTACCGTAATTTTTATTTGCTTGCTTGGGTTATCACAAATCAAATTACCATACTTAACCAAAGTTGCTTTATACAATGGCTTACCGCTAACTTGCACAATTACTTTGCCGCTTTCATTTTCTAGCCATTGCCAATCGCATAATTGCTTAAACTCAAAATCTCTCGTATTTAGTAAATATATTTCGTTATCGTTTATAAATTTTTCGGCAACCATTGGCACGCCGTTAAAATCTAAACCATTAAACCCGCCACCCAAACTAATTGTTTTAAGTTCTTGGTTGTGATCTAATAAATATTGTTTGTAATCTCTCATTATTTTTTTGCCACAAACAATTATATCTATTTCGTCATTATAGTTGTCTATAATCTCCATAAGCCTATATGGTGTTATCTTTTCTTCTTCAAGGCAAACCGCTTGCAACTCTTTATATTTCTTCTTATCTAGCCCGTATAATGTTTTTTGGTTTTTATTAAATAAATCGTCTAGCCCAATAAATTTAAGATAATTTGACTTAACAAATAGCGCCCTTGTTGTTTCAATTTTCGTATCGTTTAACATATGCTCTATTGCGTCGTTTAATAAATTTACAAATGCGCCTGCGCTATTTTGCGAACATCTAATTGCTTTGTCCGTTATTTCTATACTTGCATATATATTAGACAATTCTTGCTCAAAACGTGGGCAATCTTCATAATTTTGCTGCCAACTTGGTATTTTTAAAATTTTTGCCCCGTAAATATCTGCGCTAGTTTGTTTAATCTTTGTTAATAATGGGTTTGTATTACAATTTAGATTATCTGCAATAATATTTAAATACACATCTTTTAGTGCATTTTCTGCTGTTTGTAGTGTTATCATATCTCCCCCTATTCATTAAATAAATAATCATATAAATACGCCAAACAATCGTAATCTTTAAACGCATTGCTTGACAATTGCCTTTGTATCGCCCATTTTGCTACATCAATAAGCATTTCGTCGCCGCTTTCGTAAAGCGCCTTAATTGTTTCAAATTCAACATACCTTTCGTTTCCGCTCATTGTCTTTATGTGCATTAATTCGTGCGCAAATACATAAGTGTAATAAACGCTATCTTGCGTGTATTTGTTGGCAATTACAACCGTTCTAATTAGTTGTAGCGCCTTGCCTGCAAATACTTTGCCTTTTGCATTAATATTAAAATCGTCTACTTCAAAATATAAATAGCATTTCATATCTAATGCTTCGGCCACTTTTCGCCTTGCTGTTTCGCGGTCGTAAACTTCCGCATATTCGGGCTGCAAAGTGCTTAATTTTATTATTTTTTCGTCCGTTACTACAAATGCCCTATATTCTAGCTTGGGGCAAAGTAACATTGTGTACGCTGTTATTGATACAACATAAATTGTTATTATGCTTAAAATAACAACAAATATTTTTAGTTTCATATCTCTGCCTTTTTACCTTCTACTATTTCGTAATCTTTCTTTTCGCCACATATACGCAAATAATCGTTGCCACCGTCTACCGCCACCGCGCCGCATTTGCAACTTACAAAGTTATGCACGCTTTTTGACTGTATAATGTCGCCGCATTTTTTGCATTTGACTTTTGCCATTATGCACCGCCTTTTAACTCTTTCTTATAAAACGCACAAAACCCCGCTATTACACGGGGCTTGACTTTATCGTATATTTTAATTTGTATGTTTGCTTATTCAAACACCGTATTACTACTATTATAACACTATTTTTAACTTTTCGTGTCTTTGAGTGTCAAAAATTCCACACTTCCGCTTAATTCTTTAACCGTTCCACTTGCAAGCTGCAAAATGTCGGGGTTAATTGTTTGCTTAATTTCTAGTCTTGTTTTTAGCGTTGGCAATATCTTTAAAAATCTGCCTTTCTCAAAACTTAATTCGTCATATGTCAACCTTGACAAATTTATTAAACCGTTTTCGTTGCTGCAATATTCTTTTAACACCTGTGGCAAGTCGTCCCATATCTTCTCAAATTCCAAACGGGCGTTTTGGCCTTGCGTCATACCGTTGCTTTGGATCGCATTAAATCTAAATCTATAAACGCAATCGTCAACCTTGCCCAATACTTTTACTAATCTCTCCCATAATTCCGTTTCGGTCGGCTCGGTGGCGGCTTTTATTTCTTTAATTTCTCTTATAATGTGTGCAAGTGTTGGCACATACTCGCTGCTTTCTAATACTCTTTTAACCGCAACGCCCACAATTTCTTTGTCGTAAATAACTAGCGACTTATACCATTGCTCAATCATTGCTAATAAAGTTTCTTTTGTAGAATTTCTATAAGCATTATCATAGTTCGCCTTGATAACGCCAACAATACTTGCTACATCTTGTTTTGTTAGTTGCATTGCATTGCCCCCAATTCTTCATAAATTTGCGTTATAGTGTCTACCGTATCGTTTTGCCTTCTAGGTGGCGGCGTTCCCTGTAATCGTTCTTTACGCTTTTGCAACTCTGCCGCTTTTGTGTCTTTTTCTTCTAATGCGTCAAACACCCAACGCCTAATTGCTAAATAGTGCGACTTTGTAGAATATTTTTTCTCTTTAATATAAAAGCTTAAAAATTCAATCGCCCTTTCGCCGTTTTTCATAGCAAGCAATTTTTCGTGTTCTTCGTCGCTCAATAACACATTTTTAAATTCGCCGTATTTGTGCTTTTCTGCTTCCGCTTTCGGCTTTTTAGGTTGTTCGCCGCTGTAATTTTCTTCAATGTATGCAAAAATATTTTCTAGTGTGATCGTTTTGTTTATGTCGTTTTCTATCAAATGATTGTAAACAAATGTAATTAGACTTTTGTCTTTTACTTTTTCCATATCGGCTTTTATGCAATCTTCAACGGGCTTGCCGCCGCGCACAATGCTCCATTTTAAATAATTCAAAATCGCAACTTCCTGCGTTTCGTGGTTATATTTGATAACATTGTAAACCCTATCGAACCTGTCTAATAACACTTTAATAACATCTTCATTAAAACCTGTTTGAAAAGCAATTATTTTAATAGGTAGTTTATATATACCTAATTGCTTTGTTTGTGGGTTTGTTAATAAGTAAAGCCAAAAATATTTATCTTCTACACTAAAATTGTCAAGCACTTTTTCGTCCGTCCAAAAGTCTACATTAACTAACCTTGCGATCCCCATAGTTTACCCCCTTGCCTTTTTTCTAACGGGTATACTAAATGCTTCAATAGTAGCCCAACCATATTTTAGTCTATTTCTTACAACATATTCTTTGATATTATATTCTTTACACCATTTTGCAAATGTCTTTTTTATGCCGTTAATATCTATAATTTTATTGTTTCTTTTATTATTGCCTTGTTCTTCCATTGTTGCCCACTTGCAATTATTTGGCTCATAATTGCCGTTGTTATTTATTCGTTCTATGGTTAATTTTTCATTATAGCCGTTATTTATAGCCCAATTATAAAAACCTTCAAACTTTAACCAATCTTCACAAACCTTTATTCCACGCGCTCCATAATCGGTATATGCTTTATTTGTCTTTAATTTGCAACGGTTCAACATATTTCTCCAAATGCTATATATTCGGTTTTGCCTTAACCCGTGTGTTGAATTGGTTTTTTTAATTCTTTCATTTCGATAACACCCACAACTTTTTGTTCCGCCGCTTCTTAAATGTCTGCCGTCTACAACAACATTATTTCCACAATCACATTTGCAATTCCAAAAGGTATGATAATTATTACCCTTTTTGCAAAAACTCAATACTGTTAATCTACCAAATCGCAAACCTGTTAAATTTACACTTATTCCCATTTTTGCACCTTCCTATAATTATATTACTATAATTTTCTAAATTTTCCAAACAAAATAAGAAAATTTTTAAAAAATTTATTTTTCCCCTTGCAAAAATTCTTTAAACTTTAACATTGCCTTTTCTTTATTCTTGTTCGGCTTGCCGTTTATTGAATAAATTAAGTTTTTTTCAAATAACTTTGCTACTTCCTTTTGTGCTTTAATATAACCTTGTTTTAGTCCGTCGTAATAATTCTTTTTAGGCTTTGTTTCGGCAATCTCAAATTTGCCTTCGCCTTGGCCGCCTGCGGTCTTGTTTCGTAATTGATAACCCTTGTTGGCAAATTCTCTGATCCAAAATTGCTCCCAATCGTCTAATTTGTCTACGGTATAAGTCTTGTAATTTACATACCAACCCGTTGTGTTATCTTCACTAAATAACCCGTGTTTTTTGAGTGATAAATCAATATGTTGATAACCGCCCAAATGCTGCGCCAATCTTGTTAAAATATGTCGGGCTTGGCCTATATACGCATATTTAAAGCCGTCTTCTATTCTTGTTAAAATGTAAATACCGCTAGTGTCGGGTATATCTCCAAAATGCGCAACCCATTTTTGCTTGTTTTTCTGCTCAATGGCTTTTATTTGTCTAAAATTCATTTTGCCCCCTTATTCTTCACAAATATTTACTATATGTTTACATAATAAATATGGTATTCTGCTTCTATCTTTGCTGCCTTGTATTCCCTGTGTTCCTGTTTTTGATCCCCTTGGCGCTTTTTCGTGGCAAGTGTCGCCATTTTTACACATAGGCTTAAATTTTGGCCGCGGGTGGTTCGTCCATATGTCCGTTGGCTTCATACGCTTATCGCCATATTGACAATATGTAACCGTATACCTTGGCAAGCCTTCCATAAACTGCATTTTTCTTAATGCGCCGCGCGGGTTTTCAATAAACCAATATTTCGGCTTTAACTCTTTTATTAAACCCAAAACATTTTTATTTACTTTATCGCAAAACTTCGCATAATCGCTTTTAGGCTTAAAATTGCCGTCCGCGTCTTTTTCTCTATGGTGGCTAATTGCTGCGATCGAATAACTTGTACAATCGGGGCTTGCCCAAATCACATCAGGCACGCCGCCACATAGCTTAATAATATCGTTTGCCGCTAATGTCCCAATGTCTGCAACTAAATCGGGGTCAAAATTCTTTTCCCAATCTATTGTAAAGACTTCGTGGCCTTTTTCTTTAAACGCATTACTAATTGACTTTGTGCCGCAAAATAACTCTAATATTTTCATAATTTCCCCTTATGCTTTAATCAATGTTGTATGCTTTGCATAAACTATCAACTTCGGCTTGCGTCATTGTCGGTATGCCTAAACCTTGCGCTTCTTCAATAACCTTGTTTAACACCCTTGACATTTCTTTGGTGTCGTATGCGCTGCTTCCAAAGTAAACCATTACCCTTTTGTAGCCGTCTAATTTGCACCCTTCCATATCTTCGCAAAACCAACCTAAACCGTTCTTTTCCCACTTTGCTTTAAAGCCGTCTACTGCTTCCGCTTTTAATGGCAATATTTCAAATACGCCATAATCTTTTATAAATTGCTTGTATATTTCTTCTTTTGTGCTGTCAATCTTTTGCGCTATCTGATCGCACATAACCCATAAAAGCGCGTTAGCGTCCAAACTTCGCCTTTTGCGGTATTCCTTAACCTGTACCGCTAATTCCTTGCCCTGTGGCAAACTATCAAACTGCTTTGCATAAATTCTTGGAGCGGTAAAGATAATTTTTAAATCGCCATTGGCCGCAAACATAATCTCGGGCGCTACATCCGTTTTAAACTCTATCATTGTCGTTGCCGCCTTTTTTAAATAAAGTTATAATCGCTACAATTAAGCTGCGTATTAAAAAAGCAAACACGCTAATTATTGTAAAGCCAACAACTACAACTAAACTGCCAACAATCATAATGCCTAATAATATTAATAAATTTAATAAAAAACTACCCATTGTTTTATACCTTCCTATTATTCTATTTCTATTTTTACGCCTACATATTTGCACTTGTTAATTTTGTCAATGCTTTGTTTCCTTATGGCCGCCCAAAATACATATTGACTTTTATTTGAGTATTCGCACGCCTTATGCACATTATCAAAAAATGCAATTGGCAACTCGTATTTGTCGGGCGTAACCGCCATATAAACATACTTTTTCATCTTTAACCTTTCCGCTACTGTGAGTAGCATTGTGTTTAAAAATTTTTATTTATTACTCTGCGCGTGGTGTGCTAGTCTTGCCATTAAATTTGCTTTCGCTGTTTCTTCAAGTTCTGCACCTTCTAAAACTCTGCCGTCTAACTCAATTTGCTTTTGCTTTATTTCTTCTAAATAAACTTGCCATTGTTCGTCGGTTATGGCCGCCCTAAATTTCTTGTACATCTTTTCTAATATCTTTGTTGCGCCGTTAATTTCTTGTTTTATCGCCATTGTTTGCCCCCTTTAATTTTTTATTTACTTCGCTTTCGATTAAAAAATGGGTAAAATAATTTTTGTTTTCTGGGTCATTATTAAAATGAATATTGCCGTCAACATATGATAAACTTAAATAATCAATGTCGTTTAATTTACATATTCCCACAATTTTAAGCATTTGTTCTTCAATTTCCTTTATAACTTTTTTCTTTTCCATATCTCCGCCTTTCCTTTAATATTTTTTATAAATTAAATTTTCTTCGTTCCACTCCGCATACTTGCTTTGTAGATACTTTTTAAAAAACTCGCGCATTTGCTTTCGATCCGCCGTCTTATCGTATCTATCGTGGCAAATGCTGCATAATGTTAAAATGTTTTGCTCAATACCTAAACCATTATGCGCACGGCTTATATAATGTGCGTTTGGGCTTGCGTTTGGGTTGCCACAAAATACGCAATAACCGTCCCTTTCAAGCACTTTTTCTTTTACTTTTAATGGTATATCACACGCTTTTGCTCTCTTGCTTTTATAAGCCATAACGCCAAACATACCCCTTAAAATGCTTTCTCTTTCCTTTGCATACTTCGCTTATTGATCCCCTATAAGATAAACCAAAATAATTATATGCTTCCGTAATAGAGTTAAACCGCTTAATTATTTCCCCATTATCGCTCAACATAACTACATTTGTTTTTTTGGGGTTAAAATTGTTATGAAGCCCAATTTTAACTGCGTGTATGCTATTTTCTTTATACGAACACCATTCAAGGTTATATACATAATTATTTGCCTTATTCCCGTCAATATGATTAATTATGTTTTTGCCTTTAATTTTAGGTATAAACGCATTTGCTACTAACCTATGCACCCTAAATCTTTTACCGTGTAAATTAATAGTCATATAACCGTTATTATCGCTAAATTGTTTTAAAACCTTTTCGCCAATTACTTTTATATAAGCCCTATTGCGTTTAAAATCATTCACACAAATAAACCCTTTTAACCTTCTTACTCTGCCAAAATTGCTTACTTGGTATAAATCTTCATAACCGCTTATATCTTTCCAAACTTCAACCATATAAACTCCTATTGCCTTGCAAATTCCTTATATTCTTCTTGCTCGGCCGCGCGTATCTCAACCGTTTTTGCGTCTTTAAATTCGGGGTATTCCGCTTGTATCTTCCGCCTTGCTCTAAACACGCTTGCAAACGAAGGCAACCCAAACGTTGTGTGATTGTGCAACATTGTGCGCATATCAAAATTTGAAGGCACGCCCATTTCGTCTAATACGCGACTAATTAATATAAAATCATTTTTTCTTGCGTCTTCGTGTTCCGCTAAAACTCTTAACACTACGCTTCTAACTTGGTTTAATTTTGCCATAAAGCACCGCCTTAAAATTTATTAATTAGAAGGGTAAATCGTCTGTAATGTCGTCTACTGGTGTTAATTTTTGTTCGTCTTTATTTGTTGGGTTAAAATCTTTATTGTCGCCCGCTTCTGCTTTTCCGCAAAAATGCGCTTCGTCAACGATAATTTCCGTAACATAACGCTTTGTGCCGTCGTCTGCGTCATAACTTCTTGTTTGGATCGCACCGCATACTAAAATTTGGCTACCCTTCTTAAAATACTTTTCTATAAATTCCGCCGTGTTTCTCCACGCAACGCAATTTAAAAAGTCCGTTTCTCTTTCGCCTTCCGCATTTGTAAACCTACGCGACACCGCTATTGTAAATTTAGCAACATTAATGCCACTATTTGTTGTGCTTAATTCAACATCTTTTGTTAAATTGCCTTTTAAAATAACTTTATTCAATTCTATTTACCCCCTAACTTTTTTTGCGCATATTCTTTGCCTTGCGCAATTTGCATTTCGTTAAAATCTAATTTTCTCAATATTTTGTCAATTTTATTTGTGTAATAGTTATCAATTTTGTTTAATATAAAATCTTTAAACCTTTGTAATTTTTCCACTTTCGCGTTTAACGCTTGTTTTCTATTAATTAATTTATCAACACTATTAACAACACTATTGTTTATAACTTTTTTCTTATTTTCCATAAACCACCCCTAATTAATTTTTAAGCGTTACTCTTACGCTATCTTTAACATTGCTAATTTTTTTGTATTGCTCGGCAATTTCGGGCAATTCTTTTTTAAGTCTTGCGCTGTCTATCGTTTCGCGCGTTGTTGGCTCAACATATGTTATTTTAATGCGTTCATTTTCAAAACTCTTAATGTTTTGCGATCTCATTTGCTCCAATAACATTTGCCTTAACGAAGCTGCTTTTTCTTCGGCTTCTTTCTTCTGCAATTCAAATTGTTTAATTGTTTCTTCGGCTTCCACAACCTGCGCCATTAAATCGCCTGCAATTACTAATTGCTTCGGTTGGTATATTTCGCCGTTGCGTTCTGCTTCAAGCAATTTTTCTATTTCTTCCGTTGGTATAAAATTAATATCAACAACCTTTAAGCCGTCGTTAAAGTGAAACGCTTTTAACTCGTTTATTGTTGCGCCGTATTGCTTATAATATAAATAAGCATAAAGGCTTAATTGCCACGCCACCGTTTCTTTGTGCAAAGCTGCCGTTGTTTTAAAATCGCCTAAAATATTTATGCTGTCGTCAACTGCTATTTGTTGGTCGCCTAATAAATCAACCGTACCTGCTATAATATCGTTGTACACCATAAATTCGCTATCAACCGCATAAAAGTTGTTTTCATTTTTCCAATTAATAAAGTCTTGCAATTCCTGTGTAAAACCAATATTGCCGTCTTTTATATAGTTTTCTAGTTCTTTATGCACCAATTTGCCGTATTCCGCTTTGGCCTTTAATGTTTCGCTTGGCACGGCGCTATAATCGGGCGCTAAACCGTGTTTTTTTAATAATGTCGTAACGCTTATTAACTCTTTAATAGTTTCGCCCGTTGCTGCGTCTACCAAATAATACTGGTGTGTATCTTCTTTAAAAATACACTTTGTTTCTTTTATTTCCATATATACTTTACCGTCCTTATAGTTCATATCAAAATTAAGCATTTTGTTGCGCCTTCTCTAAACTTTTCTTTTTGCCGTCAACCAATGCTTGTATATGCTCGTTTGTTAAACTGTCTATGTCGGTTTTGTAATATGTCGCCGCAATTTCAAGCGTTCCGCCTAATGCTATAAATTCCGCCACCAAATCGTCGTTTAATGGCTCTTTTGGTGTTTCGGGTAAATCTTCGCCTTCATAAATATAAAGCCCTAAACCAAACATTGCTAAATTCTTTGTTAAACAACGCATAATGGCTTTGTTAATGTCGGTCATACACGCTTCAATCAATGTTTTATTTCTATGATCCATAACAGGCAACCACATTTCGTGTGTCAGATCGTCAACCGTTACTTCCGTAAATACCATATAACCCGTTTTTTCGTCGTATATATAAGGCAAATTGTTTTCAAACCTTTTAATTGTGTATTTTGCATTTGGGTATATCTTCTTAAACTCTGCCCACGCCCACGCCCAACTTAAATAAGTTAAGCCGTCTTTCTTTTCGG
>JAZQVG010000067.1:0-33874 GCA_045631625.1 Christensenellaceae bacterium
GAAGTTATCTTTGGTATCCGTCCAGAAGATATCCACGATGACGCTGCTTGGTTAAAGAGCACTAAGGGTAGGGTAATTGAGGTTAAGGTTGATATCGTAGAAGCATTAGGGCCAGAAACGTGACTTTACTGCAAAACTAAAGATAAAGATACTGATGACGACGTAATCGTTGGCAATATCTCTAACTTAACTGCAAAGGTTGATAGCCGTTCTACTTCAAAGGCTGGCGAATATGTAAAGATTGCTTTAGATATTGAACACTCACACTTATTTGATAAAGAAACGGAAGTTACTTTATATGCTAGAGATGAAGCAACTAAGGAAGCCGTAATCGCTTTACAAGAAAAGCGTGAAGCAGAAGAAGCAGCAAAAGCAAAAGCACTTGCCGATAAACTTGCTGAAGAAGAAGCAAAAGCACAAGCAATCTTAGAAAAGAAAAGATTAAAAGAAGAAAAAAAGGCTAAAAAAGACGCTGAATAATCTTAATAATTTTTAATATTAAGCCCCGCGGGAAAGCGGGGCTTTTATTTTTGACAAAAATATATAAATTGCATAAATAAAAAATGGTTTTTTTGTTGAATTTTCACAAAAACGGTTGTATACTATTTATACTTAAGGAGAAAATTATGTATTTAGAAGTAGAAAATATTGTTAATGATTTATTAGAACAAACTGAACTTGGCTTTTGCTTATATTCGCCTAATGGAGAACTTATTGAAGGCAAAGGCGATAGTATTGACGCTAAAAAGATTGTAGAAGATAGTTATATTGATAAGTTAAACAACCAGACTTTTTTCAAACTTGAAATAGGGGGCAAGAATTTAATTGGTAAAATTGACGGTGTGGGCGAAAAGGAAAGGGTGCTTGCAAACTTAATAACTTCGCTTGCATTAAAAAAGGCAAACGATAAAGTGATTTCGAGCAAGACGGATTTTATACACGCACTTTTATTTGGCGAAATTGATTACGTAGATATTCAAAAATACGTAAAGAAGTTTAAGGTAATGGTACGTTCTGCTTGCGTTATGCTTATAACTTGCAAAACGGGTAAAAGTAGCGATATACAAGACGTTTTGATAGGCTTTGGCGAAGACAGTTTAGATATAGTTTTGCCACTTGACGATAGACAATGCGTACTTATCAAGACGCTTGATAGCAATGTAAAAGATTATCGTACGATAGACGATTACGCTAAAGTATTATGCCGTACCGTTTTTGAAGAAACGGGGATATGTTTATTCGTTGCACTTGGTGGCGTTGTTGATAGTATTGAAGAAATAGGCAGTTCGTTTAACCAAGCACTTGCCGTACAACGTATGACTAAAGACGAAGAAGGTTGGTCGGTACACTCTTTTAAGGAATTCGTTTTGGAGAAGATGGTAGAAGATTTGCCTAAGGTTAAGGTAAGCGAATACTTAGAATTATTAAATAGAGAAAATGCAAAAGACGTTTTTAACGATAATGAAATGATTACTACTGCTGAAGCGTTTTTAGAAAATAATTTAAACGCAAGCGAAACTTCAAGGAAACTATTTTTGCACAGAAACACACTTACGTATAGGCTTGATAAAATAGAAAAGGAAACGGGGCTTGACATACGTAAATTTTCAGATGCCATTACTTTTAGAATTATAACCATATTATTAAAGCAAAGGGGCAAAGTATGAGCGAACAAAACAAGGAAAATAACACTAATAGTCAAAAAGTTATAAAAATAAATAGGGTACTTGCCATTGTAATTTCCATTTTGATGGTAGTAGTATCTTTCTTTGGTGGCTATTTTGCAAACTTTTTATCTAAGAGTAAGTCTGAAAGAATTATAGATGAACTTATAAATATTATTTCGCAAAAAGCATACTTTAGTACTGACGGGCAGGAGTTTGACGAGAGAGCATTTTTTGAGTTTTATAAAGAATATTCGGGCGATGCTTACGCACAGTATTATACTGCTGAAGAATATAAAGAACAAAAAAAGCAAAATGCAGGCAATTATCAAGGTATAGGCGTATTGTTTTATTCTAATAATAAAAACACTATTTTTAAGGTTTTAAAAAACTCACCTGCACACAAGGCTGGTGTATTGGCAGGCGACAAGTTTGTATCTGCAACTCTTGAAAATGAAAAAACACTTTTTACTAACGATTATGGTGCCATTGATTATTTGGGCGAAACACAGACTTCTAAAGCGATTGAATTTGAAATTGAAAGAGATGGCGAAATTATCAAAGTATCGGTAAAGAAAGAAAAATATACCGTTTCTTACGTAGAATATTACGACAATGATTGTAAACTTTATTTTGAAGACGATGAAAACGGAAAGATAACTAAAAAAGTGGACTATAATTTAGGCAAGGCTGAGTTTGACGATAAAACGGCGTACATTTCTTTAGACCAATTTGAAGGTGACGCTTCAAGTCAACTTGGCAAAGCATATAATTTTATGGTAGAAAGGGGCAAGACCAAACTTATTTTAGATTTAAGAAACAATACGGGTGGGAATATGAATTCACTTGTAGAAATAGCATCTTATCTTGTAAGAAACAACGGAAACAAGGAAAGCGTAATTGCCTACGCTAAAGAGAAAGATAAAAAGACTTTCTTTACAACTTCTAAAAATAATAGTAGTGAAAGCATAAAAGACATCGTGGTGCTTGCAAATCAAAACACAGCCTCTGCGTCAGAGTGTTTGATTGGTGCATTAATTCATTACGGGAAAAGCGACGGTACTTGTAGTTATGATAATTTAGTGGTTAGTAAAAATCATTTGGGAGAAGCCAAAACTTATGGCAAGGGTATTATGCAAACTACATACTTGTTAAAGTCGGGCGGGGCGTTTAAACTTACTACTGCTAAAATTTATTGGCCAGACCACGTCACAAGTATACACGGAAAAGGTATAGAAGTGAAAAAAGATAAGTTGGGCAACTATACTGCAAACGCTGTGGACGACCAAAATGCAATAAGCCGTGCTATTGAGATTATGGCTTCTAAATAACGGAAAAATATTTATTTAACGTATACACAATTTGCTTATCTGCAAGGTTAGAAATTGGTTTTAATTGATAAAAAGGCTCTTCATTTTTTGGAGGGCTTTTTTTTGCGTTATTATTTAACAATGCTTCTAATAATTGTACTACGTTTTCAGGTTTTATAGAAGAAAGAACCCTTTTTAAATCAAAAGAGTTGTTCTTTAAAAGATTAAATATAGGCATAATGCCGTCTAACGCTTTGCTTTTAGCAAGATAATTAATTAAAAATTGTAATATTTCCATAAGAAACCTATTATAAATAACTTTGACAATAAATTATATTAAAAGCATAAAGTAAAAGTGATAAATTATTTTTTAGGAGATTAAAATGCAAGACTTTAACGATTTTATTTCTAACGCTGAAGAAGAAAATAAAACTCAAAATTTTGATTTTATAAACCTCGTTACTTCTCTATCTAACAAGTTTGACGGCAAAGACCAGACTGAACTTATAAAAGCCATTTATTACGAAGCAGAAAAGGGCAAGAAAAACGGTACGCTTACAAACGAACAGATTGACGGCTTTGCAACGGCACTTTCGCCGTTATTAGATGAGAATAAGCGTAAAATTTTAAATAAAATAGTAAAAGACTTAAAGAAAATCTAAAATTATTTTGTTGATTGAGTTTATAAAAAAGTTTATTTCTTTTAAGGTGTTTTGTGGTGCTAAACTTACCCTAACAAGCCCGTTTGCACTTGTGTTTAAATGCTTGTGTATTAGGGGCGCGCAATGTAGGCCACCCCTTACGGCTATATCAAACTCTAAATTAAGTTTATCGCAAACTATACTTGACGGCATATCTACTATTTCAAAAGAGAATATACCTGCACAATTTGGCAAAGAATAGCACTTTATTTTTTCGTTGTCTTTTAGTCCGTTAAATAGTTTGGTGGTGTAATCAATTAGCACGCTTGAAATTTGGTTTAAGTTTTTCTTTACGTATCTTACGCCTTCTAACAAGGAAGAAATGGCAGGCAAGTTTAACGTGCCTGCTTCTAATCTTTCTGGGTAGATAGTAGGCATATCAAAATTAAACGTTTCACTACCCGTGCCACCAAAAAAAGTAGGGGCAACGTCAACTTCTTCGCTAATTAAAAGTGCGCCACTACCCATTATTCCGTAAAGTCCTTTGTGGCCTGCTAAACATAAGCAAGAAATATTGGAATTTTTCATATCGATATTAAGGTGCCCACCCCCTTGCGCACCGTCAACTATAAAGTGCAAATTGTTTTTATAAGCAATTTTTCCAATTTCGTAAATAGGAAGCACTGTGCCCGTCACGTTAGAAATTGCCGTGCACACGATAAGAGTGGTGTTTGACTTAATATGATTTTGAATTTCACAAGGCAATTTTTCTATATTAGTTTCTTTAATTACAGTAAGTTCTATAGCACCCATTTTTTTAAGATGATAAAGTGGGCGCAATACGGAATTATGCTCAAAAACGGTGGTTATTACGTGGCAACCTTTTTTAATTAGGCCAAAAATGGCAACGTTTAACGCTTCAGTACAATTTTTGGTAAAAATAACTTTATTTTTAGGGCAGTTAAAAAGGGTAGAAAGTTCTTCCCTAACGTTATCTACAATTTCAGCACCCGTAAGTGCAAGCCTATGTCCACTACGACCAGGGTTTGCCGATAAATATTTAATCACAGATAAAGTTGTTTCAGTAACGCTGTTAGGCTTAAAACCACCCGTTGCCGCATTGTCAAAATATATCATATTTTCACCTTTAACAATTTTTAAAATTTTGTAATATTATATTGTATAAACGGTAAGCCGTTTTTATGCAAAGGAGAAATCAAAATGGAATACGTAGTTATTGTATTTCGTTCACGTTCAAGTACGGTGGGCGTTGCAAGTACTTTAAATAGGTTTGGCATTTATAATGAAATAATTTCCACGCCTAAAGAAGCGCATGTCGGGTGTGGGCTTTCATTGAAAATAAAATTAAGCGATTTTGACAAGGTGAAAAATTGGCTAAAAAACACTTTAGACTTTAAAAATGCAAGTTATTTTAAGGTAAAAGAAGTCGCTGGTAAACGCCAAATTAAAAGCATTTAAAAAAGTGTTGCAAAAAACTTGTTGCTTGTGTTAAAATAATAGTGTTTTATGGATAAAAATAAAGTAAAAACTATTATAGATGCGCTGGCACAAGTTTTTTTAGATAAGCCTGCCTTAAATTTTAATAGCCCGTATGAATTGCTAATTGCAGTTATACTATCTGCACAGTGTACGGATGAAAGGGTAAATAAGGTCACTGCCGTTTTATTTTCAACGGCAAACACGCCTGAAAAAATGTTAAACCTAACGCAAGAACAATTAGAAAAGTACATATATTCTTGTGGGTTTTATAGGGCAAAAGCAAAACATATACTTTCTGCCACCAAAGACATAATAGAAAAATTTAACGGACAAGTTCCAAACAATCTTAAAGATTTAATGACGTTAGACGGCGTTGGTAGAAAGACGGCAAACGTAGTATATTCCGTTGCTTTTAAGGGGGATGCTATCGCAGTTGACACACACGTTTTTAGGGTGGCAAACAGAATTGGGCTTGTAAATGAAAAGGACGTGCTTAAAACAGAACTTTCGCTTATGAAAGTTATTGATAAAAAAGATTGGTCGAAAGCACATCACTATTTAATATATTTAGGGCGTAGTTTTTGTAAGGCGATTAAGCCTAACTGTCAAGATTGTCCAATAAAAGAAAATTGTGCTAAACACATAAAAAGGAAATAAAATGTTTATTGATAGAGCAGTTATAACAATTAAATCAGGTGACGGTGGTAATGGTATTACTTCTTTCGTGCATTATAAAGGCAAGGTGAGTGGTGGCCCTGACGGGGGCGACGGCGGAAAGGGTGGCGACATTATTTTCGTTGCCGATAAAAGCATAAATTCGTTAATAGATTACTACTATAAGACCAAATACGTTGCAGAAAACGGCACAAACGGTGGTTCTAAAGACTGTTTTGGTAAATATGGCGAAGATTTAGTATTAAAAGTACCTGTAGGTACTGTTATTAAAGATAAAGAATCTGGTGGCATTATTGCCGATATGTTCCACGACGGGCAAACTATAACGGTGCTTAAGGGTGGTGACGGTGGTAAAGGCAACGCTAAATTTACAAACGCAAGACGACACGCACCACACTTTTCACAAGGTGGCGAAAAGACGGAAGCAAAAAAGGTTGTATTAGAACTTAAAACTATTGCAGACGTAGGCTTCGTTGGTTTTCCAAACGTTGGCAAGTCAACACTATTATCAAAACTAACCAAAGCACGCCCAAAAATTGCAAACTATCACTTTACCACGTTATCTCCAAACCTTGGCGTTTGCCAAATGTACGATAAAACGTGTTTAATGGCAGATATACCCGGTATCATTGAAGGGGCAAGCGAAGGGGCAGGTCTTGGTATAGAATTTTTAAGACATATTGAAAGGACAAGGATGCTTGTTCACGTTGTAGACGTGTCGGGCGTTGAAGGTAGAGACGCTTACGAAGATTATTTGAAAATCAATGCAGAATTAAAGTCGTATAGCAAAGAACTTTCAAAAGTAAAACAACTTATCGTTGCAAATAAGGTAGATTGTTTTGGTGCTGAAGAAAATTTAAAAGAGTTTAAGAAAAAACTTAAAAATAAAAAGGTAATTGAAATTTCTGCTATTACGGGCGACGGGCTTGATAAGTTAAAGGAAGAAATTTTTAACGTATTAGACAAATTGCCACCACTTAAACCGTTAGAATATGAAGCGTTCGTATACGAAAAGCCAGATAAACTAACCTATGAAATTTTAAGAGAAGGCGAAACTTTCGTTATAGTTGGCACTTTGGTTGAAGTGTTAAAGAGAAACGTTGTTATGACGGACATGCACTCTGTTGCCTATATGCACAAAGTCTTAAGAGATAGGGGCATTATAAAAGAATTAAGAGATATGGGTGCAACAGAAAAGTCTACCATCATTATCGGTGGAGAAGAATTTGAACTTGTAGATTAGGAGAGAAAAATGTTAACTTCAAAAGAAAGAAGCAATTTAAGAAGCATTGCTCAAAAAATAGAACCTATTACTCAAGTTGGTAAACTTGGCGTAAACGAAAGCCTTATCGAAAGTATCGACAAGGCTATTGAAAAAAGGGAAATAGTTAAAATTACCGTTTTAGAAAATTCTGGGCTTGACGTAAAGCAAGCAGGCATAGAAATTGCCCAAAAATTAAATGCAGAATTCGTGTGTGCTACGGGCAGAAAACTTGTGTTTTACAGAAGAAGTAAAAGCGACAAGGTAGAACATATAGTTTTTTAAGCAGTATATTCTGTTTTTCCGTAAAGGCGTAGAACAAGAGAGAATATAAGCATAAGCCCACCAACGATTAAATAATAAATTTTTATGGGTGCAAAATAACTCATACCTAAAAAGATTAAGCCGAAAGTGAAAAAACTTTTGGCTCTTTTTTTATTGTTAAGGTTAGTAAGTATTTTTGGTTTAGCCACTTGTTTATTAAGTATAGTATATTTGTTTTCAGGCAACATTTGATGGTGGGTAAGCCTTTCAAATATGAGCCTACCGTCAATTAAAATAACTTTGCCGTTAAAACGGTCGGCAAACTCTCTAACGCTAACGCTAAATTCGTTAGAAAGTATAACGGCTTTTTCCTTTTGCGTTATACGGTTAAAGTATTTTACAACGTCCGTCTTATTTATTCCGTCAAAGGTGAATTTTATAAATATAAAAACCTTTTTATCTTTTATAAACAGCCCACCCCTTTTGCGCTCAACTGATAAATTTTCTTTTTTTATTAATTTTTCCATAAGGTCAAGAAGTTCTGTGGTAGGGGTTAGGCAAAACTGTGTCATTGTGTCTATATATTTTTTATTTAAAATAATATTGTCACCCCTTTTCTTGCCCTTTTTAACTTGGTGTTTAAAAGCAAAAAGCGAAAGCAAAAGGGCAATTACGCCCGACAAAATTACGTTATACGGGTGTGGAATAAAATAACTAAACAAAATTAGTAGCATTATAAAACTTGCAATGCTTGTAAAAACTGCGTCTATAACGGCAGTAAGATAAAAAGATTTCATAATAAGTAAGATATACCCAAAAATATAAAAAGTAAACGGGGGTTAGGGTTAAAAAAATAATTGCAAAAAATAGATAAATATGCGATAATAAAAGTATGGAAAAGATAGGGCTTTTCGGTGGTAGTTTCAACCCCGTTCATTTAGAACATATAAATATTGCTAAAAACGCTATTAAGGAGTTAAACTTAGATAGGCTTATTATTATGCCTACCTTTATTCCACCACACAAAGACACCGTTTTAGCAAGCCCAGAAGATAGGCTTAATATGCTTAAACTTGCTTTTAATAATATCGATAAAGTTGAAGTTAGCGATTATGAGATAAATAAAAAGGGTACAAGTTTCACTTATTTAACGGTTGAATATCTAAAAGAAAAGTATGATTGCGAACTTTATTTTATTATGGGCGAAGATTTAATTGCCACCTTTGATAGTTGGAAAAGCCCTGATAAAATTGTAGAAAAAGCACAAATAGTTTCATTATCAAGAGATAATTACACGATAGATTTTGATAAAGTACAAAAAGATTTTTTTAATAAGTACGGTAAAAGTTTTATAAAACTAACTTATAATGGCAAAAATTATTCTTCAACACGTATCAGGGTGTTTTCAGCGTTAGGGTTGCCGATAGATAATTTAACTGACAAAAAAGTTGCAAAATATATACAAGATAACGGACTTTATAAAGAAGAAAAGCATTTAGGTTATATAGAATATATCAAAAAGGCGTTGCCAACCAAAAGGCTTATGCACACGGCTTCAGTTATAGACACGGCTTTAAGACGTGCAAGTGAAAACGGGTTAGATAAAGACAAGGTGTTTTTGGCAGGCTTACTTCACGATATGGCAAAGTACGTAGACTACACTAAGGTTAGTGGGTTTACCGTGCCAGAAGATATGCCAGATAAAGTTATACACGCCTTTTTAGGTGCATACTTACTTGAAAATAATATCAAGTTTGATGATTTGGAAATTATTGAAGCAGTAAGGTATCACACCACGGGCAAACCTAATATGAGTAAACTTACAAAACTTATATTTATTGCCGATATGGTTGAAGATTTTAGGGTTTACGAAGGGGTGGATTATTTAAGAGAGTGCTATGAAAAGTACGATTTAGATAGTTGTTTAGTAGAGTGTTTAAAAGAAGAAATAATACATTTAAAAAGAAAAAATCTGCCAATATATAGGCTGACTTTAGAAGCGTATGAATATTACAAAAATTTAGGAGAATAAAATGGAATCAAAACAATTTGCAAAAGTTATTTGCGAAAAACTTTCAAACCACAAGGCAGAAGACATAGTTTTAATAAACGTTGACGGCAAGACAGACGTTACCGATTATTTCGTTATTGCAAGTGGTAGGTCTATGACGCACACTCGTGCTTTAATAGAATTAGTTGAAGAAGAAATTGACAAGATAGGTGTTGCACCAATTAGAAAGGAAGGCTTAAGGGAAGGCAGATGGGCTGTTTTAGATTACGGTGACGTTATCGTGCATATCTTTAACGACGAAACAAGGCTTTTCTATCACTTAGAAAAACTTTGGGGCGACGATAAAAACATTGAAAAGTTTGAGTAGAATTTAACTTGATTTTTTAACGTAGATACGGTCAATTTCTTCGGGGTTGATTTCAATGCTACGTATTATTTGGTTAGAACTTTTACTTTTTTCCTTACGCTTATACGTGCGTTTTGGTTTTTCTTCCATATTAGGCAAAATTTGAAAATCAAACATTTTATTAAGTTTATATTTTAGTAGTATGTAAGTGACTCTAACGCCGGCAACCAAAAATAAGCATATAAAAAATAGAACAATTGTAAAAAATAAGCCCAAAACGAAGGTTTGCATAAAAAATACCTTTTTTATTTAATCATAACAAACGAAAAATAATACAAAAATAAACTATTTAGCGATAAATAGATTATTTTGAAAAAAACTATGTTTAGTTTATGTAAATACTTTACAAACGGGCATAAAAGGATTACAATATAAATATAAAATAAAAATAATTCTTTGGGGCGGGGTGTAATTCCCCACCGGCAGTATAGTCTGCGAGCCTTATTTAAGGTTGATTGGGTGTAATTCCTGAACCGACGGTATAGTCCGGATGGTAAAAGAATTGGCTTTTTTTCCACGCAAGGAAAAGGGGCTTTATGCTTTGATTTTAAGATTTTACGCTCCAAAGAAGATTTGGGGCGTTTTATTATGAAAACAAATTTTACAACTAAAAATATTGCGGGTATGGCAGTTTTTTCTGCATTAGCATTTGTTACTTATTTATTTGAAATTCCTATTTTTGCATCTACACCTGCGTCTTTTTTAGAACTTGATTTATCAAACGTGTTCGTTATGCTTGCAGGGTTTATGTACGGGCCGTTGCCTGCTTTTTTAGTGACTGTAATAAAAGAAGTTATACATATAACCGTTGGTAGTACGGGTGGCGTTGGCGAACTTGCAAACATTATAATAACTACTGCTTACGTGCTTTTACCGTCTATTGTTTATAAATATAAAAAAGGCTTAAAGTGGGTTATTATAACACTTATTATCGCTTGTTTGATTCAATCGGGCATATCACTTTTAGTAAATAAATTTATAAACTTTCCGTTCTTTATGGGAAGTGTGCCTTTCGTACCTAACGAAACTTCTGAAAAGATGTTTTCTATACTTTGGGGTTACGTTTTAGCGTTTAATATAATTAAAAGTGTGGTCGTTTCTTTAGTGACCGTGCTTCTTTATAAAAGAGTGTCTTATTTATTTAAAAAAATCAATTTGCAAACTGCAAAAAAAGATGTATAATAAAAGTATGGAAAAATTTTCTAACTCTCAACAACAAACGGAAGAAATTGCGTTTGAATATGCAAAAACCTTAAGTAAAGGGGACGTGGTTGTGCTTGAAGGTGATTTAGGTGCAGGTAAAACGGCTTTTACTAAAGGGGTTTGTAAATATTTTGGTATAAACGACGGGGTGACAAGTCCTACTTACGCATATCTTAATATTTACGACGATTTAATTTATCATTATGATTGTTATAGACTTTCTTCGGGGGAAGACGCTTTGTTTTTAGGGCTTACTGACTACTTTAACAAAGATAACATTTGTCTAATAGAGTGGGCTGAAAATATTATAGACGTTTTGCCAAGTAAAGTTAAAAGGGTTAAAATAACCAAGATAGGCCAAGATAAAAGAAAGATAATATTATGAAATATTTAGCGTTAGACACCTGTCAAAGCAACCTTTCGTTAGTGTTGTTTGACGGTCAAAAAACTTATACCTATTTTGATAAAGAGTGTGGGGTAAAGCACTCTACTGACCTTATGCCTAAAATTGAAGAGATTTTAATGCAAGCAAAATTAGTGCTAAAAGACTTAGATTTTATAGGCGTAGTAATAGGTGCAGGTAGTTTTACAGGTATTAGAATAGGAGTTTCAACGGCAAAAGCGCTTTGCTTTGCTTCTAACTTGCCGTGTTTACCGTTGTCAACTTTCGATACTATCGCATATAATATGGAAAAGGGTAAGAACTTGGCGGTAATAGACGCTGGACACAACTGTTATTACGTAGCAGGCTACAACGATTTGTCTTTAGAGTTAGAACCTTGTTATATCGATAAAGAAAAGTTAAGTGAACTTGCTAAAGAGTACACCCTATTATCTTGTGGTGAAGTTGCTAATTTCAATGTAAAAGTTACTTCAGTTTTAGATGGATTGAAAAATTATTTAAGTAAAAATTGCGATAAAGCGATAAGCGACTTAGATAAAATTGAACCGTTGTATATTAGAAAAAGTCAGGCGGAAGAAGGTAGATGATTTTAAGAGAGTTAACTATTTTAGACGCCGATTTTTTATTTGATTTTGAAAGTGAAAATTTTAAAGACGGTTGGACTTTAGATATGATAAAATCTGCTTTCAACACGGGTAGATTTTTCGGCTACGGTTATTTTAACGATAATCAATTAGTGGCGTTTATAACCTTTTCTTTTTCTTTAGATACTGCCGATTTAGAAAGCATTGTCACTCATACTGATTATAGAAAAACGGGGTTAGGTAGTAGTTTAATTGAAAAGTTTATTAAAACAGCAAAAGAAAATAACATAACGAAACTATTTTTAGAAGTTAGAGAAAGCAATATAAATGCAATAAATTTATATAATAAGTTTGGGTTTAGTGAAATTTCTAAACGAAAAAATTATTATAGTGACGGCGAAACGGCGCTTGTATTAGTAAAGGAGTTATCATAAAAAATATCAGTAAGATTACTTACGATAGGAAAAATGATACGCAAAAGAAAGGTCAGATAGTTTTTTTACACGGCTATCTTGCGGATAAATTTAGTTTTGCTTATCAGTATCCCTTTTTTGAAAAGGACTTTGAAGTTTTTGCGGTAGACTTTAAGGGTTTTGGCGAAAACAAAGGTATGGATAAGCCGTACTCTTTAGACGATTACGTAAACGATTTCGTCCAATTTATTGAAAAAAACAAATTAAATAAGCCTACGGTAATAGCACACTCTTTTGGTGGTAGGGTGGCACTTAAAACGGCGTATCTATATAAAAATTTACTGGGTAAAATTGTACTTACGGGTAGTGCTGGGCTAAAACCTAAATTTTCTTTTAAAAAATTTATAAAAAAGTGGCTTAATAAACTGCTCAAGCCATTTTTAAGCGAAAAAAAACGGCAAGCGTTTTATTCAAAAGACTATTTAATGCTTGATAGCGTTATGAAAGAGAGTTTTATAAAGATTGTAAACGAGCATTTAGATTATACTTTAAGTAGTATTGAAAACGAGTGTTTGATTATAAACGGTACAAAAGATAAAGAAACCCCGATTTATATGGCAAAAAGGCTAAATAAGGGGCTAAAAAATAGTAAAATGATATTGATAAAAGATGCAGGGCATTTTAGTTTTATAGATAATCCTGCGTACTTTAATAGGGAGGTTAGAGAGTTTTTGCTCTCAAAAAATTATGTTTCCTAACGACGCAACTAACTTTGGTGCGCTTTTTAACGGCTACCAATTATATCTTTATTTAGGGTTAAGTTTGCTAAACGCATTACTTTTATTTTTTGCGTCTGGCAAGTTTTTACTTTCTTTGCAACAAAGTGGGTATAGGGGTAAACGTTATTTTTCTTGGCTATCTAATAAGAAAACGCCATACCTATCAAGGCTTATGCTTTTATGCTTGTTGGGTTTTTTATTTTTCGTGATATTAAACTCATCGTTTGCAAGCGTAATTAAAAATCAAGCAGTTTTATCATATTTAGGCTTTTTATCATACGTGACTTTTACCCTATTATATATTAAATCAGAAAAGAGCATAAATGCAAAAGTGCCTTTAAGAAAAACTAAGCGTTTAGTTAGACTTTGTATAACTTATATTATACTTTTAACGGCTTTCACTTTTGGGTTTATAACCTTAATAAATTTTATAGCGTTTAAGATAAGCGACCCTATCGTTTCAATTTTAAGATATTGTTTAATTTGTGCTATGCCAATTTTAATGCCTTACCTATTATTTTTGGCATACGTAATTAACGAACCTTTTGAAAATATTGTTAAAAAATATTACTTAAACAAAGCAAAAGTAAAATTAGATAGTATTGACGTAATAAAAATTGGTATTACGGGAAGTTACGGTAAAACAAGTGTAAAAGAAATATTAAAGACAATACTTTCGCAAAAGTTTAGGGTGTTAGCAACCCCTGAGTCTTACAATACGCCGTTGGGCATAGCAATTTCTGCACAAAAGTTAGACAATACGCACGATATTTTTATTGCAGAAATGGGCGCAAGGACTAAAGGGGATATAAAAGAACTTGTGTCGCTTGTAAACCCTAAAATCGCACTTTTGACAGGTATAAATAATCAACATTTAGAAACTTTTGGTAGTTTGGAAAATATAAAGGATACCAAGTTTGAAATTTTTGAAAGTTTAGGTGACGACGGTTTAGCGTTTTTCAACTGTGATAGCGTTGGTGCAAAAGAACTTAGCGAAAGGTTTAACGGCAATAAGTTTTTGACTAGCAACAGCGTGCAAAATGATAGTTTGGTTTGGGCAAGCGATATTACAATAGATAGTAAAGGCACTACTTTTACTTTGAACGTAAAAGGCGAAAAGTCAGTTAAATGTACCACTACTTTACTTGGTAAGCATAGCGTTAGCAATATTTGTTTAGCAAGTGCAGTGGCGTATAAAATCGGGTTAACCACTGATGAAATTGCACAAGGCATAAACAGAATAAAAAGCATAGGGCACAGATTAGAAATTGTCCCAAACAATAAAAATATTGTAATAATAGACGATAGTTATAATTCAAATGAAGACGGCGTAAACTCTGCAATGGAAGTGTTATCTTCATTTAACGGCAGAAAGATTGTTTTGACACCCGGATTAGTAGAACTTGGTAAAATGGAAAACGTTGCCAACTACGAAATGGGTAAAAAAATTGCAAGCGTTGCTAACTTCGTAATAGTGATAGGTACGCAAAATGCAGAAATGCTTATAAAAGGGTTAAAAGATGGTGGGCTAGATGGCGAGAGCATAGCGTTTGCGAAAAACTTGAATAAGGGCAACGACCTGCTTAATACAATATTAAAAGAAGGCGATATAGTTTTATTTGAAAACGATTTGCCAGATAACTACAACTAAAAATCCTTAGTAAAAAAGATAAAAATTATAAAACACCAAAGCAAACAATTTAGCGGAGGTGTTTTTTTATGCAAAATATTTTAGTATTCTTTGGCGGTAAGTCGGTTGAACACGACGTTTCTATAATTACGGGCGTAATGACGCTAAATACGATAAAGCGTAGTAGGTTTAACGCCGTACCCGTCTACGTAGATAGACAGGGTAAGTTTTATACGGGCGAAAGCCTTTTTGATTTAGCGACTTATAACAAGTTAAACTATAAAAGCCTAAAAGAAATAACTTTTAAGTTTGGCGAAAATAAAGTTTATGAGGTAAAAAACAAAAGGTTAAAAGAACTTTTTAGCGTTAAGTGTGCAATAAACTGTATGCACGGTGGATTGGGAGAAGATGGGAGCCTTGCAGGGCTTATAAATTTTTTAGATATACCTTTTTGTTCTCCAAACGTGTTAGGTTCTTCAGTATGTATGGATAAAGCGTTTACTAAAATATTGGTTAAAGGCTTAAATATTTTAAGTTTGCCTTACGTTTTAGTAAGCAGTGTGGAAAGTGTGGAAGAAAAGGTAAAAAAGTTGGGCTATCCGTTGATAGTAAAGCCAAACAAACTTGGCTCTTCAATAGGTATACAAAAGGTGGAAAGGGAAAAGGACTTGTTTTCGGCAGTTTCTACTGCCTTAAGGTATGGCGAAAAGGTTATAATAGAGCCGTGTTTAACTTTTTTTACAGAAATAAACTGTGCTTGCTATAAAGATAGATTGAATAAAATTATTGTTTCTGAGTGTGAACAGCCTAAGGGTAGTAAGGAAGTGCTTTCTTTTTCTGACAAATATGAGAAAGGGGAGAGAGAATTTCCTGCAAACATAGACGAAAAACTTTCAAATTATATAAAGAAAACTACGGCAAAAGTTTACGAAGCACTAGAGTTAGACGGTATAATTAGGGTAGATTATATGATAGCAGACGGCAAAGTATATCTTAACGAAATAAACACCGTACCAGGCTCGCTTAGCTACTATTTGTTTTGCGATACTTTTTCAGATTTTACCGTTATTTTACAAGGTTTAATAGAAAAAGCAGGCTTTGACAAGGCAAGAGAAAATAGTTATAACAAAGATTTTAGTTGTAGCCTATTAAATTATAAGGGAATTAAAGGTGTAAAAAAGCAAAATGAGTTGAAAAATTAGATAGAATATGGTACAATACAAAAGGAAAACAAGGAGATACTATGGATAGAATAAAAATGAAGACCCCGTTAGTTGAAATGGACGGGGATGAAATGACTAGAATTTTATGGCAATGGATTAAAGAAATTTTAATTTTACCTTTTGTAGAATTAAAAAGCGAATATTACGATTTAGGTTTAGTAGAGAGAGATAAGACTTTAGATAAAGTTACTATCGACAGCGCAAACGCCACTAAAAAATACGGTGTTGCAGTTAAGTGCGCAACTATTACGCCAAACAACCAAAGAGTAGAAGAATATAACTTAAAAGAAATGTGGAAAAGCCCTAACGGTACTATAAGGGCAATGCTTGACGGCACAGTTTTCCGTGCGCCTATTTTAGTTGACGGCATTACTCCTTATATTCCTACTTGGACAAAACCGATAGTAATTGCCCGTCATGCATACGGCGATATTTATAAGGCTGTAGACGGGAAAGCGGGGGCAGGTAAGGCAGAACTTGTGTATACCGATAAAGACGGAAATAAAAAGACGCAAGTTATACATGATTTTAATGGCGACGGCGTAGTATGCGCAATGCACAATACAGATAAATCAATAGAAAGTTATGCAAGGTCTTGCTTTAACTACGCATTAGACGTAAAATTGCCACTTTGGTTTTCAACAAAAGATACCATTTCTAAAGTATACGACGGCAATTTTAAGGCAATCTTTAATAGAATTTACGAAGAAGAATATAAGGACAAGTTTGAAAGTGCGGGCATAGAATATATGTACACGCTAATTGACGACGTGGTTGCAAGAATAGTTAGAAGCAACGGTGGTATAGTTTGGGCGTGCAAAAACTATGATGGCGACGTTATGAGTGATATGGTTGCAACTGCTTACGGCAGTTTAGCAATGATGACAAGCGTTTTAGTTTCGCCAACGGGTAATTACGAATATGAAGCGGCACACGGTACCGTCACACGCCATTACTATAAGTATATGAAGGGTGAAGAAACTTCAACCAACCCTGTTGCAACAATCTTTGCTTGGTCGGGTGCGTTTAGAAAAAGGGGAGAATTAGATAACTTGCCAGACTTAGTTGACTATGCAAATAGGTTAGAAAAGGCAACAATCGATACTATTGAAAGTGGGTATATGACGGGCGACTTGGTAAGTTTATTTAAGAAGGAAGGCATTACGCCAATAAAATTAAACTCTAAAGAGTTTTTACAAAAAATTGCAGAAAAACTTTAGGTAATAGGAAAATGATAAAAAAAATACTTGCAGTTGTGCTTGCCGTTTTTATGGTTTTAAGTTTAACTGCTTGCAAAAAAGATGTTTATAATTTTCAACTTGTAAAAGACGATAAGTATTACGCTATATCAAAGGTATTAGACGATAAACTTGAAAAAGCAGTAATAGACAATGAACACGAAGGCAAAAAGGTCGTTGCTATACTTACTAGAACTTTTAGAAGCATGAAGACGCTAAAAGAAGTACATATTCCAAGTAATTTGTGCATAATTGGTGCAGATGCGTTTATTGGTTGCAGTAATTTACAAAAGGTAAATTATATTGGGGATATTGAAGAGTGGGGCTATATAGAGTTTGCAAACAGTGGTGCAAACCCAACAAGTTATTCACGTGATTTATACGTTAATGATAACTTGATTACTGAGATAAACTTGCAAAAAGCAACTAAGATAAATGGCTACGCTTTCTTTAATTGTAAAAGCATTACGACGGTAAACGTTGGCGAAACGGTGCAAAGCATAGGTCAAGCGTCTTTTGCAAATTGCATGGGCTTAACCACGGCGAATTTGTCAAATTCGATTAGTAGTATTAGTGACGAAACTTTTAGCAACTGTAAAAATTTAGAAAAAATTACTTTTGGCGAAAATCTCTTTATGATAGGAAACAACGCTTTTAATGGGTGTGTTAAATTAGAAGAAATTTCAACGCTAAAAAAAGTTTCAAGTATTGGCGATTTTGCTTTTTATGGTTGTGAAAAAATTACTTCAGTTTCGCTACCAAGCACACTTATAAACATTGGTGAAAGCGCTTTTTATAACACAGGTATAAAAACTATAATTTTTGATGGTACGATTTTACAATTTGGTAGAATTGATAAGGTTGACGGTTGGGGTAGAGGTATTGAAGATGCAGTTATAATTTGTAACGACGGTACCCTTCAAGTTAATGAATTTATTAAATAAAAACAAAAAAAAGACACGCTTTTGTTACTAAACAAAAGCGTTTCTATTTTATAAACTGATAATTGCTTCTATTAAGCATTTTATAAATAGTATAAACAAAATTCCAGCCCCAACAAAGTCTGCATATTTGCCAATGGCTTTACCTAAAATTTTACCTATTAGTAAGGCTATAGAAACCAATATAAAGGTAGTTATACCAATGATGGCACTTGCAACAAAAATATTCATTGATAAACTTACTGCAAACGTAACGCCTATTGCTAAAGCATCAATACTTGTTGCCACGCCTTGCAATAAAAGAACGGGAAGGGTAAAAAGTTTACTTCTATCACAAACAGTCACTTCAACTATCTTTTCGTATTCAATAATTTCCTTTACCTTTTCGATAATAATTTTTAGCGATAAAACCAAAAATATACCTGCTGATAAAAAACCAGAAAACTTGCCAAGATAATCAATAAATAAACTACCTACAAAATAGCCGATAACGGGCATTAAAAATTGAAATAGGGCAAAAGCGATTGGCATAGACCACTCTTTTTGCTTAGACAAGCAGTGCTTGTAGGTGGTGCAGTTTGCAACGGTAACAGCAAAAGCGTCAATCGCAAGCGTAATGCCTATTAAAACAATTTGTATAATTTCCATAATTAAACCTAAAAACTTAAAACAAAAGTCTTTTATATGATATACAATTATATTGCATTTGTCAAAGAAAAATGCTAAAATAAAAATATGATAAAGATAACGCCCGAGTGGGATGAACTCTTAAAAGAGCAGTTTAATAGCGATAGTTATTTGGCTTTGAGAGAGTTTTTAAAAAGTGAATATTCTACACGCACAATCTATCCAAAGATGCACGACATATTTAACAGTATGAAAATGACGGCGTTTAACGATATAAAAGTGGTGTTGATTGGGCAAGACCCTTATCACGAAGAAGGGCAAGCAATGGGTTTATCTTTTTCCGTGCCAAAGGGCAAGGAAATTCCACCGTCACTTAAAAATATCTACAAAGAAATTGAAAGTGAAACGGGCAAAAAGTGTGCTAACCACGGTGACTTAACTAATTGGGCAAAACAAGGCGTACTTTTACTCAATACTGTTTTAACGGTTAGGGAACACCAAGCCAACTCTCACAAAGGTAAGGGGTGGGAAGAGTTTACAGACGGCATAATTAAAAAGATTTCAACCTTATCTAAAAACGTAGTGTTTTTACTTTGGGGTGCAAATGCAAGAAGCAAAAAACAATTTATAGACACTACTTCACATTTGGTTTTAGAAAGCGTGCACCCAAGCCCACTTTCAGCATACAACGGCTTTTTCGGTTGCAACCATTTTATAAAAGCCAACGAATACTTAATAAGCAAAAACAAAAGTCCTATCGATTGGAGTAATTTATGAAATATATAGTAATTTTAGGGGACGGTATGGCCGATTACCCTATAGAAAAACTTAATAATAAAACGCCGTTAGACGTTGCAAATAAGCCGTTTATAGACGGGCTATGTGCTAAGGGTGAAATTGGGCTTGTTAAAACCGTGCCAGACGGTATGAAACCGGGCAGTGACGTTGCAAACCTTTCAGTTTTAGGCTACAATCCTAAAAAAGTTTATTCGGGCAGATCGCCTTTAGAAGCCGCAAGCATTGGCATAAATCTAAAAGATACCGATATTTCAGCAAGGGCAAACTTAGTAACCTTATCAAACGAAGAAAAGTTTGAAGATAAGCGTATGATAGATTATAGTGCGGGCGAAATTTCTACTGAAGAAGCAAAAGAAATTATTTCTTATTTGGCAGGTCACTTAAACAATGAAAAATATTCACTTTACGCAGGTATTAGTTATAGGCATTGTTTGGTTGCTGATAAAGGCAGTTTGGCAGGGGATTTGACGCCACCACACGATATTACGGGTAAGCCTATTAAAGAATATTTGCCAAAGAGTGAAGCGGGGAAAGAATATTTAGAGTTGATGAAAAAGTCTTATGAATTACTTAAAAATCACCCTGTAAACTTAAAGCGTATTAAAGACGGCAAAAACCCAGCAACTTGTATTTGGTGTTGGGGCGAAGGCACGAAACCAAACTTACAAAGTTTTGAAGAAAAGTATAATCTAAAAGGTGGTATAATTTCTGCTGTTGACTTGCTTAAAGGTATTGCCAAGTTATCAAAAATGCGTTCTATTGAAGTAGATGGTGCTACGGGTACGTACGAAACTAACTTTTCTGGTAAGGCAAAGGCTTGTATAGATGCACTTAAAAACGGGTTAGACTATATCTATATTCATATGGAAGCACCAGACGAATGTGGACATCACGGCGATTTAGAAAATAAAATTTATTCAATAGAACAAATTGATAAGGTTGTTGAATATATTGTAAACGAACTTGATAAAATGGGTGAAGAGTATAAAATTTTAATTTGTCCAGACCACCCAACGCCAATAAAACTTATGACGCACGTTTCCGACCCAATACCTTTCGTTATTTACGATAGTAGGGTAGTAAAGAAAGGTGCTGATAAGTACAACGAACAAAATGCACTTTCTTCAGGTTTAAGTTTAGATTCGGGCGAACAATTAGTAAATAGATTTTTAATTTAATAAACAAAAAGACGTATCAAAAAAGATGCGTCTTTTTTTGTAATAAATTTTTTTATCGTTGCATAAACTCTATTAAAGCAAATTTAAGAGAGGAGATTTCTATGGACGAAAAAATGCAATACGCCGATATGTTAGGCATTACGGAAAACACTTGCAATATTGTGTACAAGCCGACGAAAAACAAAAAGAAACACACTAAAAAGGCTGATGCGGAGCAAGTTAAAAAGCAACTTATCGACAAGGTAAACCTTTTAACACAAGAAGAAACGGAAATGGTAGACTGTCAAGACGACAACCAATTGAGTTTAGAAGAAGAAAAAGAAATTGAAATAGAACAAGTTGTTAAGCCTAAAAAGAAGGGTTTTAAAATTTCGGTAATAGGCGTTCAGTTAGCAGTTATTTGTCTGCTTATTGGCGCTATAGCGTTGACAAGTATTTTAAATACCAATAGTGGCATAAACACCTTTATTAAGAGTGTGTTTGGTGGAACTCAAGTTAATAAAGTTGACGACAGAACTTTTGACGAATTTTCGCCCGTATTTACGCTTGACGACCAAGCAACTTACACTGTAAGCGAAGGTATTATCAGCGTGTCTGGTAGGGGTAGCGTTTATTCGCCTTGTGACGGCAAAATTTTATCGCTTACTAAGGGCGAGGACGGTAAGTATGACGTTGAAATAGAGTTTAGCAAAAACTTTAAGGCAGTATTTTCTGGTTTAGATTATACTTATTCTAACGTGGGAGACAGCGTAAAAAATAATATTCCAATAGGCTTTATAAAGGAAAGTGGAAAGGTTTGCTTTATGGGAGAAGATAACGAACTTATTACAAGTTATACTTTAGAAAATAACGCCGTTAAGTGGGAAGCATAAAATTTACAATTCATCCCTTATTTTTTGCGTTTGGGCTATACTATGCGTTTACGGGTAAAATATTAGTTTTTATCATATATTCGCTGTGTGCCTTATCGCACGAAATAGGGCATTCTTTGGCATCGCAAAGGCAAGGCTATAAACTTGGCAAAATAGTGCTTATGCCTTTCGGTGCAGTTGTTACGGGCAATATACACGGCTTAAAATATGTGGACCAAGTAAAAATAGCGACGGCAGGCCCAATGCTAAACCTTGCAGTAAGTTTTTTCTTTATAGCACTATGGTGGATTTTACCAGAACTTTATATCTTTACCGATATAGTGGTTGAAGCAAATTTATCTATGGCTTTAATAAATTTATTGCCAGCCTACCCATTAGACGGTGGCAGGGTGCTATCTGCAACCTTAGGGCAATTTATGGGCGAAAAAAAGGCAGGGTTAGTTTGTAAAATACTCGGTGCGATTTTAGGGCTAACGTTATTTGCTTTTTTTGTGGTTAGTTGTTTTAATACGTTTAATTTATCTTTACTATTCTTTTCTTTATTCATTTTATTCGGTGCGTTTGAAAAGAGAGAAGGAAATAGGTACGTAAAACTATATGCGGGGTTAGACGAAAAAAGGTTAATGTGCGGACTACTTGTAAAGCGTATAGCCATATCTAAAAATGCTTCTGTTAAAAGGTTGACTTCATTGCTTGATACAAACGCTGTAAACGAAGTGTTAGTGTTTAACGGAGAGAAAAAAGTAGCAGAACTAAAGGGCGAAAGTTTAAAAAAGTTAATAACTTCAGCAAATATTTATAGTAAAATTGAAGAAAATTTATAAAAATAATAAAAAAAACAAAGTTGCGTCTACAATATGTAGTACGCAATTTTCTTTTTTGACCTAATATGTTGATAAAGATATATTTATATATATTTTAAAGGCAAAAAGTTTAAAAAAAGGCGTTAAAAACTTGACAAGGAAATATATATTTGCTAAAATATACAAGCATCTCGTGTACGGGGTGTTAATTTTTTGATGTTCGGAAGGTGCGATATGGCAGCGAAAGGTAATAGAAACAAGATAACTTTGGCATGTACAGAATGCAAGCAAAGAAATTACGATACTTTTAAAAACAAGAAAAACGATACTGAAAGATTAGAAATGCAAAAGTATTGCAAGTTCTGCAAAAAGCATACTACACACAAAGAAGCGAAGTAATTTTAACTTCGCATTTTTCTAAAAAAGAAAAAGGGGTGGAGTAATGAATAATAACTCTATGAATAAAGGTGGCTTCACGGCTAATGCTAACGCTAAGCCAGAAGTTAAAAAAGAAAAGAAGAAAGATAAAAAGCCAAACATTTTTAAGAGATTTGGTGCAAAATGCAAAGACGTTTTCTCAGAACTTAAAAAAGTTTCTTGGCCATCTTTTGGCAAGGTAGTTAAAAACACGGGTATCGTTATCGTAGTGGTTTTGGCTTTCCTTATCGTAATCACGGCGTTTGATTTCGGTCTTTCTCAGTTGCTCAAGTTATTTTCATAAGTAATTGGAGGAAATATGGCAGTAGAAGAAGCAAAGTGGTACGTTATTCATACTTATTCAAGTTATGAAGCAATGGTAAAAGATGGGCTTGAAAAGTTGATTGAAAACAACAACTTACAAAACAACATCTTTGAAATTCAAATTCCAACGGAAGAAACGTTAGAAGAAAAGGCTAACGGTAAAAAGAAGATAGTTGAAAGAAAGAAATTCCCATGCTACGTATTCTTAAAAATGATTTATAGCAACGATATTTGGCAACTTGTAATAAACACAAGGGGTGTGACGGGTTTCGTTGGTCCGCAAGGCAGGCCTCTTCCTTTAACGGATGAAGAAGTGGCTAGGATGGGGCTTGTTAAGATTGCCGTTTCAGTAGATTTTGCTGAAGGCGATACCGTACAAATCGTATGTGGCCCATTAGAAGGCTTTGTAGGTAAGGTTGTTTCTATGAACGAAAGTACGCAAAAAGCAATGGTGAACGTTGAAATGTTTGGTAGAAACACTGACGTAGAAGTTGATTTCGTACAAGTTAAAAAAGTTGGCGACAGCCAAGCAGAAAACAACTAAAAATTAAAACAATATATAATATATATTAAAAAGGTACAAACGGCAAACAAGCCGACAGTATAAAAAGTGGGAGTTGTGATAAATTTTTCTATGTTACAACGCTATAACCACTAATGGAGGAAATTTTATGGCTAAGAAAGTTACAGCAATCGTAAAACTTCAATTACCAGCAGGCAAGGCAACACCAGGTCCACCTGTAGGTTCAACTTTAGGTCCACACGGTATCAATATACCAGGTTTCACTAAAGAATTTAACGCAAAGACACAAGACCAAGCGGGTTTAATTATTCCGGTAGTAATGACGATTTATCAAGACCGTTCATTTACCTTTATTCTTAAAACTCCACCAGCACCAGTTCTTATTAAGAAGGCTTGTAAGATTGAAACTGCAAGTGCTACTCCTAACAAGAACAAAGTTGCTAAACTCACTAAGGCTCAAGTAGAAGAAATCGCTAAGATTAAGATGCCTGACCTTAACGCAAATACTTTAGAAGCCGCTATGTCTATGATAGCAGGTACTGCTAGAAGTATGGGTGTTGTAGTAGAAGATTAATAATAAAGAGTGGGAGAGATTTATTCTCGGACGAACCACCGGAGGTAAAAAATGAAACACGGAAAAAAATATATTGATAGTGCAAAAAATATTGAAACAGCAAAACTTTACGAAGTTGATGAAGCAATTGCATTAGTTTTAGACAGTGCAAAAGCAAAGTTTGACGAAACGGTAGAACTTCACGTTCGTTTAGGTGTTGACCCTAAACAAGCAGACCAACAAGTTAGAGGTGTTATCGTTCTTCCAAACGGTACTGGTAAAGACGTAAAAGTTTTGGTTATTGCTAAAGGCGAAAAGGCTGACCAAGCAAAAGCAGCAGGTGCTGACTTTGTTGGTGCAGAAGAAATGGTACAAAAAATTCAAACTGAAAACTGGTTTGATTACGACGTAATTATTACAACCCCAGATATGATGGGTTTAGTAGGTCGTATCGGTAAGGTTTTAGGCCCAAAAGGCTTAATGCCAAACCCAAAATCAGGTACTGTTACTATGGACGTTGAAAAGGCAATTAAGGATACCAAAGCAGGTAAAGTAGAATATAGACTTGACAAAACGGGTATTATCCACTGTGCAATTGGTAAAAAATCTTTCGGTAATGAAAAGATTAAAGAAAACTACACTGCGCTTATGGAAGCAATCATCAAGGCTAAACCTGCAGCAGCAAAAGGTCAATACGTTAAGAGTGTTGCTTTAGCAAGCACAATGGGTCCTGGCGTAAAGATTAACGCAAAAGTTTAATTTATTTGGTTGACAAATAAGTTAAAAAGAGATATAATCATAAACGAAAATTAAATAGCCCAAGACAGTAGGTGTTAATTTACGGCAACGTAAAACCAACCGAGGCAGTTTCAAAAAGGCTAAATTTATGCCCTTGTATTCTGCTTTGGATACAAGGGTTTTTTATTCTAAAAAAGACAGGAGGTAAAATACAGTGTCAGCTAATTTAGAAGCAAAGAAAGTTAAAGTAGAAGAAATTAAACAAAAAATTCAAAACGCTAAATCAGTTGTATTAGTTCACTTTGAAAAATTGACCGTTGCAGAAGATACGGAAATTAGACGTGAACTTAGAAAGAACGAAGTTGAATATAAAGTATTGAAAAACACTTTAATCAAACGTGCGTTTAACGAACTTGGCGTTACAGATTTTGACGCAGAATTAAATGGTACTACTTCAGTAGCGTTTGGCTCTGACGAAACGGGAGCTTCAAAGGTTATCGTTGAAGCAGCAAAGAAGTATGACAGCAAAGTAGTTGTTAAGAGTGCTTATTTTGAAGGTAAGAGAATTGATGCAAACGGTGTTAAAGCATTAGCAGCAATCCCATCAAAACAACAACTTTACGGTATGCTTGCAAGTGCGCTTATTGGTGTTCCAAGGGCTCTTGCTATTGCACTTAATCAAGTTGCAGAAAAAAATGCTTAAGTGAAAGCATAAAAAATTCACTAAATCTATTAAAATAAAAAATAATTCCTAGGAGGAAAAGAAAAATGGCAGATATTCAAAAAATGTTAGAAGAAATTAAAGGTATGAGCGTTATGGAACTTAACGACTTAGTTAAAGCAATAGAAGAAGAATTTGGTGTTAGTGCTGCTGCTACTGTAGCAGTTGCTGGTCCAGTTGCTGGTGCAGAAGCCGCTGCTGCTGAAGAAAAGACTGAATTCAAGGTTGTTATCAAGGCTATTGGCGACAAGAAGATTGACGTTATTAAGGCTGTTAGAGAATTCACAACGTTAGGTCTTGGCGAAGCAAAAGCATTAGTTGAATCTTTAGGCGTTATCAAAGAAAATGCTACTAAAGAAGAAGCAGATAAGATTATCGCTAGATTCAAAGAAGTTGGCGCAGAAGTTGTTGCTGAATAATTTCTTTTTACAAACCAAAAAAATACAGGGTATCTTTTGATACCCTGTTTTTTTGTGTTTATCTATATTATTTTTTGTCTGTGCTACCAATTCCACCCGTTCTATTTTCAGTTGCATTGTCGTCAACCGTTATGCCAAACTGTAAAAACACACCTTGAACGAAAGCCTTGCCCTTTTCAAGCACCACGTCTTTATCGCCACAGTTGGTAAACCTTACAAAAATATGACCTTCGTTATCAGCATTATAATAATCGCTGTCTATAATGCCTACCGTATTGTTTAAGGTTAAACGATACTTAAAACCTAAACTACTGCGTGGGTAAATGTTTAACACCCAACCGTTTTCTATTTTTGCCCTTATGCCCGTTGCAACAGTAACGGTTTCGCCACTTTTAATTTGCAAATCGTAAGGCATAAAAAAGTCATAGCCGGCACTACCTAAAGTACTACGCTTTGGCAAAATAATTTGGTCATATTGTTCTTTATCGCCATACTCTGCGTATTGAGAATAAGAAACTTTATAAAACTGTGCAATTTTGTTCATATATTAAATCTCACTTTTTCTTTTTTAGTAAAATTATTAGTTAGCATAACCATTATACCAAATAAAACTAAAAGGTACAAGGGGGAAATTTAAATTAAAATTAGCAGTGGCAATAATGAAAATATTAGGGCAGGTATAGATATTAAACTTCCGTATAAAATAAATTTCTTAAAAGAAAAACCTACTTGGTAATTTTTAAGAATTTTATTCCACATAATACCTGCAAGTGCGCCAACGGGTGTAATAAAAGCACCGATATTAGAACCAACAATACTTCCAAATAAAGCGTATAGATTGCCACTAGGCACAATTTCTGCAAACAACACACTCATAGGTATATTGTTAAGCAAATTTGCACAAATAGTAGAAGTTAAACCGAAAGTAATGGTATCTAAAGTTGTATTGGTTGAAAGAAAATTTGCTAAAATTTGTGTCACACCGTTAATTTTTAATGATAATACCAATATAAACATTGATAAAACGAAAGGTATAAGTTCATAAGGTAATTTCTTAAGGATGTGTCCTACCTTGTGTAGCCCTGACTTTGTAATTAGTCTATAAGAAATATTAAATAATAATAAAGAAAGTGCTAAAATTAAGCAGATAAGCCACATTTCCAACCCAATAAAATCGCTAACGGCAAGCAAGATAATGCAAACTATCAAATGGCAAAGAGCAACTATTAAGGGCAGTTTTTCCATCCTTGTTGTTTTCTTGTAATCGCTTGCCAACGTGCAGGTGGCATTTTCATTAGAAATAGGTTTTGCAAGTTGTTTTTTAAATAAAAGATATATAGTTAAACCACTAACTGCGCCACATAGTAGGGCAGGTAAAATCATTACATAAAGATACTCAATAAACCCAATGCCTACGCTTTCTGCAAGATAAATGTTAGTAGGGTTGCCTATTACTAATGCTAGCGAAAAGGTGTTGGCTGCAATAAATTCACCAAACAAGTATGGAATTGGCGAAATTTTAGCCTTTTTAGAAAATATGCAAATTGGCGGGGTAAAGGTTAAAATTATTATATCGTTAGAAGTAAATATAGTTAAAATTGCCACAGTAAAGTAAAGTATAAAAAATAGTTTGGTTTGGCTTATTTTGCATCTTTCAAAAATAAAGTTTGCAACTATATCAAAAAACCCAGCATCTTCTAAAAAAACGGAAATGGAAGTCATTGATATAAATAAAATTAAAATTTGTATTGGGTTTACCCCGCGTGTAGATGTAAAGCCATTTATAACGTCTTTAACCAAAATGGTGTTAAACAAAATTAGTAAAATTGCACCTAAAAGTGCAACAACCCAATAAAGCCCTATACCAAATTTTTTAATTTGAATATACGGCTTAAAAATAATTACTAATATAAGTGCTAATGCTGTAATAGCAGAAATAATTAAAGAAATTGTCATATTATAAATCATTTTATCATAAAAAAAGTAGGTAGGCAAACTAAATAATAAAAAGGTTAAAAATAAATAAAAAATTGACAAATAACACATAATAATATATACTAAATATCGAATTAAAAAAAGGAAAACAATATATGGTAATTTGTGTATACGGTTCTGCAAGCGACAAGATTGATAAAAAATATATAGAAGACGGTTATGAAGTAAGTTATAAACTGGGCAAAAAGGGGCATAGTTTGGTTTTTGGTGCAGGTGCACAAGGCCTAATGGGTGCCGCTGCCCGTGGTTTTAAAGATGCAGGCGCATATATACACGGCGTTTTACCTGCTTTCTTTTACGAAAGTAAGGCTGAAGGCTTGTATGATAAATGCGATAAAGTTTCTGTTACCAAAACTATGTCAGAAAGAAAAGATATTATGGAAAATGAATGTGATGCGTTTGTAATTACACCAGGTGGCGTTGGCACTTTTGATGAACTTTTCCAAATTCTTACCCTAAAACAGTTAGGTAGACACAGTAAGGCTATTGCAATACTTAATACTAACGGTTATTATAATTGGCTTATCGATATGATGAATAAGTGTGTAGAAATGAAATTTATAAATAAAAACTTATTAGACTTATTTAAGTTTTTCGATACGCCAGACCAACTTATTGAATACGTAGAAAATTATAAGGCAGACGATAGGGGTTGGCAGTTGTTTAAGAAAGTTTAGTAAAATGAAACTTATTTTAGCAAGCAATTCGCCAAGACGCAAGGCGTTTTTAACTGAATACGGCTTTGATTATCAAGTGGTTTTAAGCACTTTTGAAGAAAAAACGTCTTTAACCAACCCAAATGAGATAGTTATGGCTTTTGCTTTAGGCAAGGCAAAGGAAGTTTTTGATAGACTTGTAGATGACGACGTGGTAGTGCTTGGTGCTGACACCATAGTTTGTTTGGACGATAAAATTTTAGGCAAACCTAAATCAAAAGAACAAGCGTTTGAAATGCTTAAAAAATTATCTAACAAAACGCACCAAGTATATACAGGCTATGCCATAATCAGTAAAGATAAAATTATAAATGATTTTTGTTGTACTTTCGTTGTATTTAATAACCTTACTGATAAACAAATTTTAGATTATATTGCAACGGGGAGCCCTATGGATAAGGCAGGGGCTTATGGTATACAAGACGGTTTTAATTTGGTTAAAGAAATTAACGGCAGTTATAATAACGTTGTGGGTTTGCCAATAGAAATTATACAAAACCACTTAAAAGAGATATTAAAAATTTAAATCAAAAACCCAACTGTAATAGTTGGGTTTTAATATATAATATGTATAATTTAATATAAAAGGTATAAATAAAGTAAAAGATAGCAAGAAATTGTTGGTTTTTATTGATTTACATAATAGTTTGTGTTAGAATATCATATAGAAATTATTATTAAAGTATTTAGGAGGACATTATGCCTGACGGCTCCGTTCCGTTACTTATCGCGATTATCGCATTGGTTATTTTATCGGGTTTCTTTTCCGGAACAGAAACAGCATTTTCTTGCGCTAATCGCATCAAATTACGCACGCTAGCAACAGCCGGCAATAAAAAAGCCGAAAAAATATTAGTTTTGGCAGAAGAAAAGTTTGATAAACTTATTTCTACGATACTTGTCGGCAACAACATTGTAAACATTACTACTGCAACGCTTGGTACAATGTTATTTGCAAAACTTTTAATTAATTCGTCAGTAGATTCATCATTAGTTTCTACGGCAGTTATAACGGTTGCAGTATTGATTTTTGGCGAAATTACACCAAAATTCGTTGCTAAAACTTTTCCAGAAAGATTTGCAATGCTATTTTATCCAATAGTAATGTTTTTCTACTATATTTTAACGCCTATCAATATCATTTTTAGTGGCTACAAATGGATTTTAAGCAAGATATTTAAGTTAAAAGCAGACGACGTGGTTACTGAAGAAGAAATTTTGACGGTTATTGAGGAAGCAGAAGAAGACGGTACAATTCGTCAAGAAGAAACGAAACTTATACGTTCCGTTATAGAGTTTGACGATTTGGAAGTTGGCGATATATTAATTCCACGTGTTAATATCGTGGCAGTAGATATTTCAGAATCTATGGAAAATATAAGAGAGGTTTTCCATAAGGAAGGATATTCACGCATACCCGTTTATAAAGATAGCGTTGATACTATAATAGGTACTATACACCAAAAAGACTTTTTTGAATCGTACTTTAATAAGAGTAAAAATATCGATGATATTTTGCAAAACGCTTACTATACGACAGAACACGTTAAAATTTCAAAACTTTTAAAGCAATTACAAAAGACCAAAGTGCATTTAGCCGTTGTTTTAGATGAATATGGTGGCACGCTTGGTATTGTTACTTTAGAAGATATTTTAGAAGAGTTGGTAGGTGAAATTTGGGACGAACACGATGAAGAAATTACCTATCATAAACAAATAGCAGAAAACCTTTATACCTTTGCCGGCAACGCCCCAGTTGATGAATTTTTTGAGTTTTTTAACATGGAAAGTGAAGGCGAAAAGTATGATGCAAGCACTGTTTCTGGTTGGGTAATAGAAATACTTGGCGAAATTCCAAGAGTAGGCACAAAGTTGACGCACTTAAATTTAGAAATAGAGGTGCTTAAAGCCACTATTCGTAGGATTTTATCAGTAAAGGTGACTGTTAAAGAACAAGATAACAAAGAAGAATAATTTTATACCACCGATAATTCGGTGGTATACTTTTACAACTGTGGCGCAAATGGATAGCGCATCGCCCTCCGACGGCGAAGGTTGTGGGTTCGACTCCCACCGGTTGTACCAAAAATATAAAAAAGGAAAATATATGTCTTACATTGTAGATGTTAGAAGAAAACTTCATCAATATCCAGAAATTGGGTTTGATTTGCCAAGGACGTTAAAACTTGTTAAAACAGAACTTGATAAAATGGGCATAAATTATACTGAAAAGTTTGGGAAGAGTAGTGTTGTCGCTACGCTAAACGAAGAAAAGTCTAATTTCACTATCGGTATCCGTGCGGATATGGATGCGTTGCCTATAGAAGAGAAAACAAATCTTCCTTTCAAATCTAAAATAAAAGGGCAAATGCACGCTTGTGGGCACGATGCTCATACTGCAATTTTATTAGATACTGCACGCAGATTAAGCGAAATAAAAGAAAAAATAAATTGCCAAGTAAAATTTATATTCCAACCGGCAGAAGAATACCCACCTTCAGGTGCTATGCTAATGTGCAAAGACTCTCTTATGGATGATATTGATTGTGTTATTGCATTGCACGTAGATTGTAAATATAATAGTGGTACGATAGGGCTTTCAGTTGGCCCACAAAATGCAACTTCAAACGGATTTCTAATTGAATTTTTTGGAAAAAGCGCACACGTTGCAGGACAAGAATTGGGTATAGACGCGATTACAATGGCAGTAAAGGCGTATACTGCTATAGAATTTATGATAGCCAAGGAATTTTCTAATAGAGACGTTCGTATCTTTAACGTTGGTGCAATTAATGGTGGACATTCTAACAACGTTATATGCGACTATGCTTCAATGTTTTGTACGCTTCGCACTTGGGATAATGAAATTGATAGTGCTATCATAAAGAGAATAAAGAGCATTATTAAGGCAGTCGCAAAGGAGAGTGGCGGAAAGTCGAAATTTACTCAAAAGAAATATTATCCTTTCGTAGACAATAATGAAAAAATAACAAATCTCATAAGACAATCTGCCATCAAAGTTGTAGGTGCAGAAAATATAGTGCCTAAACAAAGAAGTATGGGTGGCGAAGATTTTTCATATATGGCTAATGAAAAACCAGGTTGTATGTTTCATTTAGGGATAAAAAATGAAGAAAAGGGTTGCATTTATTCGGCACACCAAGATAAATTTACAGTCGACGAAGACGTTTTAACTATTGGGTCTGATATATTTGTGCAATTCGTTTTGGATAATATGGACGGGGTGAAAGATTAATAAATGGGGATAGTTAAATTTACTATCCCTATATTAATGGCTTTTAGAAAAGCCAAATATTGATTTTATTGGTTTGGTGTGTTATAATCAATATACATTATATATAATATACTATATATTACACTTTGGAGAAAACATGGCAAAAACAGTAGTAGTAGGTATGAGTGGTGGCGTAGACAGTTCTGTTGCAGCACTTTTACTTAAACAACAAGGCTATAACGTAATTGGCTTATATATGAATAATTGGGAAGAAAAGGATGAGTGTGGTGCTTGTACGGGCGAAGAAGATTTCGCAGACGTAAGGCGTGTGGCAAACAAACTTGATATACCTTACTATTCCGTTAACTTTGCTAAGCAATATTTAGACAGGGTTTTTTCTTATTTTCTTGAAGAATACAATGCAGGCAGAACGCCAAATCCGGACGTATTATGTAATAGAGAAATTAAATTTAAAGATTTTAAGGAAGAAGCGTTTAAGTTAGGTGCTGATTATATAGCAACGGGACATTATTGTGATATTTTACACGATGGTGATACTCATTATTTGTTGAAAGCAAAAGACGAGGGTAAGGACCAAACGTATTTTTTAAATCAGTTGTCGCAAAGCCAACTTGACAAAGTTTTGTTTCCGCTTGGTAAACTTAAAAAGGAAGAAGTTAGGAAGATAGCGATAGAAAACGGGCTTGCAACTGCAAAGAAAAAAGATTCCACCGGTATTTGTTTTATAGGGGAGAGAAACTTTAGAAACTTTTTGCAAACTTACATTCCTAATAAAAAAGGCAAAATGATGACTTATGACGGTAAGGTGCTTGGCGAACATTTAGGTCTTATGTATTATACTATCGGTCAACGTAAAGGTTTAAATATTGGCGGGCAAAAGGGCGATGACGGTACACGTTGGTTTGTAATTGAAAAAGATATTAAAAATAATATATTGTACGTTGCACACGGTGACGAAGATAGGCTTTATAGTAAAGGGCTTATGATGAAAAATTGTAATTGGATACCAAGTATGCCAAAAGAAAAGACTTTTACTTGTACGGGCAAGTTTAGATACCGTCAACCAGAGCAAAAATGTACCGTTAATATTTTAGAAGACGAGATAAGGGTTGATTTTGAAGAAAAGCAAAGGGCAATCACCGAAGGGCAGTTTGCAGTATTCTACGATGGCGACAAATGTATCGGTGGTGGAGTTATTGAAAAGGCGATATTTTAAAAGTTTTTTTCAAAAAGGTATTGACAAAAGTGATTTTCAATGGTAAAGTATTGCCATTATAAAAATAAAGGGGGCGCTTAGTATGGATTTATTTGTTAAAGGCTTTTTATCATACGGCTGGCAAAACTATCTAGAATGGTTTGTGAGAATTATAGTTGCAACTATTTGTGGTGGTATTATTGGTTATGAAAGAAGTAAACGTTTCAAGGAAGCCGGTATAAGGACACACTGTATAGTGGCTTTGGCTGCTGCAGTTTTTATTATCGTTTCTAAGTATGCCTTTGCTGATATGGACAACGACGTTATGGGCACTAAGGGCGCAGCAGACCCTTCAAGGATTGCTTCTCAAATAGTTACTGGTATAGGTTTCTTGGGCGCAGGTGCAATTATGCAAACTAAAAACTACGTTAAGGGTTTAACTACTGCTGCAGGTGTTTTTGCTACTGCTGCAGTTGGTATGGCTGTTGGTTCAGGCCTTTACGTTATTGGTGTCGTTGCCACACTTTGTCTTTTGCTTATACACCTTATTATGCATAAAATACAGTTTGGAAGAGAAAAGGCAATTTTCTGCT
>JAZQVG010000068.1:0-3665 GCA_045631625.1 Christensenellaceae bacterium
TATTACCCAATACGCCGTTACAGCGTTACAAACATAAGCATGTATTATTAAACCATAGGGGCACAGCGTTGCCCCTTCTTAAACTAGCCAACGGCGGTTGCAAGCCCGCGTGTAATAGTGAGCAAGAAAGGAACACACGCACATGAAAGCATATTTATTTTGGTATGTATTTGACTACCTAACCGAACGCACCGAATACATTTACGTTATTGCGGTAAGCCACAAGCAAGCATGTTTTTTCTTTAATAAATACATGCGTGAGAACGTGGGCAAAGTTTACGACAAGGCAAGCGAAGCATGCAACGAAATTGACGAAGCCGACTTTTTACACAACCATGAAATAGGCGAAGTTTTAGGCGTTTGCGCGGTTATTTAAGTATGGGTAAATATTCAAAAGTGAAATTAGCAAATGGCGTTTGGGTTATTACCGAAAACGGCCATGACTATATGAAGCCACAAAAGTGGTGCACTTTTGCAATTGATACCGAAACACAAACATACTTTGACGGCAAATTGTTAGACCCTAAAAAATTGTTTAAGAAACTAAAAAACCTTAATAATGAACAAAAGCGCAAACGTTTGCACAATGTTACATGGGCATGGCAATGCTATGACGAAATTAACGGCTTTTTTATGACCAATTCTTTTGAACAATTTTTGACATATCAATGTCGCGCGGGGTTAAAGTTTGGTTGGTGCTATAACAGCACTTTTGACTTTGCACAAATTGACTATGAAATATTAGCAACGGGCAAAGACAAATGGACGCCACACAAGCATGAAACAAAAGGAAGTGGCAAAGGTTACAACAAGGGGCAAGCATGGACGTATGAAAGCATACACAACGACATGGGCGCACGTTACGCATATAAATTGTGGGTGCCATACAAACATGCCGACCGCCACGAATACGTGCACGCAATTGAATACCGCGACTTTATGAAATTGGTTACGGGTGGCCTTAAAAAGTTGCTTAATGATTTAGACGTTAAAGACAACGAAGGCAACCCAATAAGAAAACTTACAATGGAATATCAAGCCGTTAACACGGAAGACCCAAGCGAAGACGACATTGACTATTGCGCCAACGACGTGAAGGGCTTATATTTTGCTATTAAGCAATTTAATGAAACCATAGAACAGCAAAGCAATAATGAATGTCATATTTTTGGCGAAGACACTAACTTAATGACGGCGGGCGGTTTTGCGAAGCACGAGTTATTGCGTTCACTATACCCAAATATTAAAAAGAAACGTGCACGCATTAAGGCTTACCAAAAAGACCACCCAATAACCAAAGCACAAGACGAATACTTGCGTAGCAATTATTTGTATAGGGGTGGCATAAGTTACGTTAACCCATTTTATAAAGGGCAATTGTTAACAAGTAAGCGCATGGGCGAAACCATGAAGCGTTACGACGTAAACAGCGAATACCCGTATAGCATGGCACAAATTAATGACCTTATAGGCAAGCCATTAAAAAAGACCTTGAAAGAATACGACGCAATGCCCCAAGAAGAAAAGGACAAATACGAATGTGTTTTAATTCTTACAAGCGTTTATGGTAACGTCAAAGAAAACTTTTTGGGCTTATGGTATGACCCATTTAGAAAAGACTTTGTTGACCACATAAACGAAAGTGGCACGCACTTAATGTTTGAACGTGAATTAATTGAAATGTCGCAATGGTATGACGACTTTGAATACGCATGCGAACACGTCTTATTGTGGAAGCGTGGCAAAAAGGCTTATGCCCTATTTGTAAATGAAAATTACAAAGTTAAAGAAGAAGCAAGCAAAAACCACAATGCCACATTAAAGCAAACGTCAAAACTTAAATTAAATAGTAGTTACGGCAAATTGGCCGAACGTTTGGAACGTGTAAAAGGGCATTACGAATTAAGCGAAGAAACGGGCGCAATACACTTTGTTAGGGAAGAAGCCGAAATTGACTTGTCAAGCGTAATGAATGTTGCCGTTGGCGCATTAATAACATGCTTTGCGCGTTGCTACATATTAAGCAAAATACGCGAAGTTTGCGCGGGCAACATTAAACAAAAGTTTGTGTATATTGACACGGACAGCATACACGCATTTGCAACGTATGATAAGGCGGACGCGTTCGCGTTGGGTTGCTTGAAACTTGAAGCCACATGCGAAGCCGTCAAATACATTGCCCCAAAAACTTACATTGACATTGAACGAATAAACAAAGACGGCACAATTGAATATGACGCCTTTGAAGTGCATAGCAAGGGCATTAATTTAAGCGCTATTATTAACGACTTAAAGAAGAAGCAAAAGGGCAAGAAGAACGGACGCCCTACGCTTGAATTAATAGACCGCAAAATAAACTATGGTGCACAATACATTTGTTTAGTGGCCATGAACGTGCAAGGTGGTAAAGTATTGATACCAACACAAAAGTATTTGGCGCGTTGGGAATTAGCCCCAAATGAAGACGACAAAATAGTGTTTACAAATTACGAAGGTGGAATGTTTAGCGAAGTATGAACAAAAGACAAACAAAGAAACATTGGAAAAAGGCCATTAAGTTTTCAATATTTAGCATTGAATTGACCGAACGTTACTTAAAACGTTATAACGTTAAAGAAAGGAAATGGAAACGAAATGAAACAATGTAAAGCGAATTACAAAAAGAAATGTAAAAGCCGTAAAGTTGACTTTTACTTACATGAACAAGACTTATATAATTTTAGTAAGTCAATTAATTTTAGCAAGTTTGTTAAAAACGCATTAAGAAACGCCCTACAATATGGCGTTGGAAAGGACATTGAATAATGGGTAGTGGCATTTATAAAATGGTTAAAGGTGCACGCGTTGAAATGTCTAGCCGTGAAGTCAAGCAATACATTATGAAACAAAACAATTGGACTTCACAGCAATACGACAAGCAATACGACATTTTCAAAAACAAGTTAAGGGCTTATGAAAATTACGAACGTGCACACAGCGTTGCACAACAGCGTCAAAGCCCTACACAATTGCTTTTCAAAGAAGCCAAAGCCAAAGCCCGTGAAGGCGGCGACTACAAGCCAAGCATTAAAATGGAACGTATTAGACGTTTTACAAGCGTGTCAAGCGGTAAAGCGGGGCAAAAGGCTTTACAAGGCAAACGCTACATGGCAAGACGCGCAAGCCTTTACGAAGAAGCAACCACAAAACAATTTAGGGGCTTAATTGACAACAACGCCAAAGCCCGTGAAATTGCCGAACGTATCAAAGACCCCGTCAAGCGTGAACAAGCATTGGCCGACTATGCCAACAAAATACATGCTAAAATTGACGAAGAAGGCAAAGCCCAAGAAAATGAAGCAATACCATTTGGCGAAACGTTTGGAAGTGGCGACGACATTGACTTTGATATTGAAGACTATATGGACTAACAAAAACGTTGATTTAAGACACGTTTATTGTAAAATAGTATTAGGCAATAGCCCCGCGTGTTTGTGTGTTCACACGGGGCTAAAAAGCCACCTAAACACACAAGAAAGGAACACACACGAATGGGCGAAAACAAATTATTGACCATTTACGGCGCAAGGTTAAGCAAAAGCAAGAAGCATATTACGCTTACACTTGTTGAAGGCGAAGGCGACAAAAAACAATTTTTTACCGCTTGCGTTAAACTTGACGAAGAC
>JAZQVG010000069.1:0-1011 GCA_045631625.1 Christensenellaceae bacterium
AAATGGTTAAAATCGTCTATCGGCACATTTGTTTTTTTGCCGAACTTATCAACTTGCCAAGTATAGTTGCTTATCTCGGTTAAGAAGTTTACACATTGCGGGTGTATGATAATTTCTAGGTCTTGTATAAACTGTATGCCGTTTTGCACGCTATCTTTGCCCTTTTTGGCTGCACTAATACGCAACCCGTAGCCCCTTAACTCGTCTATACTCTTTGGCTCTGCACTATCGCCCGTTATTTGCTCTTTTGCATAGCCCATAGCAACTATATTGCTATATATTGCCTTATTTGATAAACCTTTTTCGTACATCTCATTAAACACATATAGTTTTTTGTTTGTTTTATCTAATAAACCGCAAAACAAAGCCGAAGGGTCGTTTGTATAACCGAAGTCAAGCCCAAACACGCTTTGCAACCCGTCCTTTATAACGGCGTTGTTTGGCTTCTCTGCCAAGTTGTCGTATTCTTGCTTACTTATAAGTACAAACCTTTCTTCTCGCCAATTTTCATATACCAAGCCTTCCACAATACCCCAATTACCCAAGCCCGCTACATTATAACGGCGTGGGTTGCTTTGTTTCATACGCTCAAATACTTTTTTGTCGGCTTCGTCTAGCCACTCATTACACAAATAGTTAGTTGTTATGGCTAATATATCGTCGTCCACTATCGGCGTTATTTTGCCGTTTTCGTCTTCTTTCTCAAAAAACCTTGTACGAAGCCAATGTTTTTCGTTCCACGGGTTAAAGGTTAGTGTTATTTGCTTAAAATAGCCGTCTGGTACTACACCCCTTATACTCTCGTCCAACATATCGAAGTCGGCTTCTTTTGTTATCTCGTATGCTTCTTCGATCCAAACCCAACACAACACGCCAACATCAACGGTTATAGATGTAATTTTTAACGGGTCGTCAAGTCCTGCAAAATATATCTTTTGCCCCGTGCTTATGCGGGTTATTTCTAATGTCGCTTCATTGCACTTAAAGTCGCTATCAAGTCCTAGGCGGTGT
>JAZQVG010000070.1:0-1077 GCA_045631625.1 Christensenellaceae bacterium
TTATATAAACGCTATGACGCTTTGCAAACGGCATTTAGTCGCCACTTGCAAGTCGGCAATTTGCGGTTATACCTATAATGTTGTGTTTTTATTAGTTTTTTTAATAATGTCTTGCCACTCAATATTTTTTTTTAGACAATATTTATATAATTCTTCGGGACTGCCAAAATATGCGGGTACTTCAAATGTACTAATTGCGTTTTCAAGTCCATATTTCTTAATATATTGCACTGTGTATGGGTATAATTTTTCGTCTATCACTTAAATACTTCCTTATAAACCTTTTCTAATGAGTTATATATATTTGGCAAAGTGTCTTTTAACACCCCTAACATTGCTTCGTTTTTAGTTGCTTTTAATGTGCAAAAGTCCGCCCACGCTTCTTGGCTAAACATTTGTGCTTCGCCACCTGTAACCGCTCTTTGCCAATAACTTTCGCTATGCCCGCCAAATACTAGCGAACCGCCATTGTAATCTTGTGTTAGTCCGCTCAATATATCGCTTAAACTGTCCAAACCCTTACTTCCATATTTTTCTTCTATACTTGAAAGCCATTTATTGCTTTTGCTAATAACATCTATTCGCTCTCCCGTAAACCAACCGTCTTCAAAACTTGCACCTATCTTTTTAGCAAAATTTTCACGGTCTAATGTTACGCCACTATTGTCTTTTCTAGTTGTTTGTGTTCGCACTAATTTATCAAAATACCCCGACGCACTTTCTACATTGTAATTGTATTTATCTGCCTGCTCTACGCCGTATATTTCTGTGTAAATATCGTCAATAGACTTTGTTATACTGCCTTTATCAATGCTATGTGCCGTTTCGTGTATTATTGTTTCTACCTTATCGTGTTTAGAAACATTTATTTCGCCCGTAGCCGAATTAAAATGTGCCGTAAATGTGTTAGCGTCAAGGTCTTTAACATTATAATTTGCTTTGTTGATCGCATTAGCCCACGCCTTTTGTTCGTCGCCGTCTAGTTTGCTTATTATATCGTCTAATTCGTCAACAAATTCTGCGTCTGTGCCTAACTTGTCAAACTTCTCTTTTATTCCCGTTTGTATCTTACCTAAT
>JAZQVG010000071.1:0-8965 GCA_045631625.1 Christensenellaceae bacterium
CTTTATCTTTCATAACAACTCCCTTAACTCTTTATTTTCTTTTCTTAAAAGCCTAACAAAATCATCTCTTTCGGCAAGCATTTCTTCCAAAGTATTTGCATATTCTTTTGTACCGTAAATTTCGTTAATAATTTCTTCAACGGTGTAAAAGGGTAATCTTATTTTGTTTTCTTCAAAATATATATCATACCATTTATCTGTTTCATAGTTTTTAACAACTGTATCGTACCAATTTTTTAATTGCTCTATAAAATTACTCATGCTTCCCATAACTCCTTTAATTTTAAAAGTTTTTCTTCGGCTTCGGCTTTGGTTAGGAATACAGTTTCGCCAAAATCGGCAAGTTCTATTTGGTTATCACTATCGTCAAACCAAAGTGTTTCTTCTTCAAACATTTCCATTTTAACAATGGTATAATCTTGTATGTAACCACCGCTTGAATAAGTCCACAATCTATAAACCGTATCTCCCACTTTACAAGGCAATTCAATAAGCGTACCGTTTTCTATTTTAATTCTATATTCTTCAAGTTGTTTCCTTAATTTAAGAATTTCAACTCTCATTTCGTGCTTGCTCATTTTTAAGTGAACTTGTTGTGGCTCTAACAATCTATCTTCACTCCAACCATAGCGTAATCTATTTTGCATAGCTCCACGAGATATTCCTATTTCATCTGCCCACTCTGAAACTGTTTGAGTTTTCCCGTGTATTGTTACATAAGAATTTGTGCTACGATTATATGCTTGTGTTTTAGGCGTTGCCCACCTACAATTTTGTGGTGTATAATCTCCGTTGTTATCTATTCGGTCTATGGACATACCTTTGCGATAGCCGTTATCTATTGCCCATTTGTAAAAATTCTTTTGACCATCTTTACCAAGCCACTCATTACAAACTTTTATTCCCCTACCACCATAATTCTTATAGCAATTACTATTTGGCTTATAGCAACGCTTACGCATATTACATAATACTATGGCTAAATGCTTTCTTTTTTCTTGTTCGTTGTAATCTTTTTCAGTTAATCTCTTATAATGTTTCATAATTACTCCTTAATTTTAAATTTTACTAAATCTCTCCACTTATAAAGTGGTTGCATACGTTTTTGCAATTCTTCAATTCGGCTACTTATCTCTTTAAGCGTATGTTCTACTTCTTCCAAATCTTCTATGGTAAGGGCAAGTTTGTACCCTGCCCCCATAGAATTGCTTATAATCGGCTTTTTAGTCGCCAAGCAACTAATTATATCTCGCACAGTTCTTTCGTTTTTAACGCCCAAATACGCCCCTATTTCGTCTTTGCTAACAAAATCGTTTTTGCTCTTTAAGAATAAATAAAGAGCGTTTACTTTTTCTTTTGCATTTTCAGTTATTGGCTTTTCGTATTTCATTGCTTTCCCCCTTTTGCCGTTAGAAAGGTAAATATTCTTCGTCAACGTCGGCAAGCGGTGTTAAAGTTGGTTTGGTGTTTTCGGCATCTTGCAATTCGTAATCAAACAAAACATAACTTGGCGTTTTTAAAAATTCCAATTTATCGTCTTTGGTGTAACAGTTAGAAACACCACAAGAAACGATTTTAATGCGTTGGTCGGCTTGCGGTTTTTGATTGTGTGCTTTGCCTAAAAACTTAACCCAACCAATAAAGTCGGTATCGTATTTGTTGGTTTCTTTATTTTTCTTGCTAATTGAAATTTTGCAATTTGAATAATTGCCTTTATTTTCTACTTCTTTAATTTTTGCATAACTATTATTACTAAACATTTTCTTGTTCTCCTTTTAACATTTCTTCAAATTCTTTTAATTTACGCTCTTTAACCTTGTTTGACGGCTCTTTTATGCCATAGTCAAGGTATTTTTCAAATAAAGTGTTAATTGCCTTTAAAACGGCTTTCTTGCCGTAAGAAACCCCTTCGCTATAAGTTTTGTTTGGCTTTCGTTCATTTATATCCAATTTTCCTTTCGTTCCGCCACTTTCTACATTAAGCATTTCATAATTTTTATTTTTATATAATTCTATGTAATACTTTTCTTTTTCGTTTAATAAACACTCAGGAAAATATAAAACATTAAGTTTCCAACCATTAAGGTTATATTCGCCATAATATTTTCTTGATTTAAGGCTTATATCTATTCTTTGCGACCACGAAGTTTGATGGCTAATGCACCTTTCCATAACGTCAATAGATTTGCCTATATAACAAGCAAAACCCCCACCTTCTTCAAGTTTTTCACGAGTGTAAAAATATATTCCAGACCTATGTTCTAAATTAGGGCAAGCAAGTTTTAATTGTTCTTCAACGTCTTTTTTTGTAACAAATAAATTTTCATAATTGTATTTATTTTTCATATATCTCCTTTTATTTGGAATATTGATTTCTTCCTAACACAATGGGTGTTTCTACCGCTTCTACAATATCCCAACCAAGCCGTTCTACTCTACTATGCAAAAGAAAATATCCAATATTATATTTTCTTGATATTTCCGCTATTGTAAGTTTTTCTCCTTTATACTCATATCTTTTAGTTTTCTTTTTGTTGTTTGCTTGAATATATAAATCAACCCACCTACAATTATTAGGCTCATAATTTCCATTATTGTCTATTCTATCAATAGTTAAATTTTCATTATAACCATTTTGAAATGCCCAATCGCAAAAATTTTTAAATCCGTTATTTTTAGGTTGCCATTTTTCGCAAACTTTTATTTGCATTGCTCCATAATATTTATACGAATATACGTTTGGGTTTTTGCACCTATTTATCATATTACAATAAATTCTTCCAATTCTTGTATTAGATAAACCATTTGCGTAATTATATTTCCCAAAATTTTTTTGGTGTTGCTTTAATGCACAACCACAACTTGTTGTATGATTACTTTTTAAGTGAGTAGCACTTACATAAGAGATATTTCCACAATCACATAGGCATTTCCAAAAAGCAACACTTTTACCACTTGGTTGTTTTTTAGTATAAGCAAATTCTATTACACTTAATTTGTTAAATTTTTTACCTTTTAAATCAATAATTTTACCCATAATTTTATCTCCGTAACAAATAAAACAACCATAGAAGATTGAGGTTACGGCTCTTTCCACTATGGTTGAGTATTAGCGATATTAAGTTAATCTATCAACGATAGTCCGTAACTCTATCGCTAACACTAACATTATATCATAGTGAAATTTAAAAGTCAACACCTTATTTGTTATAGTTTTCAAGTTTTTCGCAAACCATATCGTAATCGGCTTGCGTAATAGTTTTAGTGCTTTCAAAACCCCACTCGGCTAATAAAGATTTTGCCTTATCGGTAGTAATCTCGTTATTACTTGCTATTGCGAAAATACGTTTAACTTGTTTAGGCGTAATAAAGTCGGTGTCTTTTAAAAGTTCGCTTGCTCTCTTTTCGTTGTTATCATCTTCAAGGTCTTGAGTAAACGCATCGCTTAAACAACCCAAAGTAAGTGCTAAATCAACAACGGCTCTTTTCTTTGCTTTTTTAAGGGCGTTGTTTGCACTATTATAAGAATTTGCCGAGCCAAAACCACTTTCACTTGTGTTGCAACAACCTACGCCTGACCTAACAACTCTACCTTGTTGGTCGTAAGCCGTAGCCTTAACTTCGTAATAGAATAAGCCGTTTTTATAATCTTTGTAACTATCGGTAATTTCGGTATCGTAATATAAGCCAAAGCCTAAAAGCACCTTTTCTGCTCCAGACTTGAATAAAATCGGCTTTGTTGTTTTAGGTATTTTACCAAAGTCAATATCTCTAATAAGAGTATCGGTAAAACCGCCAATAGTTAATTGATAGTTGTTTCTTTTCGCTGCTAATTCAGTTTTTGGTGTTTTATAAAGTGTTAAATTATTTTCCATTATATTTCTCCTTCATTTTTAAGTTGTGTTTAAGTAGTATATCAAACCACTCACTATCTTTGGTTATGGGCTTGAAAACCCAACTATCTTTCTTAATATGCAAAACCCAACTTTCGTCAATGTGAATAAAGTTTTCTTTTGCAAGCCTATCGTAGCCTTCTAATTGCACCGATAAACTTTTTTTGTCTATCGTGCTTGTAAATTTGTAATCTACGTTAATTACTTTTCCGTCTATTTCGCAAATAAGGTCAAGTGTGCCACAAAAGTCTTTTCCAAAAAGTTTCTTTTCGGTGTAAATAACTTTCGGTTTATAAGTTTTAACCCACAAAATAAATTGTTGAATAAACGGAATATACTCGGTTTCAATTTCGTCAATGTCAAGTTCGCCACAAAGTAAATATTCTTCCGCAAGTTCGTGGCAACGGCTACCCCTTAATCTTGCCCTTTCAACCAAAGCCTTATTTAAGGCATCTAATCGTTGAAACGATATTGGCTCGGTTATTTCGGTTATGTGCGGTTTTAACACGCCGTCAACAAAATATTCGTGCGTTTCTTCGTTATAGGTTTTCATTTTGAATTTCCTTTTTTTGCTTAAATCTTTTAAAGTATTTTTGGTAAATTACTTTTTTACCCAACGATTTTGCATAATTTAATTCGTTATAGCATTGTTTGTCTTTTTGCCAACCCAACGGCATACAAATTCCGTTTGATAACTCAATTAAAGTGTAAGTCAACTTATTGTTTAACTCCGTTGTTAATGGCGGTAAACTTTCTATAATTGATTGTCCGTTTACCACTTGGCAACCGATTTTTTCCAACCATAAATCACAACTTAAATTTTCGTTTAAATTGTCTTGCGTAACTCTTGTTGAGCCACTAATGTAAATATACTTTTCCATTTTTTATTCCCCCTTATATTTTTTTGGTCTACCAACTGTGCCTTTTAATTTCGCAATTTCTTCTACTGTAGGTAAACGCCCTAATCGTTTGGCAATATTATATACCCACGAAACGCTACAATTAGCGTTTTTTGCAATTTCTTTTACTGTCATCACTTGCACCCCCTTTTTCAATTTCTTCGGCTTTGTATTTTTGTGATAGGAAAAAGCCTGAAACCCACATTTCAAGGTCGCGTATTCGTTTTTTATTTTTCTCAATTTCAACGCCCATAATGGCAAGTATAATGAGAATAAAAACCAATAAACCACCAAAAACAAATTCCATTTTTTTGCTCTCCTTTATCATTGATACACCCATTTTAACATATTTTTAACCGCTTGTCAATAATTTTTCCACAATTTTTTCATAATTTTTTTATAATTTTTTCAAGACAAAAAAATAAGGCTACTTTTCATAGCCTTAATAAAAGGGTTTTCCCTTTTTTATATATTATCGAATTTCCCACGCCATATCGCAAATTCTATTCCTACAATCCCATATATCGTATATAGTATTATCTATGCAAGTAGTAAGGTGTCCTTGTATTCTTATAAGGTAAGTGCCTTTAGGGTTTAAGTCGGCAAATTCGCCAACAGTTAAATTCTCACAGTTTTTAGGAACACCGCCCAATACTTCTTGGATAAGAAAACAGTAGCAAGTCATACATAATTTTTCGCAATCAAGCAATTTTGCCGTATGAAAAAGTTTTTTGCGTATCTTGGCGTAAGGAATTTCGCTTGCTAATGATATTGCCCTTGTAACACAATCATTACGTTTTGTTTCGTTAGGGTTGACATTTAAGTAGCAAAATTTAGCCATTATTCGCCTTCTACAATGCAATCATAGTACACGGCAAGTTTTTCCGCACCTTTAACGGCAACGTCTTTGTCATTGAGCCAATCAAAAGCCATTTTAATAGCAAGGTCAGGGTTTGAGCCAATAGTGTTTTTGTAATCGGTATAAACCATTAAAGTAGTTACTTCAAGTTCTTTTTCGCCAAAGCCTTCCATTGTTTTACCCATAGATTTTGCTTTTTGAGAAATCATTTCTTTTGAAAACATTTGCTTTTCTCTTTCGTCAAGTTGACTTTTGAGTTTTTTGCTCCATTTTTCAAGTTCTTCTTCAGTTAAAGTTTCGCCGTAGTCGCCGTAATCATCGCCGTAGTCGTAGCCGTAATCTCTACCGCCACGACCATAAGAGCCACGCATATCGTATCTCATATCGTAGCCGTAATCTTGTCTACCGCCACGACCACCCCTTGCATAGTCTTGTTCTGGCATACCATAGTAGCCATTAAAAGTACCCATTGCTTCTATTGGGTAATAGGTTTGACCACCTTGTTTACTACCATAGTGTCCGTCATAGTTGTAATCGTGTCTTGCCATATCGTAGTTATAGTCCATACCGCCCATATCGTTAAAACGATAATCGCCACGCATATCGTAGTTAGCCATTTGATTTTCCGCATAATCGCCACCACGCATTGCTCTATCTCTACGACCACGACCACTACGGCGAGAAGTTACATAGCCACCCCTTGAGCCGTAAGGGTTTCTTCCGTCATATCTCATACTTCTTCTCATATTACACCACCTTATCAACATTTACTATAACGCTTGTAAAGGTAGCATCAACACCTGTGTTGACTAAAGAAACAGTTTGAGTATTTACCGCCGTTGAGCCAAGCACACACGATTTATCAACTAAAACATAATAGTCAATTACAAAAGTTCTTAATTCGGTGTCCGCCGTAGTAATGGTTTCGCTTGAAAATGCTCCGTCAATCAATTCGCCGTTGATAGCAAGTTGAACTGTAACAACGCCTGCAACGTCGCCACTACCAACTAAAGTAGCGGTAATATGATACACGCCTGTTGCTTGTAATGAAACGTCGTTTGAAGTTCTTGAAAATGCGTTGTTTTTGCAAAATCTACGATAGGTTGAGCCGAGATTTATAATGCCGTCAGTAAGCACAGTTTGAGTGCCAATATTTTTAGTTCCTAAAATTAACATAATTTACTCCTTTTAAAAATTAAGGGTATAGAGAAATACCCTATACCCCCATAGGATAATCAATCCTTTTCGCAATAATATTTAGTTTTTTAACAATTAAAGAACGCTTGTTGTACCGTTGCAACCACCAAAGTTAGCGTATGCTACATTACCGCAACAGTTAGTAGGAAAAGTAACGGGTTGTGCAGGTTGTACTACATAAGCAGGTTGCGGGCATTTTGGAGCGAGAGCGTCAATAATATATGCACTTTGTCTATCGTTAGAAATTTGTGCTTTAAGACCTGCGTTTTCCGCTTGTAAACCTGCAATTTTTTCGTTAGTCAACCAACCGATAATAGCGTTAGTGTTGTCTTGGTTTGCTCTAATAATATCGCAAGTGTTTTTAGCGTTTTCGTATTTTACGCTATCAATCGCTCTTTGGGTTTCACAGCAACAAGTTGCAATTTGGTTGCCAAGAGTGTTAAAGCCTGCTTGCATATTGTAACCAAGCGTACAAACCGCATTGTCAACACCTGAAAAACCTTGCGTAATTGTGTTGTTAAGACCTGCAAAACCTTGATTGATAAAATTTTGCATTGTTGCCTGACCAAGTAAAATTGAGTTTAAATCACTCATAATTTCACTATTTGCAAAGCCTGCCGATAAGTCCGCTTGAGTAGCGTAAGAGCCACCCCTATTGCCACCACCAAAACCAAAACCATTACCGCCAAATAAAGCACCGATAATAGCCAAACCTACAATCCACTCCCAACCAGAGTTAAAGCCATTGTTACCGTTGTTGCAGTTATTTCCGTAAGTCATTACAGGTAAATCACCTTCTACATACATAAATTTAATTCTCCTTTAAAATTTTAATATTTTTATATACAAACAAATGCGCGCTTTTTGCTTGACATATACAGTTTTAAATGATAAAATAAATGTGTTAATAGTTGTTAGGGGCTTCTATTAAAATAAATATTTAATTATCAATACCATAGGCGAAAGCATACCCCTAATATGTAAGTAACCTATGGTTTTGTATTATAGGTATTTTATGTCAAAACCTTTTTCAAAAGAATATCTTGATAGTTTTATTGGAACTACACAAGGTAAATTACTTGTTTTATCTAATTTTAAAAAAGGTAAATATAATTGTAATTATTTTTATTGCCAATGTGATTGTGGTAGAGTTGCCGAAATAAGAGTTAATCATTTTATAAACGATAAGCAAACTACTTGTGGAAGATTTCATAAAAAATATGAAAACTCTAAAATCGGTTATGCTTTATATTCCGCTTGGAATAGTTTGTGCCGTAGATGTTTCAACCCAAAAGACCACAAATTTTATAGATATGGCGCAAGGGGTATTACTGTTTGCGACCAATGGAAAAACGATTATGATAGTTTTTATAATTGGTCTATTAAAAATGGTTACAAGTTAGGTCTTACTCTTGATAGAATAAATAATGACGGAAATTATGAGCCTAATAATTGCCGTTGGACAACTCGCACACAACAACAAAGAAATATGTGTAGGAACAAAGTAATTACTTATAAAGGCGAAACACATTGCCTTGCAGAGTGGTGTGAGAAATTAAACTTGTCTTATAAAACTACAAATAGTAGAATACATAAAGGTTGGGCTATTGAAAGAGCCTTTGAAACACCTACAAATAAAAAATTTGAAGGCACTCGCTAAATAGTGGGTGTTTTTATTTTGCAAATAATTGTTGTATGGCTTGTAAATTTTCTTGAGTAACGCCATTTTGTTGTGCTAATTGCATAACAAACTCGTTCATATTTCTTCCATTAGCCATATTTTTTAATTGTGTAACCATTTGATTGTATTGTGGGTTACTTTGTAAAATTGCTTGCATAAGCATTTGGGGGTTTTTGCCTGCGTTTTTCATAGCGACAATATTTTGAATTGTTTGATTTAATTCGTTATTCATAAGCCACCTTATTTTCGTGTTAAAACCTTTTTTAGCGTTTCTATTTGTTTTCCTTGTTTATCAAGTTGTTCTTGTAATGATTTGATTTCTTTTGCCAAAGCCACGATTTTCTTTTGACAGTAACATTTCTCCGTATTTTTAATCGTTTCATTGTTGTTTGTTTCCACCATTAGGCTTTCCCCCCATTATTTGTTTTTGTAATTG
>JAZQVG010000072.1:0-6309 GCA_045631625.1 Christensenellaceae bacterium
CTTGCAATCATTTGTGATAGGCCACAAGGCTCCATTTTTGACGGCATCAAGAAAATATCTGAGCCAGAATAAATCTTTCTCGATAAATCTTGGTTATATTCTATTATTGTTTTGCATTTTCCCTTATAACAATTTGCAATATGAGTAAAGTAGTTTTCATAACCAATTTCACCCTTGCCAAGTATCACAACTTGAACGTCAGTACTTAATAAGTTTTCAATAACAGCCTTTACCAAATCTAACCCTTTATGAGAAACAAGCCTTGAAATTATAGAAATAATAGGCACGTCTTCCCTTTGTGGCAAACCTAACATTTTTTGCAATTCTTTTTTACAAACGGCTTTACCACTTAAATCGTTAGTATTATAATTTTTTAAAATATAAGTATCGTTTTCAGGGTTATAATAGTCGGTATCAATGCCGTTTAATATGCCGTAAATTTTATGTTCATTACGTCTAATAATACCGTCTAAGCCGTGTGCAAAGAAAGGTTCTTTAATTTCTTCAGCATATGTAGGGCTTACAGTATTAACAATATCACTCATTTCAATAGCACCTTTCATTAAATTAACGGTATCGTTAAATTCAACGAAAGAACGAATTGAAGCAGGAAAACCAAACACGTCTTCATACGATTCCTTGCCAAAAATGCCTTGATATTCGATATTGTGTATAGTGAATACTGACTTAACTTTCTTAAAGTTTTCGTCAGCATAATACATACCCTTAAGGAAAATTATAGATGCAGCCGTTTGCCAGTCATTACAATGTAGTACGTCAGGATAAATATTTAACCTTGCAATTGTGTCTAATGCTGCCCTGGAAAAGAAAGAAAACCTTTCGCCATCATCATAAAAGCCATAAATATTTCCTTCTCTCTTAAAATAATATTCATTGTCAAGGAAATAAAATTTTACACCGTTAAGTTCGTAATAGAAAACGCCACAGTATTGCCATCTCCAAGCAACAGAAACGTTAAAATGTTGTAAAAATTTAAACTTTGACCTAAATTCTTCCTTTATATTGCTATACATTGGCAAAATTACGCTTACGTCATAGTCGTAATCCTTCTTAAGTGCTTTTGGAAGAGAGCCTAAAACGTCTGCAAGTCCACCCGTAGCAATAAAAGGTGCGGCTTCCGTACCCAAGAAAATAATTTTTTTCTTTTCTTTAACAGTAACTTTAGGAATTTTAGTTGTTTTTACAGTTTTTACTTTCGTGCTTTCACTTTTAACAGTCTTTTTAGAATTTGTATTTGCCATATCAATTCTCCTTAACATTAAAAAAAGACAAATTCATTAAAAAAAGGCAAAACGCCTTTTTTATAAATATTTATTTCAAATTTTTATATAAATTAAACCATTATACCTTTAGCAATATAGAATGGGTGGTTTTCTGCACCAGATAAAATCTTCCTATCTCTAACAACTACGTTTTTGTCTGCGATTATGCAGTTAATAGAAGAATTTTCACCAATAACGGTATTTTGCATAATAATACTGTTTTTAATAACGGCACCACGTGCTACTTTTACGTTTCTAAAGATAATACTATTTTCTACTTCACCATAAATTTCACAACCATCGGCTATCATAGAGTTTTTAACTATTGCACTATTACCATATTTAGTAGGTGCAGAATCTCTAATCTTGGTAAATACACTTCTGTCGCCAAACACTTCGTGCCTTACCTTTTCGTCAAGCAACGTCATATTACTTTCATAGTAAGATTGAAGCGAATTTATGCCTGCAAAGAAACCTTTATGTTCATAACCCATAATTTTCATTGCTGATAAGTTTGGTTTAATAACGTCTGCCGTAAAGTGATGATGATTATGTGAAATACTTGATAATACGATATTCTGTAATAATGATTTTTTCATAATATAGATATTAGTAAAAATATCGTGTATTTTATCAGTTTCAGTATAATCGTATGAAATGCCTTTAATTCTACCATCAACTATGTCTAAAATCGTACCAACTTCACCTTCGTTGAGTTTACGTTTTTTATAAACCATAGTTATATCGGCGTGAGTGCGTATATGTTGTTCTATAATTTCATTGAAATCAACTCTCATTATAGAATCACAATCTGTCATAACAACGTACTCTTCATCAGCACGGAATAAAAAACTTGTAATACCTTTCAAGGCTTCCAATCTAGTTGTATAAAGCCTGTTATTTTCTGCTTCAGAATAAGGCGGTAAGAAAATTAAACCACCGTCTTTTCTAGCCAAATCCCAATCTTTACCACTACCGATATGGTCCATTAAAGATTTATAGTTGTTTTTTGTAATAACACCAACCGTATCTATGCCAGAATTAACCATATTAGATAACGGAAAGTCTATTAAACGGTATCTACCACCAAAAGGAATAGAACCTAACGTTCTAATTCTTGCAAGTTCAGATACGCTATCGTCGTGAATATTAGAAAAAATAATACCAACCGCTTTCATCTTACTTATCCTCCTTGCTTACACTCTTATCAATAATAAGTCCACCTTCAATTGTAGCCCCGTCTGCAACTTCGATATTTCTGCCAAGCACGGCAATACCTTTGCCACTATCTATAGGTTCACCAACTTTAGCGCCATTACCAATGTTGACCATTTCGTCAATAATAGAATATTCAATTACAGCGTCTTTACCAATGTTTACGTCAGACATAATCACGCTATTTTTAACTACTGCACCACTTGAAATTATTACGTTGCTACCAATAACGGAATTTTCAACGGAACCGTAAATTTCACAACCACTCATTATAATTGAATTTGTTGCTTTACCACCATCGCCCAAATAGTGTGGAGGTGCAAGCGGGCTTCTTGATTGAATTTTCCAAGAACTATCGTAAACGTCAAAATTAGGGGTATCTCCTAATAAATCCATATTTGCTTCGTATAAAGAATTGATAGTTCCAACGTCTTTCCAATATCCACTAAATTGATAAGACATCATTTTTTCGCCACTATTTAACATCTTTGGTAAAATATCTTTACCAAAATCGTTTGAAGAATTTGGGTTTTGGCTATCTTCTTCTAAGTATTTATAAAGTTTTTTAGCACTAAAAATATAAATGCCCATTGATGCTAAAGTAGATTTTGGTTTTTTAGGCTTTTCTTCAAACTCATAAATTTCCCCATCTTCTTTAGTGTTTAATATACCGAACCTTGACGCTTCTTCAATAGGAACGTCTATTGCCGCAATAGTACAATCAGCATTGTGTAAAATATGATAATTAAGCATTAAAGAATAATTCATCTTATAAATGTGGTCACCAGATAAAACAAGCACGTAATCAGGGTCAAACTGTTTGATAAAATGCAAATTTTGATAGATTGCATTTGCAGTACCCTTATACCAATCTGATGAATGTTTACCTTGGTATGGCGACAAAATATGCACACCACCAAACGACCTATCTAAGTCCCAAGGTTGACCGTTACCAATATAATCGTTTAATATAAGTGGTTGATATTGTGTCAATACGCCCACGGTATCAATACCAGAGTTTACGCAGTTTGAAAGTGGAAAGTCAATAATTCTATACTTCCCCCCAAACGATACTGCAGGTTTTGCAATATTATTAGTAAGTGCATACAACCTACTACCTTGTCCACCAGCCAAAAGCATAGCAACACATTTTTTCTTCCTTATCATATAAATCTCCTTTATTTTTTTACAAAGAAATATTTAAAACAGACAGTATTTCTCCCCTATTTATATAATCAACTGAAAAATTAAAACTAATTAACAAAAATATTCTTCCTTTTTCTTAGGTGCATTGTCCATTTGTTTTTTAGTTTCTTCATAACCACGCCTACCAAATAAAGCGTAAGTTGCGTTTTTACCACCTTCAACACCCGGTTGATTAAAGGTGTCAATATTAAGCATAGCACCTGCAAAAGCAGTTTCCATTTCAAACATATATAAAAGTTCACCAATCGTGAAAGCATTTACTTCAGGTAAAGTAATGGTATAGTTTAACCTTTCTGCCGTCATTAAAGCATATTCAGTAGCACGTCTTTCGGTATTTATAAGTTCTCCCATAGTGTGTCCTGACAAGAAAGAAACGTCTGGTATATCTTCACAACCACCACTAATTTCAATGTCATTTCTAAACTTTTCAACTGCAATAAAGGTAATAACCTTATCAAAAGGCCCTTCACGATATAATTGAATTTGAGAGTGTTGGTCGGTCACGCCCAACGCCTTAACAGGTGTTTGACCGGCATACACCAAATTACCTTGCTTATCTTCAGCCTTGCCTAAACTTTCGCCCCAAAGTTGACAATACCAATCTGCAATATACTTTAAACTATCTGCATAAGGCATCATAACTGAAATGTTTTTACCTTTTTGCATAGATAGATATTCTAATAGTGCAGTAATTAAAGCAGGATTTTTCTTATAATCTTTATTCATGCAAATCTTGTCCATATACGCTGCACCTTTAAGCATCATTTTAATATCGATGCCAACTACGGCTGCAGGCAATAAACCTACAGGGCATAATTCTGAAAATCTACCCCCAACACCATCAGGAATATAGAAAGTCTTTAACCCTTCTTTTTTTGCAATTTTAATTAAATTACCCTTGCTTTCAGAAGTAGTTGCAATCATATGGTCCTTAGCCTTGTCACCAAACTTCTTTTTAAGAATATCCATAATGATTAAATATTGCGACATAGTTTCACTAGTAGCACCACTCTTTGTAATAACGTTAAAAACAGTTTTTTCCAAATCTAAAACGTCTAACAAAGCATTCATCCTTTCAGGGTCAACGTTATCTTCAACGTATAATTTAGGATATTTTCTAACTGATTTTTTAAGTTCATTATGTCTTAAATGGCAAAGTGACGCGAAGGCAGCAGTTGGGCCTAATGCAGAGCCACCTATACCTAAAACAACAAAGTTGTCCGCCTTTTTTCTAATATCTTTAGCAGTTGCTATGATATCGGCAACAATTTCCTTTTGATTATAAGGAAGTTCTGTCCACCCCATCATACCCTTACCACGATTTTCTTTTACAGTTTTATAAGCGTTATCTATGATTTTTTTACTATTTTTAATATCGACTAAAGAAAGCCCTTCTTTTTCGCCAATAAATTCTTGCATCATATTATTATAATCAATTTTAATTTTCATATCTTTGCTATTAAATTTAGACATAAAGTAATAAATCTCCTAATATAGTATTCTAATATATTATAATACAATAAGTAGTAAAGAATGTCAATATTAAGATAACGATAAAAAGTAAAAAAATGGTAAAATTTTTAACAATAAACATAAAAGAAAAAAGCCACAATAAACATGGCTTTTTGCTTTATTATTTTAAGTCTTCAATCTCTTTTTGTAGTTTTATACGAATTTCTAAAAATTTATCAAGTTTTGCCCTTTCTGCATCAACCAATGCCTTTGGTGCTTTATCTAAAAATCCGTTATTTGAAAGTTTGCCACTTGCCCTTGCAATTTCAGCGTTTACAGAATTTAACTCTTTCGTCAATCTTTCAAGTTCACTATTTAAATCAACAAGTTCCCCAAGTGGCATATACAATTCTGCACCATCGATTATTTGAGAAACAAACTTTTCAGTTAATTCTGCCTTGTCATCAATAAAGATAATTTGGTCAACGCCAGCAAGTTTTTGAATATAAACTTTACAATCTTTTAACGTCTTCTTTTGTTCAGTTTTAACAAATAAATTTACCTTTTTAGATGGTGCAGCACCAACTTTAACCTTAACGTTTCTAACACTCTTGATAATTTCTTTAACAAATTCGACGTGTTTTAGTGCTGAAGCATAATTTGATTTAACGTTATACCTTGGGAAGTCAGCAAGCATTAAAGTACCATCTGTATTTGGCATACTTTGATAAATCTTTTCAGTTATAAATGGAATAAATGGGTGGAACAATTTAACAATTTCACCTAAAACGTAAACTAAAACACTAATCGTATCGTCACGTTTCTTATCATCCTCGCCGTATAAATACGGTTTAGTAAGTTCGATATACCAATCACAAAAATCACTCCAGACAAAATCGTAAAGGTTAGCAAGTGCAACGCCAATTTCGTACTTTTCCATATTAACGGTCACTTCTTTAATAATTTTGTTAAGTTTTGTTAAAATCCACTTATCTGCAACGCTTAATTTACAATCCTTTATGTTAGAAATTGTCTTTCCTTCAGCGTTCATCAATACAAAACGAGAAGCATTCCACAACTTATTCATAAAGTTTCTAGCACCTTCAATTTTCTCATCAGAAAATCTCATGTCACTACCAGCAGCAACACCGTT
>JAZQVG010000073.1:0-18504 GCA_045631625.1 Christensenellaceae bacterium
TTTCCACGCAACTGCTTTTTCTGCTATGTTTAACGTGCCATGCGCAAGCATGATTGCAAAGACGGAAAAGGTAAATAATAACAACGATAGCAGAAAAATAGATTTTTTAACGGCAGTTGGCTTAGAAAACAATTTAAAAAAATCTTTAACTAAAGAAGAAATTATAGAAATTAGTAAAACTGATTTTACTAAAGCAAACGAAAAGTTGGAAAAAATAAGAGATAAGTCCAAAAATTATTTAATAAAGGCGATTGAAGGTTGAAAAGTTTATCAATAGTTATACCTGATTATAACGGTCACAACTATATAGAAAATTGCGTAGAAAGTATAGCCAAGCAAGATAACGGCAAGATTGAAGTGGTTATTGTTAACGACGGTTCTACGGACGATACGGCGTTACTTTGTAAATCATTAACAGAAAAGTACACCTTTGTAAAATATTTTGAAAAGAAAAACGGTGGTGTTTCTTCTGCACGTAATTTTGCTCTTTCAAAAATTTCGGGCGAATACGTCTGGTTTGTGGATGCCGACGATACTATAACTAATAATGCAATAGAAGAAATATTTAAAATTAAATATGATTTAGCAGTATATAATTTTTATACCTTAAACGATAAAGATGAAAAACTTTTAAGATTGACAGATAGTGATTATACATATCAAATATCGTCAATTGACGAGTTCTTTAAAGAATACGTGTTTAAATATAAACTTAACAATGCGCTTTGGAATAAGATTTTCAAGACGAGTATTATTAAAGAGAATAATTTAACTTTTGATGAAAAGGTTAAAATAGGCGAAGATTATTTATTTAGTCTAAACTATTATAAATTTATTAAAGAAATAGAATTTTTTAAAGCACCAATCTACAAATATTATATCAATGAAAGTGGTGCTATGAAAAATAAAAAAATTGCAGTCTTTAACTATCAACAACAAATAGCACAAACCGTTAAAAAAGAATATAAAGACTTGCTTTCAAACTCCACTTTGCAACAGTTTTTATTAATGCAATTAGTATGTGGTATAAACCAATCGAAAGAACGTGGCGTAGATAAGAAACAAATAAATAAAAACGTTAAAAATTATATGCAAGAAATAATGAGTGGCAAGCGTTTTTCTAAAAGTGTTATAAACAACTTTTTAGATAGTGAAGGCGCAAGCCTTTTATCTAAAATTAAATTCAAAATTTTTTATGCAAAAATCTATAGATAATAGCAGTTTTTGTGTAAGCATGGTGAAAATATTAAAAAAATTTTATTTACAAATAATTGAGAAAGAAATTATGGATAAAAGTTTAGAAACCAAAACTGAAAGATTAGGCGGGATTGACCTGTTTAGAATAATTTCTATGTTTATGGTGGTTGTTTTACATGTAAACGGGATAGGGGGCATTTTGCGAAATCCGATAAATTCGCCGTGGTCTCCGTTGTGGATTATAAGTTCTATTATTCAAATTTTAAGCGTGGTGGCTGTAAACTGCTTTGCTCTAATTTCTGGATACGTTAATTGTGGCAAAAATCCAAAATTAAAAAATATTATAAATTTATGGTTACAAGCATTTTTTATTTCGGTAGTTTTTTACGGGATAAAAATAGCATTAAAAGAAGAAAGTTTCTCATTTGTTTTATTGATTAAAAGAATGCTACCTGTGATTTTTAATAGATGGTGGTATTTTACTGCATATTTTTTGCTTTTCTTTTTTATACCAATTTTAAATAGTGCCATAGAAAAAAATGAAAAATTTTTTATGGGGATTTTGATAATTACCCTTGGTGTGATATTTTGTGGTATAGGATTTATTGCTCCTCACGACGTGTTTGGACTAATAAATGGATATAGTTTTTTATGGTTAGCTTATCTTTATCTTGTAGGGGCGTATATTAAAAAATATGATTTTAAAATAAAAATAAAAGGTAAACCATTAAAAAATATTTATTACTTATTATTATATTTTGTTCTTTCATTTTTTCACTTATGCGTTGGATTAGTTTATTCTTATTTAAGTGGATGGGAAAAAGTTCCCGTGCAAACAAATTATCTATTTATACTTAATGTCTTGGAAGCAATTTCGCTATTATTGTTTTTTGCCAATATTAAAATAAAATCAAGTAAAATACTGGTATTTTTCTCATCGACAACGTTTGGTGTTTATTTGATACATCTTGCAATAGGTGTTACCGATAAATTTGCTTTCTTGCTTAATTATCATTGGGTAATAACAATAGCAGTAATATTTGGTTTTGCTATAATTTTATATTTAGGCTGTACTGTTTTAGAATACTTAAGACAATTGTTATTTAAGTTGTTTAAGATACCTAAGGCTACTGAAAAAATACAAACCATTTTAATTGATAAATATAGTAAACTTAAAGTAAAATATAAAACAGAAGATAAAAACTAAAAAATAAATCATAGCACTTTGGAATAAGGTTTTTAAAACAAAGATAATCAAGGAAAATATTTTGTTATAAAGGTAAGAGAAATTGAAAAAATTTAAGAGAGCAATTGGAACAAGGTTGCGTAAATTACGCAATAAAAATATGAGAAAAAAACTCAAAAATAATCCGTCGATAATAACTAATCACTGCATAGGTGGAATAATTTCGCACGATTTAGGATTAAAGTTTTTAAGTCCAACGGTAAATTTAAAAATACTTCCAGATGATTTTATTAAGTTTATTCAAAATTTAGATAAATATTTAAATGCAGAATTTGTAAAAATAGAAAGCGACTTACCATATCCCGTTGCTAAGCTTGACGATATAACGGTGTATTTCGTGCATTATAAAACTTTTGAAGAAGCAGTTGAAAAATGGAATGAAAGAAAGCAAAGAATTGATTTCAATAATATTCGTGTAATTATGACGGCGAGAGACGGTGCAAGTTATGAAACTTTAAAAAGTTTTAACGACTTACCTTATAAAAAGGTATTTTTTGATGAGGTGCCACACCCAGAATTAAACAGTGCCATTCACGTTCACCAAAAAAACGGTAAGCCACTTGGCAACGTTTATATTAGTGATATAGTAACTATTACGGGCAAACGTGCATTTGAAATCAACGGCTTTAATATTATTAAATTTTTAAATTAGGAAAGAAAGCAGATGGAAAAAGAAATTAAAGTATCAGTTTTGTGTTTAGCATATAATCATGAAAAATATATAAGAAAGTGTCTGGACGGGTTCGTTATGCAAAAGACAAACTTTAAGTTTGAAGTTTTAATTAACGATGACGCATCTACCGACAACACTGCGCAAATTATTCGTGAATATGAAGAAAAATATCCAGACATTATAAAGCCTATATATCAAACAGAAAATCAACATAGTAAGCACGTAGGAATATTAAGAAATATTCTTTTGCCTAAAGCGAAAGGAAAATATATTGCTTTTTGTGAAGGTGACGATTATTGGTGTGATGAAAACAAATTACAATTACAATATGATGTTATGGAAGGAAACCCTGACTGTAAAATGTGTGTGCATAAAGTAGAGCGCGTATCAGAGGATGGTGAAACTTTTTATAATAATACTTTTGTAAAAAGAGAATTGCAAGAAGGGGTGTTGGATAATCAGGATTTGGCTAAGCATTCTTTTTATGACCCCTTTCATTTATGTTCGTATTTTTTAGATGGTTTGACGTTAAAACAATATTACCAAGATAAAAAAGCAGACGCGTTTAGAAAAGTGGCTTTAGGTGGAGATATTCCAATTATGCTTAATTTTATAAACGCTGGCAGTATATATTTTATTGATAAAATTATGTCAATATATAGGTGCGGTGCTATTGGTAGTTGGGGAAGCAGAAACCAAAACTTTATAAAAAGGTATAAAAGTGTAATTGCTACATTAAAAGAATTTAATAGATATTCTAATTACAGGTTCAATAATGGTTGTCGTTTTCAAATAAAACTATATAGAGGGATTATAATAAAAACTAGGATCTTAAATTTTTTTAGAAAGTTTTGTCCTTATGTCATAACTTTTTATTATAGGTTAAAAGGTAAATTTAATGGCAAATAAAACGAATTATAAAACGACCACGTTTTCAGGCTTGCTATGGAAAGTTGCAGAAAGAATGGGGGCACAAATAATATCAACGGTTGTATCAATTATTCTTGCGCGTATTTTAGTTCCAGAAGATTACGGCGTGGTTGCATTAACTACAATATTTATAACTATTGCAAACGTTTTCGTAACTAGTGGTTTTGGTGCTGCTTTGGTACAAAAAAAAGATGCTGATGACCTTGATTTTTCTTCTGTTTTTCACACTGGTTTTTTTGTATCAATTTTATTGTATGCTGGTTTGTTTTTTGTTTCACCATACATAGCAATATGGTTTAAAGAACCTTTATTAGAAAGTGTTTTACGCGTGGTGGGTTTGCAACTTCCAATAAGCGCATTAAGCTCCGTGCAAAACGCATATATTTCAAAAAATTTTTTATTTAAAAAAGTTTTTTTATCAACAATATCTGCAACTATTATTTCAGCAGTAGTTGGAATTTGGATGGCTTTAGAAGGATTTGGATGTTGGGCTTTAGTTGTGCAACATATGACAAATTTAGCTGTTGGACAAATTATATTATTGATAACTATAAAATGGAGACCCAAACTTAAATATTCTTGGAGTCGTACTAAAACGCTTTTTGGGTATAGCTGGAAACTTTTAGGGTCAAGTTTGTTAGACGTTGGCTATAATGAACTTAGGGGAATTGTAATAGGTAAAAAATATTCGTCAGTTGATTTGGCCTATTACAATAAAGGTAAAGCACTGCCAAGTTTAGTGGGGGATAATTTAAATACGCCTATAAATTCCGTTTTATTTCCTGTTTTGTCTGCAGAACAAGAGGACAAAAAGAGAATAAAAAATATGACAAGACGATCCATACAAGCAAGTTGCTATTTGATGCTTCCAATTCTTGCAGGTTTGGCTGTAGTTGCACCCGTATTAGTTCCAGTGTTGTTTACTTCTAAATGGAACGAATGTATCCCTTATTTACAAATGATGTGTTTTGTGTATACTCTAAGACCAATACACGCAGCGAATTTACAAGCAATAAAAGCGCTTGGTAGAAGCGATTTGTTTTTAAAATTAGAAATTGTTAAAAAAATATTTGGTTTAATAATTCTATTTGCTACAATGTGGTTTGGTGTTTTTTGGATTGTATTTGGATCAATAATTTCAACAATTATATATTCAATTGTTAATTCTTTTCCAAACAAAAAACTATTAAATTATAGTTGGATTGAGCAAGTGAAAGACATTTTACCGTATTTTGGTTTGGCAATTTTAATGGGTGTACCTGTGTATTTAATGAACTATTTATATCTTTCATTTAGTTGGAATATGTATTTAGTTTTAGTTTTACAAGTTTTAGCAGGGGGGGTATTGTACGTTGGATTTTCAATGCTTTTCCGTGTAGAAATTTTTAGATATTTACTAGACACAGTAAAAGAATTTTTTAATAAGAAAAAAGTTTCACAAAAGGAAAATTAATTAAAAACATATAAAAGAGAAGGAGAAGATAATATGCCAAACGTAATAATTTATTTATTAGTTATGCTTGCTGTTATTTGCGTGTGGTTTATACTATTGCATCGTCCAATTTATGAAGGGGTAATTATAAGTTTTATTATTTTAGTTGCTCTATCGGGAACGTGGGAAAATCTATGGTTGTACATAATCGGCGCATTAGATACGTCATTATTGTTTTCAATGGTGGCTTTTGTAGCGATGTCACAGATATTATCTAAAACTAAAATTATCGATAATTGTGTTAAAATAATAATTGCCCTTTTAGGAAGAATACCCGGTGGTGCAGGTTATGCTTCTGTTGTAGCGAGTGCCTTTATGGGCGCGCTTTCAGGTAGTGGCCCGGGCAACGTAATGGCAACAGGAACAATAACGATACCTGCAATGAAAAAGACGGGCTTTCCAGCCCATCTTGCGGCTAACGTAGAAAGCACGTCAAGTTATTTAGGAAATATGATTCCGCCATCGGCAAACATAGTTGCTGCTCTTGGTGCATATTTAGCAGTTTTTGGAGATAATGCAACAACAACAGGTCAGTTTTGGATGGTTTGTTGGGGAGTTTCCCTTTACTTTATTCTATCTAGAATTTTAATGGTATTCTTCTTCTGTTTATACTATAAAGTTAAACCTATGAAAAAAGAAGATTTGCCATCGTTAAAGCAAACTCTTAAAGAAGGTTGGACGGGCTTATTATTGCCTGTAATTATATTGTTGCCTTTCGTATTGGATTCACTTTTAAACGCAGGATTTTTAACAAATAGATTAGGGGCGACAGGTGCAAAATATTTTTCTAGTTCGCTTTTAATATTCGTTCCAGGAATTGCAATTATCATAGGCACACTTATATCAAAGGATAAAAAACACGGCTCTATTAAGGGTATGATTGAAATAATTGGTAATGGGGCGAAAGGTTTAGTGCCAACAGTAGCAACCTGTATATTCGGTTATATGATAGGCGAATTGTTTACGGATATTGGGGCAGGGGTTGAACTTCAAGGGGTTATTGAACAGTTAAGTTTAGGTAAGTATGGATTAGCGATTATTATTCCACTTATATCCTGCTTCATTTCAATGATTATACCAGGTTCATCTATGGTAGTAATGTTTGGCCCGGCATTTATATCAATGTTTGCGGCAGTAGGTGTTAATCCGTTGATTGTTGCAGCAATGCTACCTTGCATATGCGGGGTTATGTGTGGCATTACCCCACCGTTTGCACTTGGAATGTATGCGGGGATGAGTATTGCTGAATCTGACTTTGGTAAAACTGTTAAAAATGATTTGTGGTGGGTGGCAGTTCAGTACCTATTAGAAGTAGTAGTATTATTAGGCTGGTTACCAATACTTGGATTGTAGGAGGGCTAAATTATGAAGGAAATTAAAGGCACAAGAAAAAAGATTGTCGAAATAATGACGCTAATTTTTAGCATAGGAATTTTTACGGCACTTGTATTAAGCACCCTATCATTTTTAGGATACGTCGTAGCAATAATAATTGGTGGCGAAACGGCAACTGCTATTTGCACTGTAATATATAAATCAATATATCCTATACTTTTTACTTTTACTTCTTGTATGGTATTATTTGGGCTTGTAAAAATGTACGTTGCTGGAGAAAAAGCATTGGATAATAAGAAGAAAAAAACAACAGTTAAATAAACGGATAAAACAAACACATAAAAATAAAAAACTTGTAAAATAGGTTAAAAATCTATGGATAAAATTAACGTAACAAAATCTTCAATGCCTTCTTATGAAGAGTATTGTGAAGAAATTAAAAGTATTTGGGACACCACTCATTTAACTAATATGGGTCCCATACATAACAAACTTAAAAGTCAACTTAAAGAGTATTTGAAAGTTGATAATATCGAGTTGTTCGTAAATGGTCACCTTGCACTTTACTGCACGTTAAAAGCGTTGAATTTAAAAGGTGAAATTATTACGACTCCTTTTACGTTTGCTTCAACTACTAACGCTATCGTTCAAGCAGGCTGTACTCCTATTTACTGTGACGTCAAACCTGATTATACGATTGACGAAAGCAAAATAGAAAGTTTAATCACCGATAAAACTTCCGCAATATTAGCGGTGCACGTTTACGGAAACGTTTGTAACGTGCAGGCTATTCAAAAAATAGCAGATAAGCACTCTTTAAAAGTAATTTACGACGGTGCGCACGTTTTTGGTGTAGAATATGACGGTAAAGGAATTGGCGCTTACGGAGACGCCACGATGTTTTCCTTCCACGCAACAAAAGTTTTCAACACGATAGAAGGTGGGGCAGTTACATTTAAAGACCAATCACTTATAAAAAAATTGAATCTTGAACGCAACTTTGGTATTGATGGAGAAACGCTTGAAACTTTCGGTACAAATGCTAAAATGAACGAGTTTCAATCTGCAATGGGGATTTGTAATTTGCGCCACGTAGATGAAGAACTTAACAAGAGAAAGGCAGTATATGAAAGATACGTTGAAAATTTGAAAGAAATAAAGGGTTTAACCATGCTTCCAGAACAAAAAGGTTTAAAAAGAAACTGGGCGTATTTTCCTATTTTGTTAGATGAAAATTTTTCTAAATCAAGAGATGAACTAATTGAAGTTTTAGGTAAAAATGGAATTAATGCGAGAAAATATTTTTATCCGTTAGTTTCAGAAAATAAAGCGTTTAATAGAGATTTGGAAAAATTAACGCCTAATGCTTATAAATATTCAAGAAACGTTTTGTGCTTACCTATGTATGCAGATTTACATTTGAGTGAGGTTGATAAAATATGCAAAATAATAATCAATTTATAGACGCTAATAGTTTACGACCAAAAGAAAGAGAGTCTGGTTTAGAATTGTTTAGAATTATAACTATGATATTGATAGTTACGCATCATTACGTAGTAAATTCTGGAATTTTAAAATACTTAAAACTTTCACCAACTTCATTTAAAAGTATTTTCTTTTATTCAGTTGGTGCGTTTGGTAAAATAGGTATAAATTGCTTTGTTTTAATAACGGGTTATTTTATGTGTCGTTCTAAAATAACTTTAAAAAAGTTTTTGAAACTGTTTTTAGAGTTTATGTTTTATAAAATAATCATTACGTTAATATTTGTTGTTACGCAACCGGACAAATGGACTTTTTTAAGTTTCGCAAGAGCAATGATACCTATTGTAAGATTGGGAGATAATTTTACAGGCTGTTATCTTGTATTTTTCTTGTTTATACCTTTTTTAAATATTTTAATTAAAGGGATGGATGAGAAGACACACGGCTTGTTAATACTTCTATGTTTAGGCGCTTTTAGTGTTTTTCCAAACATTCCATATTTTAACGTTACAATGAACTACGTAATGTGGTTTATGATCATATATTTGATAGGTGCGTATATAAGAAGTTACAAGCAAGAATTGTTTTCGCGCAAAAAACTTTGGGTGATTATTTGTTTGTCTAGTTTTGTATTGAGTGTACTTTCCGTTGTTGTAGTGTTGTTCATTAATGAAAAATTAGGTTTAAATGTTGGCGTATATTATTTTGTGTCAGACTCCAATAAAGTGCTGGCGGTAATTACGGCAGTTAGTGCGTTTATAGTGTTCAAAAACTTAAACTTAAAGTATAGTAAAATAATAAACACGATTGCGTCTGCAACGTTTGGTGTATTGCTCATACATGCAAATAGTGATGCAATGAGAGCTTGGCTTTGGGGTGACGTATTAAAAAATACAACTTATTTACAAACGAATCAAGCGTATTTACATTTGATTATAAGTATTGTATTAGTTTATACTATCTGTACAATAATTGATCTAGTGCGAATTTATTTAATTGAAAAACCATTTTTTAAATGGTATGATAAAAAGGTATCGTCTAAGAAGGAGAAGAAATAATGAAAGGAATTATTTTAGCAGGTGGTAAAGGTACAAGGTTATATCCAATGACAAAGGTTGTATCAAAGCAACTTTTACCAATATATGATAAGCCACTTATATATTATCCTTTGTCAGTTTTATTGTTGGCGGGAATAAGAGAAATTTTAATCATATCTACGCCAGATTCTATTGGGTTGTATCGTGAACTTTTAGGCGATGGAAATAGATTAGGTGTAAAATTTTCTTATAAGGTACAAGACACACCAAGAGGGCTTGCAGATGCATTTATTTTGGGCGAAGAATTTATAGGTAGCGATAGCGTTTGTCTAATATTAGGCGACAACGTTTTCTATGGCCAAGATTTAACGCGTGCTATTAAGAATGCTATGCAAAATGAAGGTGCTACCATTTTTGGGTATCCTGTAAAAGATGCAAGGGCGTTTGGCGTGGTTGAGTTTGATAATAACCGCAACGTTGTTTCAATTGAAGAAAAGCCAAAGAATCCAAAGTCTAATTATGCTGTCCCTGGTTTATATTTTTATGATAATAACGTAGTTGAAATTGCTAAAAACGTAAAACCAAGCGAACGTGGAGAAATTGAAATAACGGCAGTAAACAACGAATATTTAAAGCGTGGTAAATTGAAAGTACAACTTTTTGGACGTGGGATGGCTTGGCTTGATACAGGTACGCCGGAAGGTATGTTGAAAGCGTCGGAATACGTGGAAGCAGTACAAACACGCCAAGGCTTTTACGTGTCTTGTATAGAAGAAATAGCGTGGCGTAGAGGTTTTATATCTACCGAACAGTTGTTAAAACTTGGTGAAGAACTAAAAATGACGGAATATGGCGAATATTTAATATCGCTAGCAAAAGGAGAATAATATGACTATAATCGTAACGGGTGGCGCAGGCTTTATAGGTAGTAATTTTATATATTATATGCTAAAAAAACACCCTGAGTATAGAATAGTTTGCTTAGATAAATTAACGTATGCGGGCAACTTGTCTACGTTAGCACCAATAATGGATAATCCAAATTTCCGTTTTGTAAAAGCAGATATTTGTGATAGGGAAGCAGTAGATAAATTATTTGAAGAAGAAAAGCCAAACATAGTGGTAAACTTTGCGGCAGAAAGCCACGTTGACCGTTCAATAGAAGACCCAGAAGTTTTCTTGAAGACGAACATTTTAGGTACTGCAACTTTGATGGATGCTTGTAGGAAATACGGGATAGACCGTTACCATCAAGTTTCTACTGACGAAGTGTACGGCGACTTGCCACTTGATAGACCTGACTTGTTTTTTACGGAACAAACGCCAATACATACAAGTTCACCATATAGTTCTTCAAAAGCAGGTGCAGACCTTTTGGTTTTGGCATATCATAGGACGTATGGGCTACCAGTAAGTATAAGCCGTTGTTCAAATAATTACGGGCCATATCATTTTCCGGAAAAATTAATTCCACTTATGATAGCAAACGCATTAAACGATAAACCGTTACCGGTGTATGGCGAAGGTATAAACGTTAGAGATTGGTTGTACGTTGAAGACCATTGTAAAGCCATTGACTTAATTATTCATAAAGGAAGAGTGGGCGAAGTTTATAACGTTGGTGGACACAACGAAATGCGAAACATCGATATCGTAAAACTAATATGTAAAGAACTTGGTAAAAGTGAAGAGTTAATTACTTTCGTTAAAGATAGGAAAGGCCACGATATGCGTTACGCTATAGACCCAAGTAAAATTCATAGCGAACTTGGTTGGCTTCCAGAAACGAGTTTTAACGAAGGAATAAAGAAAACTATTAAATGGTATTTAGATAATCGTGATTGGTGGGAAACTATTATTAGTGGCGAATATCAAAACTACTACGAAAAAATGTATGGTGATAAATAACTAAAAAAACAAATGCAGGCGAGATTAAATAGTTATGAAAACTTTTGAAGTTGATTTATATAAATATTTTGATAGGAAAAAGCCACAAGAAGCAAACGGTGGCGTTTTAAAGTGCTACGTCCAGGACGAAGAAAATTGCAAACAAGTATCATACCCATCAATGCTAATAATACCAGGCGGTGCGTATCACCATATTGGTGAAAAGGAGTGTGAGCCGGTTGCATTAGAGTTTGTTTCAAACAAATATAACGCTTTCGTATTAACGTATTCGGTTGAAACGGTAAAATTTCCAATTGCACTTCAAGAAACGGCAATGGCAATGGTGTATATAAGAGAAAACGCTAAGGCCTTAAATAGTAAGCAAGATAAAGTAGGGGTTATAGGTTTTTCTGCAGGCGCACACTTGGCTGGCACGATATCTACTCTTTACGATAGTGAAGTTTTAGACTTTTTGGGAGAGAAGAAAAAATTTGCAAAGCCAGATGCTACCATTTACGGCTATCCTGTTGCAACAAGTTTTGGTAAAACGCATAATTATTCTTTTCAAATGCTTTGTGGCGACGACCAAGAATTAAAAGAAAAATTATCTATAGAAAAACTTGTGAATAAAGATTGCTCACCTTGTTTTATCTTTTCAACGTCGGGCGACAAAGTGGTGCCTTGTAGAAACAGTTTGGTTTTAGCAAGCGCTTATGCTGAAGCAGAAGTTAGTTATACCTTACACGTCTTTGCAAAAGGTGCACACGGTTTGTCGCTAGGGACGGAAGAACTTTTCAAAGATGACGAAGTTGAGTATAAGCACTATATTGAAGGTATGTCAATAGACTATCCTAAATGGTTTAGTATGGCAATTACTTGGCTAAAAGAAATAAACCTTAAATAAAACACTTTTTAAAGAGCCGTTTGTACGGCTTTTTTCATTTTAATAAATAAATGTGCAAATGCACAGACGTTAAAGAAATAGAAAAAGCGGAAGAGAAAAATTAAATAAAAAACAAGGTATTTTTAAAAACATTATATAATATATATAATAAGTGATAGGTTATACGTTGCCAAAAAATAAAAAAAAATAATTAAACACAGAAAATTGGTAAAAATTAGCGTAAATAAATTTCAAAAAAGTACTTGACTTGATATTAAAAGTCTAGTAATATATATGTATATTAATAATTTTAAAATTGAATAAATGGTTGTCGGCTAAAAAAAGTGAAAAATAGTAATAAAATAAAAATATTTTCACAAAAAATGCTTGACAACTAGTGTTTGATGCTGTAAAATATCATTGTATAGGTTTACGCCTACTTTTTTGTGTTGTAAATTTATAGATAATAAAGGAATCAACAGGTAAAAGCCTGTCGAAAATAAACATGTAATTTTAGAAAGGAGAAAAACTATGCAAGTAAACAAATCATTGTTGAAAAAGATAGTAGGTTTACTCAGTGTACTTTGCTTAGCTTTAGTTATGGCTTTCGGGCTCGTAGCTTGTGGTGGCAAGACAATTGTTTCAACTACTATCGATGCGCAAGGTCATCTCATCGTTACATACTCTGATAACTCTACTGACGACTTAGGTCTCGTAGTTGGTAAAGATGGTGTAGATAATGTTGGCCTTAAAGATGGATGTACCCATGCTTTTGTAGAACATACTGTAAAGTATGCTAACTGTTCAGAAGAGGGTATTGTATTAAAAGTTTGTACTTTATGTAAAGGTCAAGTAGTTGGAACTACTGCTAAAAATCCTGCAGTTCACGGCTCATACGAAGTAGTTGTTGCAGATGTTGCTGGTGCTAAGGTTCCTACTCTTGTTTACACATCATTTGAAACTAAGGGTGGCGATTACAAGGCTGCTACCTGTACTGAAGGCGGTTTCAATCAAACCGTTTGTGGTGCTTGTGGTGTAGAACTTGCTAATGAACCAATTGCTCAACTTGATCACAAGAATGAAAATGGTGAATCTGCATACGTTCCAGTTAAAGGTGCTGTATTAAATGGTAACATTTGTGTAAACGGTACTTTCGATGGTGAATTATGTACTCTTTGTGGTGACGTTAAGAACGCTGTATATCATGCTCCTGAAGCTGGTGGCAAACATACTACTACTGCTTCTTGGAAAGTAACTGCAGCTCCAACAAAGGATACTGCTGGTGAAATTAAGGGTATTTGTGCTGTTTGTGAAACAGAACAAACCATGACATTACCTAAGTTAACTGATGCATTATACACACATTATGTTCCTACTTGTTTAACAGTTGATACTGAAGATCAAGAAGTATATGCAATTTCAAATTACTGTGGTGCATTTGCTGTAGAATTCAAGTTTGACGTAGAAATCAGTCACAAAATTGGTGCTTCTGCATTTGTTGAAGGTGAAACCTATGAATATGCTGATGTTGCTGCTCTTATTGCAAGTGGTGATATCGCTTGGTCTGCTGGTGTTGCTGGTAGTTGTGAAGAAGTTAAGTATGCTACATATCAATGTGCTGATTGTGCTCAAAAAATCGTTATTCTTTCTAAGGGCGATCACAAATATGAAGACGTTAAAGAAGATGGCGAAACAAAATACTATGATGCTACTTGTTTAACTGCTAAATACTATGAAAAAGTATGTTCAGTTTGTCAAGATAAGAAGAAAGTAGAAGTTGGCGTAGCTAATGGTCATACTTGGGTAAAAGTTAGCGAAGTTCCTGGTACTGCTGCAAACACATTAATTATCAATGTTAAGTGTAATGATTGTGATGCAACTAATACAATTGATGCTACATACATTTCTACGCAAGAAGCTACATGTTCTGCTGCTAAGATCGTTAAGTATAGTTATGTATTAAATAGTGAAACCAAATACATCGATATTACTGAAGGCGTTAAGAGTGGCCATAAGGTTTCTTTAGGTGGAGTAACTTATGAATTTGCTGAAGGTGCTCTTACTTCTTATGAATATGAAGTAATTAAGGCTCTTGAAGATGCTGGTTTAATTTCTTGGTCTGCTGGTAACCCAGGTGACTGTACAGAAGAAAAATTTGCAATCATTAACGAATGTGCTGATTGTAAAGAACAAATCGTATTCAAGGCTAAAGGTACTCACGTTTGGAAAGATGTAGTTGATGCTGAAGGCGAAAAAGTAATGCACGATGCAACTTGTGAAGCTCCTGCTTATTATGAACAAGTTTGTGATAAGTGTAACGAAAGCAAGAAAGTTAACGTTGGTGAAGCAGCTGGTCATAAATATGAAAAGGTTAGCGAAACCGCTGGTGAAGGCAACGCATTAATTATCAATGCTAAATGTAAAGTTTGTGGTAAAGAAATCACTGTTAACGCTGAATTGGTAAAAGAAAATGCTGCAACTTGTGAAGCTCCTGCTTCTAAAGAATATAAATATACCTTAAACGGTGTAGAATGTGATTTAGTAATCGAAGAAGACGAAGTATCAGCACATAAGACTGTTGGTGGCTTAGCAATCATCGAAGGTGCTACATACGAATATGAAGATATCAAAGATTATCTTGCAGAAATCACTTGGTCTGCTGGTGCTCCTGGTAACTGTAAAGATGCTAAGTTTGCTATTATTAAGTGTGATATGTGTAGTCATGACATCGTATTCTCTTCTAAGGGTACTCATACGTTTGCTGATGAAGCAGATAAGAATGCAGATGGTTCATTAGTAACTAAGGCTCCAACTTGTGAAGAAGAAGGTTACAATGCAATCTATACATGTACTGCTTGTGGTGAATATTCAAAGATTGAAGAAACTGATAAGGTTGCTGCAACTGGTCACGCTTGGGATGCAGAAGTTGTTGACGGTATCGTTAAACTTACTTGTGCTGACTGTGGCGCTAATGCAACAGGTATCATCAAAGCAATTGACGACGTAACATACGCTGCTAAGTGTGGTGTTGAAGGTAAGGTTATCTATTACTACTACGAAAGTCAAGCAGATGCAGAATTAGATATCAATGTAAAAGTAGCAGAAGTTAAGGCTGAAGCTCTTGAACATGATTTCACTAATGCTGAAGAAATTGCTTTCTCAATGGAAATCAATGGTGTAACATATCAATGTAAAGCTAAGAAATGTAGCAATTGTGGTATGTACTTCATTTATGAACCACCAGTTGACGAAATTGCATAATTCCTTTCAATAATTTGAGTTTAATAACTCTATATAAAAAAGAGTCGGTATTTTTACCGGCTCTTTTATTTTTTATTTGTAAGCCGTAGATATCTATGGCTTATTTATATTTATTGCAAACGTTGATATTTTTTATATTTAGTGCAGTTTGACTTTTTAAAAATCTTATTTAGACGGGCTGAAAGCGAAATTTAATTCTTTACGTGATATTTCCCCCATTAAAATTTTTTTATCACAATATATAGTGTATTTCGCAATTTTAAAATGTATTTTTAAATAAATTATTCACTTTTTTTATCTTTATTTTTTTGCTTTTTCGTTAGTATTTATCTAACTTTTTTATATGTTTTTATTTTATTCATACTTTATTAAAAAAAGTATTCAACCACAATATCTTGTGTTTATACATAAAAAAATTTACAATATTTTGTGTAAAAGCATTGACAAAGGGAAAATAAAATAATATAATAGAAATACTCACAAAATAGATAAGAAGGAGAGAGAAAATGTTTCAAGTTAAAAAGAGAGACGGGCAGTTAGTAGAATATGATATGTCCAAAATTTCAACGGCAATAAGCAAAGCGTTTAATGCAAAGCAAATCAACTATACTGCAGATATTTTAAATATGTTGACCTTACGTGTATCTGCAGATTTCAATAAGAAAATTGTTAATAACGTAATCAACGTAGAAGATATACAAGACAGTGTAGAAGTTGTACTTATTCAATCAGGTTACGTAGACGTTGCAAAAAGTTATATTTTATATCGTAAGCAACGTGAAAAAATCCGTAACGTTAAAGCAACTTTAGTTGACTATAAAAAGATTGTTGACGATTACGTAAAAGTATCTGACTGGCGTGTTAAAGAAAACTCTACCGTTACTTATTCAGTTGGTGGGTTAATTTTATCTAACTCTGGTGCGGTAACGGCAAACTACTGGTTATCAGAAGTATACGATGATGAAATTTCTGATGCTCACCGTAATGCAGATATTCATATTCACGATTTATCAATGCTTACAGGCTACTGTGCAGGTTGGTCACTACGTCAACTTATTAAAGAAGGTTTGGGTGGTGTAGTAGGAAAAATTACGTCTTCTCCAGCAGGTCATTTATCTACCTTATGTAACCAAATGGTTAACTTCTTAGGTATTATGCAAAATGAATGGGCTGGCGCACAAGCGTTCTCTTCATTTGACACCTATTTAGCACCTTTCGTTAAGGTTGATAACCTTACTTATAAAGAAGTTAAACAATGTATACAATCTTTCATTTACGGTGTAAATACGCCGTCAAGATGGGGTACGCAATCTCCATTTACCAATATCACTCTTGACTGGGTTGTTCCAAATGACCTTGCTGAAATGAACGCCATTGTTGGTGGCAAGGAAATGGACTTTAAGTATAAAGATTGTGAAAAAGAAATGGCTATGGTTAACAAGGCCTTTATCGAAATTATGATTGAAGGCGATGCTAACGGCAGGGGTTTCCAATACCCAATCCCAACATACTCAATTACACGTGATTTTGACTGGTCTGAAACAGAAAACAACAAACTTTTATTTGAAATGACGGCTAAATACGGTACTCCATATTTCTCAAACTATATCAATAGTGATATGGAACCAAGTGATGTACGTTCAATGTGTTGTCGTTTAAGGCTTGACTTAAGAGAATTACGTAAAAAATCTGGTGGTTTCTTTGGTAGTGGTGAAAGCACGGGTTCTATCGGTGTTGTTACAATCAATATGCCAAGAATTGCTTACTTATCTAATACTGAAGAAGAATTCTACGACAGATTAAAACGTATGATGGACATTTCTGCACGTTCACTAAAAGTTAAACGTGACACCGTAACCAAACTTTTAGAAGAAGGTTTATATCGATATAGAAAGAGATACTTAGGTACGTTTAGCAACCACTTCTCAACAATCGGTTTAGTTGGTATGAACGAAGCGTGCTTAAACGCTAAGTGGGTTGGTAAAAATCTTACCACTCCAGAAGCACAAAGCTTCACCAAAAACGTTCTCAACTTTATGAGAAACAAACTTTCTGACTATCAAGAAATGTATGGTGACTTATATAACTTAGAAGCAACGCCTGCTGAATCTACTTCATTTAGGCTTGCTAAACACGACGTAAAGAGATATCCTGACATTATTACTGCTTCTGATAAGGATAAAACACCATATTATACAAACAGTTCTCACTTACCAGTAGGTTATACGGAAGATATTTTCACCGCATTAGATATTCAAGACGAATTACAAACTTTATATACTTCTGGCACGGTGTTCCACGCTTTCTTAGGCCAAAAATTGCCTGATTGGAAGTCTTGTGCTAACCTAGTTAGAAAAATTGCAGAAAACTATCGTTTACCATATTATACGATGTCTCCAACGTACTCTGTATGTGCAGAACACGGCTATATTTCTGGTGAACAATACACTTGTCCAATCTGTGGTAAAGATACGGAAGTTTACAGTCGTATTACCGGTTACTATCGTCCTGTACAAAACTGGAACGATGGTAAGAGAGAAGGATTTAAGGACAGAAAGGTTTATGATATTGCAAATTCTAACTTCAAAGCAAAAGAAACTTGTTCTTGTGAAGAAAAGAAAGAGTCAAGTGCTGATATGACCATTTCTACACCTATTCTTTTCACAAGAAACGGTTGTCCAAACTGTAAAACTTCAAAAATGATGCTTGATAAGGCAGGCATTAAGTATGAAGTAGTTAATGCAGAAGAAGATAAGGAATTGACAATCAAATACGGCGTTAAAAAAGCACCTACCTTATTAGTTCCTAACGGTGACGGCGTAGTTGCTTACGACAACGCTAGTGAAATTAGAAAGTATATCGAAACAAAATAATTTATTATGAAAAATTACGACGTTATAGTAATAGGCGCAGGCGCAGCAGGGATGACCTCTGCGCTCTACGCTTTAAGAAACAGTAAAAGTGTATTAATTTTAGAAAGTGAAAGTTTGGGTGGGCAAATTGCTAACTCTCCAAGGCTTGAAAATTACCCTACCATTAAGGCTATTAGTGGTGAACAATTTGCTGATAATCTTTTTG